>NZ_JBAVCF010000001.1:0-2442 GCF_049586575.1 Bradyrhizobium sp.
ATCGTCAATCCGCGCATCGTCACCAACTTCATGGAAACGCGCGCGGTGGTTTGTGAATACGATGCGCGGCGCGACCATCTGACGCTAACGGTCGGCAGCCAGGGCAGCCATCGCATCCGAGAAATCATCGGCGGCATGGTCCTGAAGATCCCGCTGGAAAAAATGCGCGTGATCTGTCCCGATGTCGGTGGCGGGTTCGGCACCAAGCTGTTTCCCTACCGCGAATACGCGCTTGCTGCCGTGGCTGCGCGAAAACTTCGCAAGACGGTGAAATGGACGGCCGATCGTGCGGATCATTTCGTGGGCGATGCGCAGGGCCGCGACAACGCCACCACGGCGCGGATGGCGCTGGCTGAGGACGGCAAGTTCCTTGGCATGGACGTAGATCTGATCGGCGACATGGGCGCGTATCTGTCGACCTTCGGTCCGTACATTCCGCATGGCGGCGCGGGCATGTTGCCCGGCCTTTACGACATCCGGGCTTTTCATTGCCGCGTGCGCACGGTGTTCACCAACACCGTGCCGGTCGACGCCTATCGCGGCGCCGGACGTCCCGAGGCGGCCTACGTGCTGGAGCGGCTGGTCGATGCGGCCGCGCGCAAGCTCGGCATGAGCGTCGATGCGATCCGCCGCAAAAACTTCATTCCGCCGCGCGCCATGCCCTACAAGACCGCGACCGGGAAGGTCTACGATTCCGGCGACTTCGCCGCTCATCTGAAGCGGGCGATGGACATCGCCGAGTGGAAGGATTTCCCCAAGCGCGCCAAGGCCGCGAAGAAACAAGGTCTCGTGCGCGGTATCGGGCTTGCGAGCTATGTCGAGGTCTGCGGCACGATGGGCGAGGAAACCGCCCGCGTGCAGCTCGATCCCAAAGGCGACGTCTCGGTGCTGATCGGCACGCAATCGAGCGGGCAGGGCCATCAGACCGCCTATGCGCAGATCGTCGCCGAACAATTCGGGCTGCCGCCCGAGCGCGTCCATGTCTTCCAGGGCGACACCGACATGATCGCCACCGGACTTGGGACCGGCGGATCGTCTGCGATTCCGACCGGCGGCGTCAGCGTCGAGCGCGCCACCCGCGAACTCGGCGGTCACCTGCGCGACATTGCGGCCGAAGCGCTGGAGACAAGTCCCGGCGATCTTGAAATATCAGAGGGAACGATCCGCGTTGCGGGCACCGACCGCTCGATCGGCTTTGCCGATCTGGCGCGCCGGCCGGGCATTGACCCGGCGAAACTCAGCGGCAGCGCCACGTTTACGGCGGCCGACGGCACCTTCCCGAACGGCACGCATCTCGCCGAAGTCGAAATCGATCCAGCGACCGGCCTTATCCGCGTCGTCAATTACGTCATCGTCGATGATTTCGGCGTCACGCTCAATCCGCTGTTGCTCGCCGGCCAGGTGCATGGTGGTGCGATGCAGGGGATCGGGCAGGCCCTGATGGAAGAGGCGGTCTATAGCGCCAAGGACGGCCAGCTTCAGACCGGTACCTTCATGGACTACGCGCTGCCGCGGGCGGCCGACGGTCCGTCATTCGTTTTCGAGACGCACAACGTGCCCTGCACGACCAATCCGCTGGGCGTCAAGGGCGCGGGCGAGGCCGGCGCCATCGGCTCGTGCCCTGCGGTCGTCAATGCGATCATCGAAGGGCTCTGGCGCGAGTACAAGATTGATCACATCGACATGCCGGCAACGGCGGAGCGGGTCTGGATCGCGATCCGCGAACACCAGCGCCGGCACAGTCTGTGACGGCTATGCCAAGGAAGTCGCGGGGAATGAAGTACCGCTTGCGGTGTTGGGAAGTTCGACGGGATTATGTGTGTTACAAATCATAAGGGATCAAACCGATGAGACGGACTGCCTTGGTTGTTGGAGCTTTGTTGCTGAGCGCCGGCGCTGTCATCGCGCAGCAGAATCTGGTCAAGCAGAACCAGGACACCATGAAGGCCAATGCGAAAAATCTCGGCGCCATGGTCGACATGGTGAAGGGCGAGAAGCCCTATGACCAGGCCGCCGTGACGGCCGGGCTTGCCCAGCTCGAGGAGACCGCCAAGAAGCTGCCGACCATGTTTCCGGACAGCATCAAGGGAATGAATCCTGCGGACAGCAAATACGAGGTTTCGCCGAAGATCTGGGAAGACAAGGCCGGCTTCAAGGCCAGGATCGAAGAGTTCGCCAAGGTCGTCACCGAAGCCAAGGCCAAGATCACGGGCCTCGATACGCTGAAGGTCAACGCACCCGCCATCGGCAAGGCATGCGGCAACTGCCACGAGACCTTCCGGATCAAGAAGGGCTGACCGGGACGAAGCAGGGCGCGAGACTTCAGCGCCGTCTGTCGCGACGCAGGTCTTTCACGACACAGCAGGATGGGGTGAAAGCCATCAGGCTTCCACCCCTTCCTTGTTCGTCCCGCGACGAGACGAAGAACCCCTGGCGTAATGG
>NZ_JBAVCF010000002.1:0-19778 GCF_049586575.1 Bradyrhizobium sp.
AGTGTAGTCAGTGCCGCATTGCAGCGGATTGCTGGTGTGATTCTGGGCCGCTTCTCATTTCTGCCTGATCCCAGCCTGCGGAAGGGTCGAAATACTTGCAGGCGGGCTGTATCCCGCTTAAGGCGTATCCTCGTCGGGTGGGCATTTATCGGCGGGCAAGAAAATCGTGACTGAGCGGGTGACGCTGATTACGGGTGCGTCGGCGGGGATTGGCGCCGAACTGGTGCGGGTCTTTGCGTCAAACGGCCATCGCGTGGCGATGGTGGCGCGACGGTCGGACCGGTTGCAGGCGCTGGCCGCAGAAATTACCGCCAAAGGCTGGGCTGTCCCGATTGCGATCCCCTGCGATCTCGAACAGACGGATGCCGGCGACAAGGTCGCCGCGGCTTTGAAGGCCGCGGAGGTCGAGGTCGAATTCGTCGTCAATAATGCGGGCTTTGGTTTATTCGGCCGTGCCATCGAGCTCGACCGCAACGAGCAGCTTGGGATGATCGCGGTGAATATCCGCGCTCTGACCGATCTGTCGCTGCGGTTTTCCGACCAGTTGATCGGAAATCGCGGCGGAATCCTCAACGTCGCGTCGATCGCCGGATTCCTGCCGGGGCCGGGTATGGCGGTCTATTATGCTTCCAAGGCCTATGTACTGTCGTTTACCGAAGCGCTGCGCGGCGAACTCGGACCGCGCGGCGTCCGCGTCACCGCGCTTTGCCCGGGTCCGGTACCGTCCGAGTTTCAGACCCGCGCCGGCATCGAGCCCGGGTTTGATTCTGCGGTGCTCAATGTTTCCTCAGCGCGTGTGGCCGAGGAAGCCTATCACGGCCTGATGGCCAACCGCCGTGCCGTGTTGCCCGGCCTCGGCATCAAGATCGTGCCGTTCATGCTGCGGCTGTTCCCGCGCGGATTCATCCTGTCGGCCGTGACCCGCTTTCAGACGCGCCAGCGCTGAAGAAGCCGGCGCAGCAACTCACGGGAAATTAACGGTCTGTTGGTAGGATCGCAGGCTTGATGCGATGAGAAGGATCAATGCCGCCTTCCGCCAAAACCGGTCTTGTGCGTGATGCCGCATCCGCCGCGACGGGACTTTGGTCGGCGTCTCCCTCGCTTCTGCCGGTCCTGATCGTCCTGCACCAGGAAACCTCGACGCCGGGCCGCATCGGCAACGCATTACGGGTGCTTGGCCATCAACTCGATATCCGGCGTCCGCGCTTTGGTGATGCGCTTCCAGTGACGCTTGCGGCGCATGCCGGCGCCATCATTTTCGGCGGTCCGATGAGCGCCAACGACTTGGATGACTATGTTCGCCGCGAGATCGACTGGATCGCGGTCCCGCTGCTCGAGCAGCGGCCGTTTCTAGGAATCTGCCTCGGCGCGCAGATGCTTGCGATGCATCTCGGTGCCCGCGTCGCGCCGCATGGCCACGGCCGCGTCGAGATGGGCTATTATCCGATCCGCCCCACGCCGGCCGGGTTGAAGGTCTCGCCGCACTGGCCCGACCAGGTCTATCACTGGCACCGCGAAGGATTCGAACTTCCCGCATGCAGCGAATTGCTGGCTGAAGGTGGTGACTTCCCAAGGCAGGCATTCCGTTTCGGGCATGCCTTCGGCTTTCAATTCCATCCGGACGCGACCTACGCGATGATGTGCCGCTGGACCGCTTGCGGCGCCGACGGCCTCGATATGCCCGGCGCCTACCCCCGCGACCAGCATTTCGCCGGACGCGCCCGCTACGACGTTGTCGAGCGCGCCTGGCTGAAACATTTTCTCGATGGTTGGCTGAGCCGCGTGCCGGAATTGGCGATGGCGGAGGCGGCCGAGTAGTCTGTTGCCTGGACTGAAAGTCTAGAAGCCCGTCGTCGCCCGTTGGGCTATGGTGTAGAGCTTTCGCTACGAGATGGCTCGCCTAGCCGAAGCAGGCCCAGCCTGCGAAGGCTGGTGGAGCCAGGCGGGATCGAACCGCCGACCTCGTCATTGCGAACGACGCGCTCTCCCAGCTGAGCTATGGCCCCATTCAGCTAGCGGTCAAACGCTTGGAAACCGCCAGCAATCGGCGCCATTTACAGTCCGCGCCAACGCCAAGTCAAGAACGGCGAAATCGTTGTTTTTCAGGCCCTTTCCCGGGAACTTCCCTTGTTTGCCCCTGACGGAACCGATATTTAGCGAGGGTCCTATCCCGCCGCCCGACCTTTGCGAGCAGTCCCGCCATGCGTGCCGTTCTCGACATCATTCTCATCGTTCTGGATCTTTACGTCTGGTTGTTGATCGCATCCGCCATTCTATCCTGGCTGATTGCCTTCAACGTCGTGAACACGCGCAACCAGCTCGTGTCGGCGATTGCGGAGTTTCTGTATCGGATCACCGAGCCTTTGCTGGCGCCGATCCGTTCCTTCATGCCCAACCTCGGCGGGCTCGATATCTCGCCGATCATCCTGATCCTGATCATCTACTTCATCGAGCGCGTGATCCAATATTATATCTATCCGAACGTTTTCTGATCGCGTGAGCGAATGACGGCGCAGATCATCGATGGAAAACGTATCGCTTCCGAGCTGCGCGCCCGCGTGGCCAGTGAGGTGGCGAGGGTCAAGCGCGAAAGCTCGCTGACGCCGGGGCTCGCGGTCGTCTTGGTCGGCCACGATCCCGCGAGCCAGGTCTATGTCCACTCCAAGCACAAACAGTCGCAGGAAGTCGGCATGGCGTCCTTCGAGCACGTGTTGCCGGAGGATGTCGGAGAGGCCGATCTGCTGGCCCTGATCGCTCGGCTGAACCGCGATCCGCTGGTGCACGGCATTCTCGTGCAACTGCCGTTGCCGAAAACCCTGAGCACCGAAGCCATCATCAATGCGATCGATCCGGCCAAGGATGTCGATGGGCTGCACCCGAACAATGCCGGGCGTCTCGCTGGCGGATTTGCCGCGCTCTCGCCGTGCACGCCGCTCGGATGCATTATCCTAAGCAAGAGCGTGCACACCTCGCTCGAGGGGTTGGATGCGATCGTGATCGGCCGCTCCAACCTGGTCGGACGCCCGCTGGTGCAATTGCTGCTCAATGAGAACGCCACGGTGACGATCGCGCATTCGCGCTCGCGCGACCTCAAGTCGCTGTGCGCCCGCGCCGATCTGGTTTACGCCGCGGTGGGCCGTCCCGAGATGGTGCGCGGCGACTGGATCAAGCCGGGCGCGACCGTGATCGATGTCGGGATCAACCGGCTGTCCGATGCCGCCGGCAAAACCCGTCTCGTCGGTGATGTCGCCTTTGCCGAGGTCTCGGAAGTCGCAGGCGCGATTACGCCGGTGCCGGGCGGCGTCGGCCAAATGACGGTGGCCTGTCTTCTGGTCAACACCTTGCGCGCGGCCTGTGCGATTGCTGGCCTGCCGAAGCCTGGGGTTTGAGATTCATTCTTCCGTGCAGGCCGGATCGCAAAACCGACTTCGCCGTCGTCCCCGCGAAAGCGGGAATGCGGGTTCGCTCGTTAGCGCTCTGCGCGCCCTGGAACGGCCGGGAAAGCTATTTCTTCGCCCGTGCGATGCCTTCGGCGATCAGCTGGTGCGCATCTTCGGCGCCGCCCCATCGCAACACCTTCACCCATTTGCCGGGCTCGAGATCCTTGTAGTGCTCGAAGAAGTGCTGGATCTGTTGCAAGGTGATTTCGGGCAGGTCGCTATAGGTCTTCACCTTGTCGTAGCGCTGCGTCAGCTTCGAGGACGGCACCGCGATGATCTTCTCGTCGCCGCCGGCTTCGTCTTCCATGAGCAGCACGCCGACCGGCCGCACGCTCATGACAGCGCCCGGAACGATGGCGCGGGTATTGGCAACCAGCACGTCGCAGGGATCGCCGTCGTTGGAGAGCGTATGTGGAATGAATCCGTAATTGCCGGGATAGCGCATCGCCGTATACAGGAACCGGTCCACGACCAGCGTGCCGGCTTCCTTGTTCATTTCATATTTGATCGGCTCGCCGCCGACCGGCACTTCGATGATGACATTGACCTCGCGCGGGGGATCGATGCCGATCGAGATCGCTTCAACGCGCATGAATGGCTCCGTGACCTGGAATGTCTTTGTCCGTCACACTTCGTGCGAACTTTTTTCGGCAATGACAGTTGAACTGCGCCGGCGATGAAGTCAGGCTCTCAATTCGTCCAGGCGAAGGCGACCTTGTCGAGCGACTTGGGCCCGAACTTCTCGGAGGATCGCGCCACCATGCGGCCGCCCAGCGCACGGTAGAACTCGGTGGCCGCTTCGTTGTCGGAAAGCGCCCAGATCACCATGCTCTTCAGGCCGCTTTGCAGCAGGTCGCGCCGCGCGGCCGAAAACAGCCGGCGGCCGAAGCCAAGGCCCTGAAACTCCGGTCGCAGATAAAGCTCGTAGATCTCGCCTTCGAAATGCAGGCTGCGCGCCCGGTTGCGCCCATAATTGGCATAGCCCGCGACCTTGTCGCCGAACACGAGCACGCTGACACGGCTGCCTTTGCGGATCGCCGAATCCCACCAGTGCGGGCCACGGCGGTTGATCAGTTTCTCCAGCTCAGCGCCGGGAATGATGCCCTGGTAGGCCGCGCGCCACGCTTCGTCATGGGTGGAGGCCACCGCAGCCGCATCAGCAGCCTTGGCCGGTCGGACCTCGATCAGGGTTGTGCTCATGAGCCAATCAAAGCAAGTCGGCGGGCTCGCTTCAAGGTCTATCGTTAATTATCGGTTAACCTGTGGATTTTCTGCATCACCTGGCGCGGAGGTGTGCCGAAAGCGGACAGTAAAAGGCATTTGGGGCCGCGTTTTGCGGAATGGACGCGCCCGTCCAAGGTTCTTAACGTTGACCACACGGTACGGGGCGCAGGATTTGATTCGCTGTGAACGATCCTGGGCGTCTCGTTTGCGACGCGGTCATGGGGGCTCAATGTTGTCGCTCAAGACTTTTTTGGTGCCGGTACTGTTGACGACGCTGTGGACGGCACGCGCTGCCGCGGAAGGCGGCTTCGGCCCGCAAGGCGCGGAAGGCGAGCCCAATCGCGTGCAAGCCTGGCTGGTGCCGTCGCCCGATCCGAAAGTGGCGTCGCACGCCGTGCTGTTCCGGCCGCCGGGTGAGGGCCCGTTTCGCTTGGCGGTAATTGCGCATGCTTCCACTGAGAATGTGCTGCTTCGCGCGCAAATGCCGCAGCCCCAATACCGTCCGCTGGCCTCGCTTCTGGTGGCGCGGGGCTATGCCGTGTTGGTGCCGGAGCGTCCGGGCCACGGCGCCACCGGCGGCCCTTATCTGGAAGACCAGCTTGGCTGCGACGAGGCCGACTATGTCCATTCGGGGCGCGTCACCGCCGAGGAAATATCCACAGCTCTGATCTATTTGCACGGGCAACCCTTCATCCGGCATGACGGCGCGCTGGTCGTCGGGCATTCCGCCGGCGGATGGGGTGCGCTGGCGCTCGCCGATGCCGATCCAACTGAGGTCTCCTCCATCATCGTTTTCGCGGCCGGCCGGGGCGGCCACGCCAACGGCTTTCCCAACCAGATTTGCGCGCCGCATACGCTGGTGGCGGCGGCAGGCGAATTCGCCCACGGCGCGCGCGTCCCCGTCAGCTGGCTGGTCGCCGCCAATGACAGCTATTTCTCGCCGGAAGTCTCGCGGAAGCTGGCCGATGCGTTTCGCGCCGGCGGCGGCAAGGTCGATTTCCGCGTGCTGCCTGCCTATGACGGCGAAGGCCACTGGATGGCCGAGACCGAGAATGGCGTTAAACACGCCGCCGCCGAACTCGATCGCGCGCTGAAGGGGCCGTCGGTGCGAACGAAAAAGCCATGACGATCTACTTGATCGTCAAATATCTGCACGTTCTCGGCGCGATCGTGATTCTGGGAACCGGCACCGGAATTGCGTTTTTCATGTTGATGGCTCACTTGAGTCGAGATGTGGCCTTTATTGCGCGCACGGCCGCAGTCGTCGTTACCGCCGATATGATATTCACTCTAAGCGCAGTGTTGCTGCAGCCGATTAGCGGCGGGTTTCTGATGGCGCTGGACGGAATCGGCCTTCATGAGCGTTGGCTCCTCGCGTCGCTTGTTCTCTACGCGATCGCCGGATTGTTCTGGATTCCCGTGGTTTTCATGCAGATCGAGATGCGAAACCTGGCACGGGCGGCCACAGGACGTCATGAGCCGTTGCCAGCGCACTATTTCACGCTGTTTCGCCGCTGGTTGGTGTTCGGCATTCCCGGTTTTGGTTCGGTCATGATCATTCTCTGGCTCATGATCGCCAAGCCGGACTTTTGAATTGGCCGCGGGTGATACGGAAACATGGACAGTTCGCGGAAAATCCTGATCCTTGGTGCGTCCGGCCTGATCGGACGATTCCTTACCGGGGACCTGCGCCAACGAGGCTTTGGGGTGGTCGCGGTCGCGCGAAAATTTGCTGCCTCCCAGGTCTCGCAGGCGCTCGATCTTGAGATGCCCCTGCTGGCGATGGAGGCATCTGCACTGGCGCGGTTGATCGGCGAGCACGCGATCGATGTCATCGTCAATTGTCTCGGCGTGTTGCAGGATGCTCCAGGAAACGACGCCCGCGCGGTACATCGCGACTTTGTCGAGCGCCTGTTGAGCGCGATCAAGGCGAACGGTCGCGTCATTCGTCTGATTCATTTCTCAATTCCAGGCTCAGCGAAGGACGATCACACCGCTTTCAGCGCCACCAAGCGCGAAGGCGAACAGATGATCGCGGCCTCCGGCATTTGCTACGTGATCCTCCGGCCCGGTTTTGTAGTCGCGCCTGCGGCCTTCGGTGGCAGCGCCATGGTGCGTGCTTTTGCGGCGCTGCCGCTCGCGCTTCCGGCAGCCGAGTCCGCCAAGCCGTTCCAGCCTGTGATGATTGAAGACGTGGCCGCAACAGTCGCCTGGCTCGCCTCTCGCGATGTCGAGGACGGCAGCGTATCCGGCGTGACTTGGGATCTGATGCAGCAGCAACCGGTCACGTTAGGGGAGGTAGTCTCCTCGTTTCGTCGCGCGTTCGGCACCAGCGACTGGCCTTGCATCCGGCTGCCCGGCTTCCTGCGCGACATCGGCGTGAAATTGGCCGATCTCGTCAGCTGGCTTGGCTGGAAGTCGCCGATGCGCCGCACCGGCATTGTCGAACTGCGCCGCGGCGTGACCGGCGATCCCTCGGCATGGATCCGCGCAACCGGCATCGTACCGGCCGAACTCGACGGCACGGCGTTGCGCGCTGCGACCATCCAGGACAAATGGTTTGCGCGGCTTTATCTGATCAAGGCGCTAATCGTCGCAAGCCTGGTGGTGTTCTGGACGGTCTCGGGATTCATAGCCCTGTTCATTTCCTACGACGCCGCTGCCGGCCTCCTGCGCTCGCATGCCTTTCCGTCCATGCTGGTCGCGCCGATCACCGTGCTCACCAGCCTGATGGATATGACCATCGGCGTGTTGATCGCATTCCGGCGGACCTGTGGCTTCGGCCTGATCTGGGGAATTCTGGCCTCGCTCGGCTATATGATCGCAGCCGCGATCCTGACTCCGGACCTCTGGATCGAGCCACTCGGCGCGCTGGTCAAGACGGGGCCCGCCATCGTGCTCATGCTGGTCGCGCTTGCTACGCTGGATAGCCGGTAGCGTTTTCAAGCGAAGTAGGAACTGGAACGGAGGCGAATGAAGTGAGCGGCGCATGGCCCGACGACGACGTGATCCTCTACGACGGCGTCTGCGTGTTCTGCTCGCGCTGGATTCGTTTCATCGCCACCCGCGATACGGACCGGCGCTTTCGCTTCACCGCGATCCAGTCGGCCTACGGCACGCGTCTGGCGCAGGCCTTCGGTATCGATCCCGATGATCCCGATACCAACGCTGTCATTCATGGCGGCGTTGCCCATTTCAAATCCGATGCGGCGCTGACCGTGCTCTCGCACCTCCCGGGCTGGGGCGGGGTCCGCGCGCTATTCGCCGTGCCAAAACGCTTTCGGGATGCGATCTATAATCTCATCGCGAGGAATCGCTACCGGATTTTCGGCAAGTATCAGCAGTGCTTCGTGGCGGATGCGGCGATGCGGGACAGGGTGTTGGAGTAGGGTTTTAGACGAATTATTTTTCCTCTGTGACGCTTGTCTCAAATCTGGTCCCCTAACGTCGTCGAGACATTAATCAAACCGGAGCGTCAACTAATGCCAGCAACTCTGTGGGCCGCGAACGCGGACGAAATCGATGACCTCATCATTTGGTTGGACAATCATCCTGACCACGTGGACTCGTTGTCCCGTGACGCCCGTAGCGCAGTGGTTAGTGGAATTTTTGCGAAACGCGGAAGCGTTCCCGTCCTCCGCTGCCGTTCCCGAAGGGGCGATAGATGTGCTTGACGCGCTGATCGGGGACTGGACCGAAGTGTTGACCGCCCACGACGAGGGTTTTCTCGCAGAATTAAAGAAGGCTTCGATGGAATAGGAGATGTAGGTAAAAGCAAAAGCTCTCGCTACGAGAATGACGCTTCATAGCTAAGAGGTGAAAGATGGACGAGTTTCTCTAGCGGCGGCACCAGCTCGAACATCCGCGGGCGGATAGAGAAATCAAAAACACGACACAGCCGAAATGCCTCAGGCCGTTCGGAGGAAAATGATAGTTCATTCCTTGTGATATAGAAGGGCGTTGTATCGGAACCCACCGTTGTCTTTACCTCAAGGAATCGCTCTTTCCCTGTTTCGTCAAAAGACAAGATATCATAGCCGGCTCCGTCGCCATCCTCCTCTGAGGTCCATTTGATTTTCTTGGCGAGGTCAGGCCGATCCCGTCGCTGGAGTCGCTCCCGCTCGAATTGAATAACTAATTCTTCACCGTCGCGCCCAAGTTTGCGATTTCGGAAATCGCGGTCAACCGGATTGAATTTGCGCACGAGCCGCTCAACATCCTCTCTCCGCGGGTTTGCAGGTAGAAGCGCAGGAGGTGTCTCAACGAATAGTCCGGGACGCTCCGCGAAGCCGGTGACCGCTCTCTCCGGATGCAATGCAACCGGATTTTGCGATATGTAACGATCAATCGCCGCGGTAATTGCTTTTTGGAAATTCGCTGCAGGGAGATAGCCCCTCATGCTGGGGAGTCCGAGTAGCTGAAGCACCGCCGAAATATTCCGGTGTTTGAATTCAATCGACGCTTCACTTCGATCGATCTTGCTCCGAAGGAAGCGATTATGCTGGGCCTTATTGAAAGGAGTGCCAGCGGCCTCGTCGTTGAGCATAAAAAAATAGTCCGAAACAATGAGATCAAGTTCCTCACCGGTCCAATTGCGTCGTTCCGTGGGTTCTTCTGACATCGCAATCAGCATTATCTGCGTCGTTCGTGAATTCGGACGAGCGATATTATTGGATCAAGGTCGTATTTGTTACTGTACCATTCGACAAATTCAAAAGGCGATTCGTCTGATCGCCAGTGATCAACCAAACACCCTTCATCGATGCCGGCATCTTCTATCGTTATGCAGTAAATTTGAAGAAGACGCTGGTCAACCGTATCGCGCCAATCGCCATAGGATTTAGCTGACGTTGAGGACTCCATAGGATTCTCCGCCTAGCGCCAACTCGGCTCACCGTCCGCATTATTTGAAGGATAGATTGCCGGGTCGAGCCCGGCAATGAAGAAAGCGCGGAACGCGGCCGTCACCCCGCAGCTATCGAAACCATCACCTCCTTCGCCGCCCGCTCCCCCGAATCCCGCGCGCCGTGCGCGGTGGAGAAAAAGTTCGGCGAGGTGGCCTCTCCGGCAAAGAACAGCCGGCCGTCAACCGGCGCGGCGAGCATGGCACGGTCGCCAGCGTGGCCGGGCAGCGCGTGCGAATAGGAACCGCGCGCGAACGGATCGTGCGCCCAGCGCGAATGGATCAGCGGCTTTAGTCTGGGACGAAATTCCGAGCCGAGCATCGCCACGATCTCGTCGACCGCTTGCGCAGCCATCGCGCCCTTGCCGGCGTCTTCCAGCTCGCGCGCAAACCGGCCGCCGAAAAAGCCTTCGATGCAGGGTTGGCCGAAAGGACGCAGATGGTAGCTGCCCATTGCCGTGCGCATGGTGGCGCCGCGCAGATTGCCGTCAATCGGCAGAGCGTCAGGCTGATCCAGCGCCAGCACTATTTTGTCGGCAAGGCCGAGCGGCAGGCCGCGCGCGGCATCCACTTTGACAGGGAGTGCGGGGTAAAAACGAATCGATTCCTCGGCGATCAGATTGGTCGGCACCGTGACGATCACCTTGGCGGCGGAAAGCGTGCCCTGCGACGTTTCGATCCGCAGGCGCGGACCTGAATGATCGATCAGGGTGACCTTGGTATTGACCGCGCGCGGGCAGGGTGCGCCATAGGTCAAAACCAGCAAGCCGAAGCCGCGCGGCACCCGCCAGTTGATGCCGGTGTCTTCGTAGGCATCCATGTCGAGAATCGAGACCCGGTCGAGCTCGGCGCCATTAACGTAAGTCGAGATCGCGTCGATCATCGGGTTCCAGCGATTGCCGGGCTCGAGACAGGCGCTGGCGGCGCTGTCGCGGCCGCCTTTCGCGGCTACCTCGGCGCGGTCGTAGAAATCATCCAGCGCTTCGATAAAATCGGCGCGCTCCTTCGGCGGAAAGACCGCATCAAAACCCTGCTCGCGCCACGGCGGCCGGGTCTTGTCGATTTCGAAATCCAACTGTTCGGCGATCCGGACGAACGAATTCCGATCCGCCGAATGCAGCCAACCGCAGCCGAGATCGAAAGTAATGTTGGGCACGGCGAGGGGGGAGTCGCCGCCGCCGGTCACAATAGTAAAGGCGCGTCCGCCGAGGCGGTAGCGCGCCTCGAGCACGATTGTAGAAAGGTTAGAGTTTTCCAGCGCCCGCGCCGCGCCAAGGCCGGCGGCGCCCGCACCGATAATGGCGACATCGACGGAAGAGGGGAGGGACATGCGCAAGGCGAACGGTGAGAGCAAAGTAGCGAGAAGGGTATCGGAAAGCGAACCGGACGGGAACAGCCGTATTCGCTACTCCCCATTCGCCCTTTTGCCCACTTTCGTTACGCCACCGCCTGCTTGGCTTTTTCCGCGCGCTTGCGGTCGTTGGCGTCGAGGAACTTCTTGCGCAGGCGGATCGACTTCGGGGTCACCTCGACCAGTTCGTCGTCCTCGATATAGGCCAGCGCCTTTTCCAGCGTCATCTTGATCGGCGGGGTCAGGCGCACCGCTTCGTCCTTGGACGTGGTGCGGATGTTGGTGAGCTGCTTGCCCTTGAGCACGTTGATCTCGAGATCGTTGTCGCGGGTATGTTCGCCGACGATCATGCCCTTGTAGACCTTCCAGCCGGGCTCGATCATCATCGGGCCGCGGTCTTCCAGCTTGAACATCGCATACGCCACCGCCTCGCCCTGATCGTTGGAGATCAGGACGCCGTTGCGCCGGCCCTGGATTTCGCCCTTGTAAGTCGCATAACCGTGGAACAGGCGGTTCATGATCGCTGTGCCGCGGGTGTCGGTGAGCAGTTCGCCCTGATAGCCGATCAGGCCGCGGGTCGGCGCGTAGAACACCAGCCGCAGGCGATGCCCGCCGGAGGGGCGCATCTCGATCATCTCGGCCCTGCGTTCGCTCATTTTCTGCACGACGACGCCGGAATGCTCCTCGTCGACGTCGATCACGACTTCCTCGATCGGCTCCTGCCAATCGCCGGTGGCGTCGTCCTTCTTCAAGACGACGCGCGGACGTGACACCGAGAGCTCAAAGCCCTCGCGCCGCATGGTCTCGATCAAAATCGCCAGCTGCAATTCGCCGCGGCCCGACACTTCCATGGAATCCTTGTCGTCGGCCTCGGTGACGCGGAGCGCCACATTGCCTTCGGCTTCGCGCAGCAGGCGGTCGCGAATCATGCGGCTCGTCACCTTGTCGCCTTCGGTGCCGGCGAGCGGTGAATTGTTGACGATGAACGACATCGACACGGTCGGCGGATCGATCGGCTGCGCCGTCAGCGGCGTCTCGACGCTCGGATCGCAGAAGGTGTCGGCCACCGTACCCTTGGTCAGGCCCGCGATGGCGACGATGTCGCCGGCCTCGGCTTCCTCCAGCGGAGTGCGCTCGATGCCACGGAAAGCGAGAATCTTGGTCAGGCGTCCCTGTTCGATCAGCTTGCCGTCGGCTGACAAGACCTTCACCGCCTGATTCGGCTTGATCGAGCCCGACGTGATGCGGCCGGTGATGATGCGGCCGAGATAGGGGTTGGCTTCCAGAATGGTGCCGATCATGCGGAACGGCCCGTCTTCGACGGTGGGAGCCGCGACATGGCGCTCGATCAGGTCGAACAAGGGCTGCATGCCCCTATCCTTCGGACCTTCCGGGCTCTCCGCCATCCAGCCTTGCTTCGCCGATCCGTAGAGAATCGGAAAATCAAGCTGCTCTTCGCTGGCATCAAGTGCCGCGAAAAGATCGAACACTTCGTTGATCACTTCCGTCGGCCGTGCGTCCGGCCGATCGACCTTGTTGATGATGACGATCGGCTTCAGTCCGACCTTGAGCGCCTTCGACACCACGAACTTGGTCTGCGGCAGCGGGCCTTCGGCCGCATCCACCAGCACCAGCGCGCCGTCCACCATGTTGAGGATGCGCTCGACCTCGCCGCCGAAATCGGCGTGGCCTGGCGTGTCCACGATGTTGATGCGGGTGTTTTTCCACTGCACCGAAGCGGCCTTGGCCAGGATCGTGATTCCGCGCTCGCGCTCCAGATCGTTGGAATCCATGGCGCGCTCGGCGACCTTCTGGTTTTCGCGGAAGGTGCCGGACTGCTGCAACAGGCGGTCGACCAGCGTGGTCTTGCCGTGATCGACGTGGGCGATGATGGCGACGTTACGAAGGTTCATTTTTACTTCTTCTGCGTCAGACAATAAGGGAGCGCGATCTCACCGGAAAACCGGGACCCACTTTTCCGGATCACGCTCAAAACCCTGGATTTTGATCGGGCGCTTGGGCGCCCAAAAAGGAAGGCCGGCCAAAAGGACCGGGCACGCCTCTACTGCGGCGCAATATAGTCAGGAATCGCCGAAAAACAATCGCTTATTGGCTGTTTGGTTAGCCGATTTGGCGTTAATTCGCGCGCCGTTAGCCCCCAGAGGCCTGTTCGCTCGGGTAGACCCCGCGCAGGACCTCCTCGAAGTGGTTTTTGACAGATTCGTTACACTGGCAGGCCCGCAGCCGTAGCCCCTCGGGGTCGCGCACGACGATCGAGCCGCGGCGCGTCTCCACGATGCGTTCGGCCTTGAAGGTCTGGATCACCCGGCTGGCATAGCTGCGGCCGACGCCCAATAGTGTCGAAAGCTGCTCATGGGTCAGCGGCACGATGTTGTCGCCTTCGGTACGCTCCATCGCCGAGATGATCCATTTCGCCGTGCGCTGCTCGATCGAATGAATGGCATTGCAGGCGGTCGACTGAAACATCTGCGCGAGCAGGCAGTCGGCGTAGCGTGCGAACACGTTGCGCAGCGTAGCAGAAGCCGCCTTGGCAGCATCGAGTTTGCTGATCGGCAGGTGGACGAACGGTCCGCCGAACTTCACGGTGATCCGCGTATAGGCGGGGAGATAGCCGAGGCTGACGATGCCGCCGACCGCGCCCTCGCGGCCAACCAGCACGGTCTCGACGTCGCGGCCGTCTTCATTGGCAACGAGATAGGACGCAAGGCTCGCGCCACAGGGAAAGTGGACAGTGTCGACGTCATCACCGGGATCATAAAGCAATTCGTCAGAAGCAGACTCATCCGTCGAGAGATGCGGCGCGATCAACGCGAAATCCGGCTCGCTCAGCCGTCGCAGCAGATTGTTGTTCGGCCGGTCGCCGCCGCGCCCGGGACTTCCCTGTGAGATCATCTGCAACAACCTTCTCTCGGTCCATTCCTCGCGGCTCCCACAATACCGACGAGGGTTTCCTGGTTCCGTCCACTAGTGCACAGACAACGGGCGAGCGATGTGATGGTTTCAGGCGGGGAACAAGGGGCGGCTTCTCCGATGCATCCCGGCAGAACTGTCATGCCGTAACTTATGCCCCGCAAGCCGGAACCTTTGTTGGCGTGATGGACAATGTTGCGAGTGGTGGCATGCCCGACGATGTCCTTATCGTCGAGGACGATGCAATTATCGCGCTGGACTTCGAAGACACAATTCTCGGCTTCGGCGTGAAGACGGTCCGCACCGCGGGAAATGTCAGCCGCGCGCTTCATCTGATCGCCGAGCGCGCGCCGGCTTTTGCGCTGCTGGATATCGGATTGGTGAAGGAGAAGAGCTTTGCGATCGCCGAACGTCTGGAGGCGCTCGGCATTCCCTTTGCTTTTGTCAGCGGCTACGGCGCCGATTCCGCGCTTCCCGCCGCATTCGCCGAAAAGCCGAGATTGCCGAAGCCCTGCACGTCGATTGCGCTTGAGGCTGTGTTGCGGAGTTACGCGTCTCGTTAATGTGACGGTGGGCCGGCTGCGCGTGTCAAACGCGGGCCCGCAATGAAAATTCGGCAGGCCACCTGTGGCCTGCCGACGCAACTTCGGTAGAGCGCGGTGGATTTAGCCGGACGGGCGGATATTCGGGTCGATGCCGCCGGTTCTCGATCGGTCGAAAATCGGCTCCGGCACCCAGCCGTCATTATAGAACAAGGGTGCAATCGCCGGCCCCTGATTATACGCGCCGCGAAAGACCCGGTTTCGGTAGGCAGGGTCGGTATAGACCGGGCCGTGATAGCCCGGACCATAGGCGCGGTCGTATTGAGCGTAGGCCGGAGCAGCCAGCGTCATGGCAACAGTCGCCATGGCCGGGATCACAAGCTTCAGTCGCATGATGGTCTCCTCGTCTTAAAGCATGGAGACCAACTTGGCGCCGCAGGGTTCCGTTCCCGCTTGCGCATCTGTTACGGCACACCTTGACGTGATGGATGGCGGCTCAGGTTCCGGTCACCCGCAGCGCAGCGCCCGCACGTTGCAAATTCTGCGAGGTAATCATCAGAAGCGTCTTTCGGTCGGCCACTGCGTGATGAAATTGCGATAGTGCGATGTTGAAGGAGGTCAGCGCGCCTTCCTCGATTGCGCCATGCTCGAAACTTTGCAGCGTATCGCGCAGGATATTGTCGGCCTCCGCCTGCATCTGGTCGAGCTCTTCGATGGAATCGCTGTGGCGCGCGGTTGCGATCATCTCAAGGAGCCGCTCGCGCAGCGTCGAGTTGTTGCCGCGCTCGTCCTTCTTCAGGTAGCCCGCAAACCATGCGCCGATCGAACCCGTCGCCGACAACCCCATCAGGCCCCACCAGATGAAGTCGCTGTAGCGGTCGAGGAAGGTCTTTTCCTCGCCATCGACAAAGGCTGCCGCACCAGGATGCACCGGGATAAATGCATCCTTGTCGGTATCGGGCGTCTCGATCTTCGCCGCCAGCGGAAACTCGCTCATTACCGTTTGCCGGACCGCGAAGAGCTGCCGCGTGAAGGCAGCGACCGTGGCGTCCGAGAGATCCTTGCGGGCCACGATATGGTGCGAAAAGCTGATCGTCTTGACCTCGTCCTCCGGCCGGTCGGGCGAACCGCCAAACGCGCCGGCAGGAATTTCGGAGGCCTCGTACATCGGATGGTTCTGCGCGATCGCCTCCGCCGAATCGATCGGAAGGAAAGTCGGCGCCTTGCCGTCATGCGTCGAAGCCGCGATCGCCTCTGACGTGATCTTGCTGTTGACCGGCCCGGCCGCGAGATAGGCATCGGCCTTTCGGTTGCGGATCGCGTCGGCCGCCTCGCCCGCCGGAAACTGGATGACATCAACCTTGTTCGGATCCAGGCCATATTGCCGCAGAATCACCTTTAGCAGATCGACATTGGCGGGCGTGCGGCCCACGACGCCGATGCGGCGTCCGGCAAGCTGCGCAATCTTGGTGATTTTCGCACCCGCCTTCTTGCCTTTCATCGCAGGCGGCACCCACAGCACTGCGACGTTCTTGCGCAGCGTCGCCACGGCTTGCGCGTTTTTCGGCACGTTCAGATCGCCGCGGACGATGGCAAGATCGGCCTTTCCTTCGGCGATCATCTGGGCGCTGGCGGTCGCGCCCTCGGTCGGGATCGGCCGCAAGCGGATCTGGCTGTGGGCCTGGACGAAGGCCTGGCTCAAGGCCTGAACGACCTTGAGGTCGTCGCTGCCCGCTGGCCCTACGGCGATCCGCAAGGCGACCGGGCGCACCGCGAAGTAATAGCCGGCGGTCACAATGCCGATGATGGCAAGTACCCCGGCCAGCACAATGAACAGCACGCTCCGCCGCGCCGGGAAACGGGAGGATGCCGATATCGGGGGTTCGGCCGGGCTTGCCGGCGCCGTGTCGAGACCGCTTGCCATTGATCAGGAAAAATTCAGGTCCAAGGAGATCTGTGCATCCGGTTAGGCCGCAAGTGTAGCAAGTTTGGCGCTTTTCCCTGAGTCACTTCGCCGTCATGGTTACCCGTGTTACAGCAGATCCTTCAGCCATGCCCGGGCGGCCAGCCCCGATTCACAAGTACATCTGGTTGATCTAACAGCGCCTTTTTAAGGGCACGGCCGCCGTTTATGCGGATCGTCCGGACCGGTTCGGTGTTAGATAGCTGTTGGTTCAAGCCATGGAGGCCATTGTGATGGAGCGGTTGTCGGTGGAGCTGAGGAAATCGGCGCTGAAAGGCTTGCCGGGCTGGAAGGAAGTGGCGGGTCGCGAGGCGATCGAGCGCACCTTTGTGTTCAAGGATTTCAACGAGGCGTTCGGCTTCATGAGCCGCGCCGCGCTGGTGGCCGAAAAAAGCGACCACCACCCGGAATGGCGCAACGTCTACAAGACGGTCGAGGTCGTTCTTGCCACTCACGACGCCGGCGGCGTGACCGTGCGCGACATCGAACTGGCCAAGGCGATGAATGCGATCGCCGCCCAGTTGGGCGTCACCTGAGACAGCCCGCAATTTTTCCAGAGCTTGCAGGATCGGCGCGACATCCCCAGCTAGGCGGATTGAAGGAGGGTGCGGCGCATGGTTTCGGAACATACGATTGGATTTGAGCCGGCCGACAGTCTGGCCAAGGATCCAGAGAGCGTCCGCAAGCGCTTCTGGTCAAAGTTCAAGCGGGTCGCAGCAAGGCTGCCGTTCGCCGAGGATCTGCTCAGCGCCTATTACTGCGCCTTCGACCGCCAGACGCCGCGTCATGTCCAGGCGGCACTGCTTGGCGCGATCGCCTATTTCATCCTGCCGTTCGATTTCATCCCGGACATGCTGCCGGTGCTCGGCTTCACCGACGATGCCGCCGTGCTCGCCACCGCGATCCGTCTGGTGGCGACCCATATCACGCCGGAGCATCGCGAGGCCGCGCGCGCCGCATTGAAGCGGACTGCTGAAGCCGGGGTTCGACCGTAAGGCTGTGCCTCGGTCGGTAAAATCGTTCGGGCTGAGCGGACCGGATCGATCAAACGTCAAGGGCCTGACTGACGTCAGGCCCTTGGTCGCTCTCCCTGTACTTGTTTTCTGCGCCGTTATTTATCGCGCTTTAGGTGTTGCCTGGGCGTGGGCGTTCTGTTCGGCCTCCCAGGCCTTGAACTGCTTGAACAGCGCTTCCTTGTCGGCTTCGGACGGCATCTTTCCGGTCGCCGAACTCTGCTTGAGGAAATCGTCAAACCGGCTGCGGGTGATCGGCTCGATCCCGTGCGAATCGAGCCACTGCTGGGCATACGGCAGACGCTGCCAGCCAGCGAGCGGAGCCGCCAGCGAAACCTCTTTCCACTTCGGGTGGAAGGGTGGGTTCTGGAACTGCGGGAATTTCGTGAAGAAGGCATCCACGAAGTTCGTAAGCTTGCGGTAGCGGTCGGTGTTGGGCGCCCAGTTATAGGCGGCGAGCAATGCCGGCACCGCGATGGTGTCGACCGACTCGCCTTCCGCGATCAGGTTCGGATAGTCCTTCGAGGTGAGGGTGGCCGGCAGGTAATCGCCTTGCAACGGCTTTTCATAGTCGACCTTCACGAGGTGGAAGCGGCCATCGTTGTTGAAGTTTGAGACCGACTTGTAAGGCTTGCCGCCGACGACGATCACGGCGTCGATCTCGCCCTTCTTCAGTTTCTCCATCGCGATGCGCTGCTCGATATAGAGCCAGTCGGCCTTGAGCCCGAGCCGTTCGGCCACCGTCAACACGGTGACGAAGGTGCTGCCATTCGGCAGATCGATGCTGACTCGCTTGCCCTGGAGGTCCCTCATGCTGTTGATGGACTTCGGAGCGATGATCTGCATCTCTTCATTGTAGAGCTTCGTCACATAGGTGAACTGCTTCTTGATGTCCTTTGCGAAGCCCTTGCGCTCAAGATAGTCGAGCGTGTCGGCGCGGACGATGCCGATGTCCACGCCTTGCAGGAACAGGATATCGGCGACGCTCTGAACGGAGCCGCGCCCGACGATCGGAAGTACGCGCAACTTGTTTCCGTCGTCGAGCACGGAGGCCAGGTCGGCGCCGATTTGCACGTAGGTGCCGCCGATGGTCCCTGTGATCAGCGTCACCGTGTTCTGATTCAGCGCTTGCTTGGTCTGTGCCGAGCCGAACTGGAAGATGGCCTTGAGGCTGTCTGAGACCTTCGCCGGGTCATATTCGGCCTGCTCAGCGCGAGCCGCAAAGCCAAGCGCCATCATCGTGGCAACGAGTGCCAAACCAATCAAACGTCGCATTTTTTTCCTACCCCTGATGAAGACGACTATTGCAATTGACTGAGCCGACGCTGCGCATCGACCGAGCCGAGTTGGGCAGCGCGCTGGTACCAACTGCGTGCCTTCGCCGGATCCGGAGTGATGTTGCGGATATCCTGCGTTCCCAGCACCGTCGGGTCGTAAGTCTGCGCCAGCATCAATGCCGCGCTCGCCTCCTGCGCCTCCGCAGCCCGCTCCAGCAGCAGGCGGGCAGGCGAAATATCGCCCGACGCGAGCAGGGCCTTTGCCCGGCTCATCAGCGTGGCGAGTTCGTCGCTGTCGATCTTTCTCGCCGGTGGCGCGACGGCGACGGGAGCTGCTGCTACGGCCGCAACCGCAGCCGTGGGCTGCTGGATTTCTGCCGCGGGCTGGCTTTGATGCGCCGTCCTGAGCGCGAGCGCGATTTCATCGCGTGACGGCGGTACGGCAGGAGCGACCGCCAGGGCGGGCGTGGTAGCCGCGACAGCTGCCACGGCCTGACGCGGCGGCATTGTCGGCGCCGTCTCCGGCGGCGTTGTTGAAGCCGATTTGAGGTCCGCGGTACCCATCAAGGACGCTGTTGCGTTGGCAAAGACAGTGAAGGGATTTTTGACGGCCACGAAAGTGGCAATCATAGCCGCAACCGCAAATGCCGCGGTCTTCAACAGTCGCGATCTGCCTTTTCGCGGGCGTGCGAATTTCGACGATCGCAATTCTTCGTCTGCGCCAGACAGAAAGAGTGGAACGGAATCTTCGGGAAGGAATTCCTCGCGTGTCGCGACCGACCGTGAGGAATGGCGTGATCTTACTTGGGAACCGAAAGCGTCGAGATCGACCGGTTCGGCATACCGATTCTCGTATGAATCATAATCCGATTCATACGGAGTCTCATAAGGACTATACCTTGTCCCCTGCGCCATGGTGATGCCTCCCGTTACTACGCTACATCGGGCATGCCGGCATCAGTTTATCGGCCCGTGCCCGTTACTGAGAACCGCTAAAACGCATTTTGAATCCGACCAAAAAGCGACATTCATGATCTCGATTTGGGAGATATCTTGATTTTAATTAGGCATTTCGGCGCAACGTGTCCGATGCTTCGTGAGCAATCTGCGGCTGAAATGAGGAAAACCCGTGGC
>NZ_JBAVCF010000003.1:0-12138 GCF_049586575.1 Bradyrhizobium sp.
ATCCGGCTCCTGCGGCAGATAGCGGATGGTCGCGCCCGGCTGCACGAAGCGGCTGCCGCTGTCGGGCTGGACGAGACCCGCCGCGATCTTCAGAAGCGTCGATTTGCCGGAGCCGTTGCGGCCGATCAGACACACGCGCTCGCCCGATGACACCGACAGTTCGACGCCTGACAACAGCGGCGTGCCGCCGAAGGTCAGCTTGATGTCTTTCAACTGGATCAGCGGAGGCGCCATGATTTTTCAGTTTGTTCTTTCAGTTCAACTCTGGTCTTGCAGCGGACTGCGCAGCGCGCCGGCGCTGGATGCGGCGGATCGCCTGATCGAGCGCCGACAGGAACGCCGAACGGTCGCGCGGTGCGAAGGATTTGGGACCGCCGGTCACCTCGCCCGATGAGCGTAGATCAGTCATCAGGTTGCGAACCGCAAGGGTCATTCCGATCGATTGTTCGGTAAACGGCTTGCCGTTCGGCGCGATCACCTCGGCGCCGGCCTTCATGCAGCGGCTGGCGAGCGGAATGTCCGATGTGATGACGATGTCGCCCTGGCCAGCGCGCTCTGCGATCCAGTCATCGGCGGCGTCCATCCCCGATCCCGCCGCAATCCGCTCGATCAGAGGATCCTGCGGCACCCGGATGAATTGGCCGGCGACCACGCTGATGGGAAGTCTATGCCGCGCCGCGACCCGGTAAATCTCCTCCTTCACAGGACAAGCATCGGCGTCGACATAGATGCGGGTGGGATTTTGGGGCGTTGTCATCGATCATGAACAGATGGGAATGGCGAGACGCGGGTGGTACCCCATCGGCTGGGGAAATGCGAGGAAAAGGCTCGCGAATGGCAGCCTTGCCAAGGCGTTCCCTTCGCGTACCATCGCCTGCGAAAAGATCGATCGAAGGGAACAGGGCGATGACGGGCCTGATCGAAATCTACCGTGTCGAAGCCTACAACACCGCGAAATTGTCCGAAAACAAGATGCACGACGATACCGTCGCGCGCCGGTTCGGGTTTAGCGGCGGTCTTGTCCCCGGCGTCGACGTCATGGCCTACATGATGCATCTGCCGGTCGCGCAATGGGGCCGCGCTTTCCTCGAACGCGGCCTGATCGAGGCGCGCTTTGTCAAGCCGGTCTATGACGGCGAGATCGCCGATATCAGGGCTAAGGAAAACAACGGTGTGATTTCGATCGAGGTCGAAAGCCGCGGCGAATTATGCGCGACCGGGACCGCCTGGCTTCCCGCGGTCGCGCCGCGTTTCGCGATCGCCGACTACGTGGAAGTCGCCGCCGTCTCGGAGCGCAAGCCGGTCAGTGCGGCCTCCTACGAAACAGGAAAATGGCTCGGCTCGATGCCGCGCACATGGGCCGGCGAGGCGGCAGACGAATATCTCAACGACGTGCGCGAGCGTGATCCAATCTACGCTCGCGAGGGGCTCGGTCATCCCGGGCTGTTGCAGCGGGTGATGAACAAGGTGCTGGTCGATAACGCCATTCTCGGCCCGTGGATTCACGTCGGCAGCAAAATGCAGTTGTTAAACGCCGCGCGCCGCGGCGATGAAATAACGGCGCGCGCCAAAGTCACTGGCAATTACGAGAAAAAGGGCCATCGCTTCGTCGAACTGGACGCACTTGTCGTCGGCAACGGCACCACGCCGCTGGCGCATTGTCACCATGTCGCGATTTACCGGCCGCGCGAGCAGGCGGCGGCGTAGGCTTTGCTTGAGGGGCAAGGTGCTCTTCAACCTGTTCGGGCGTCATAGCCCGCGAAAGCGGGGTATCCAGTAAGCCGCGGCCTCACGGCTCAATCACCGGGGCCGCTGTACTGCATCGCCCGGTCAAGCCGGGCGACGAAAGTTGTGTAAGTGGAGCGGTCGTGGCCTACGCCATCTTCTTTTTCGCATCATGGATCGCGCGCCAGACGCGCTCGGGCGTTAACGGCATATCGATCTGGGTAACGCCGAACTCCGACAAGGCGTCGAGCACAGCATTGGCCAGCGTCGAGAGCGAGCCGGCGCATCCGGCTTCGCCGCAGCCCTTGGTGCCCAGCGGATTGGACTTGGCCGGCACAGGGTGATCGCCGATCTGCATCAGCGGAATGTCCTGGGCGCGCGGCAGCGCATAGTCCATGAAGGAGCCGGTGATCGGCTGGCCGTTGCCGTCGTAGCTCACGCATTCCATGAAGGCCTGACCGATGCCTTGCGCGACGCCGCCGTGCAACTGGCCGGCCACCAGCATCGGATTCACGATGGTGCCAAAATCATTGACGCCGGTGTAGCGGACGATTTGCACGACCCCGGTCTCGGGATCGATCTCGACTTCGGCGACGTGGCAGCCGTTGGGAAAGGTCGAAGGCACCGGCCCGCTCGTGTGATCGACATCGAGCGAGGAGGGCACGTCTTCAGGCATCTTGCCGTCACGCACGCGCTTCGCCAGATCCATGATGTCGATCGAGCGGTCGGTACCGGCAATCGTGAACTGGCCGCCCGCAAATTCGATGTCGCCTTCGGCGGCTTCCATCAGGTGCGCCGCGGCGCGTTTGCCTTTTTCGATGACGAGCTTTGAGGCCTCGACGATCGCCATGCCGCTCGCCGTGATCGAGCGCGAACCGCCGGTGCCGTTGCCGGTGTGAACGAGGTCGCTGTCGCCTTGTTCGAGGGTGATGCGTTCGAAGGGGACGCCGAGCTGGGAGGCGAGCACCTGCGCGAATGGCGTGGCATGGCCCTGGCCGTAGTCGAGCGTGCCGGTGATGATCTTCACCGAGCCGTCGTTCCCGAACACAATCTTGCCGAGTTCGACGTTGGGTGGCGCGGTGACCTCGAGATAGGAGCCGACGGCGATCCCGCGCAGTTTGCCGTTTTTGCGGCTTTCCTTTTTGCGCCTGGCGAAGTTGGCGTGGTCGGAAATCTCAAGCGCCTTGTTGAACACGCCCTGGAAGTCGCCGCTGTCGTAGGTGACGCCGGAGGAGGCGGCAAAGGGCATTTGCGCGGGCTTGATGAAATTGCGTTTGCGCAAGGTGAGCCGGTTGATGCCCATCTCGTCGGCAGCGCGATCAATCAGGCGCTCCATGAAGTAATTGGCCTCGGGACGTCCGGCGCCGCGATAAGCGCCCATCAGTGTGGTGTTGGTCAGCACCGTCTTGATGTCGACCGTCATAGCCGGCGTCCGATAGACGCTGCCGATGTTCTTGCCGATGTTCAGCGACAATGGCTGCGGCGCGACCCCGGTAATGTAGGCCCCCAAATTGCCGTAGCCCGAAACCTTCAGGGCCAGGAACCTGCCCTCTGCATCGAGCGCGAGTTCGCAATGAATTTTTTGCGCGCGTCCGTGGCTGTCGGAGAGAAAGCTGGTCGAGCGTTCGTCGGTCCATTTGACCGGACGTCCGAGCACCTTCGCGGCATGCAGGATACAGACATATTCGGGATAGTTGATGTTCTTCATGCCGAACGAGCCGCCGACATTGGCGGTGAGTAGGCGCACTTTGTCGTTTGGAACCTTCAGGAGGTTCTTGGCGAGACCGACGCGATTGGCGGCGACGCCCTGGGTCGGCACCTGAATCGTAAAGCGTTCGGTTGTCTTGTCGTAGGAGGCGAGCGCCGCGCGCGGCTCCATCGCCACCACCGCAACGCGGTTGTTGAGGACGTCGAGCCGGGTGACATGCGCCGCGCTCTTGAAGGCCGCCTCGACCTTCTCGGTATCGCCAAAGTGATAATCGAGCGCGACATTGTTGGGGATGTGATCGTAGAGCTGCGGTGCGCCGGGCCGGGCCGCTTCTTCGGGGTCGGTGACCGCGGGCAGCGGATCGATGTCGACCGTCACCGCTTCGGCCGCGTCGCGGGCCTGCACCAGCGTTTCCGCGACCACAAAGGCGACGGGGTCGCCGACATAACGCACCTTGTCGGTCATCAACGCGGTGCGGTTGGTCTGGTGTAGCGGCGTGCCATCGCGGCTCTTCAACGGCAGCGCGCAGGTGAACGGGCCGTAGCCGGCCGCCACCAGATCGGTTCCGCTCCACACCCCGAGCACGCCGGGCATGGCCTTGGCGGCTGATGTGTCGATGCCACGGATCACCCCGTGGGCGTGGCTGGAACGGACGATCCAGGCATAGGTCTGCCCGGGTAGATTGAAATCGTCGGTATATTTGCCCTTGCCGCGGACGAGCGTGTCGTCCTCCTTGCGGCGGACCGGCTGTCCGACCCCGTATTTTTGCACCGCAAGAGCGTTTTCGAGGGACGCCGGGGAGGTGTGATCTTGCATCGAAAATACCTGAAATCGTCGATTTTTGCGAGTTTTGCCGCCTGCATCCCAGATAGACCACCCCCCGCCGGACGACAACGTCTGATTGGGCATGGTCCCATGTAGAGGGTTGTTGCGCCGCCCTTAATCGAGCTAAAGTTTTAGCCGAAACGCTATTCCTCGTCGGCTTTTGGGCCGGGGAAAGACATTTATGACGGAAGATACGCGGGCTCGCGACGACGCGGCGTCGCGCGGTAGCTCGACCATACCGGTCGCGGCCGATGCCGCAGACGCCAGGTTAGTACCGGGGACCGAGGTTTATGCGGCGCTGGACCTCGGCACCAATAACTGTCGCCTGCTGATCGCATGCCCCACAGAGGACGGGTTCCGCGTGGTCGATTCGTTCTCGCGGATCGTGCGCCTCGGCGAAGGCATCTCGACCACGGGCTGCATCAGCGACGCGGCGATCGAACGTGCGATTGCGGCCTTGAGCGTTTGCCGCGACAAGATCAGGTCGCGGAAAGCGCGTAGGCTGCGGCTGATTGCGACCGAAGCCTGCCGGGCGGCTTCCAACGCCGAGGGCTTTCGTGACCGGGTGGCCGCAGAGACCGGAATTCGTCTGGAGGTCATCAATCGCGAGACCGAGGCCGGGCTTGCCGTGATCGGTTGTTCGCCGCTGATCGACCCGCAGGGACGCGGCGCCATCCTGTTCGATATTGGCGGCGGATCGACCGAACTGGTGCGGATCGAGCGCGATCCCACCGTCGCGGGCGCCACGCCACGCATCAAGGGATGGATGTCGATCCCCCTTGGCGTGGTCACCCTCGCCGAACATTTCGGCGGCCGCGATGTCACGCCGCAGTGTTATGCCGCCATGATCGACGAAGTCGCTCGCCATGTCGGGCCGTTCGCCGCCGAGCACGCTCGTGAGTTGGCCGGCATGCACCTGCTCGGCACCTCCGGCACGGTGACGACGCTTGCCGGCATTCATCTCAATCTGCATCGCTACGACCGTCGCCGGGTCGACGGAATCTGGATGAGCGACGATGAGATCTCCGCGAGCATCGCGCGGCTGTTGCGCATGAGCTACCAGGAGCGCGCCGCCAATCAGTGCATCAGCGTCGAGCGCGCCGATCTGGTGCTGGCCGGCTGCGCCATTCTCGATGCGATCCGCCAGGCGTTTCCCCTGCCGCGACTGCGCGTCGCCGACCGGGGCCTGCGCGAGGGCATGCTTGTGGAGATGTTGCGCGAGGACGGCGCGCTGAGCGCCGGCCGATAGACACACATGGCGAAAGACACGACCGGACGGCTTCATGTCACCGTCAAGACCGGCGGCAAGCGCAAACTGTCGTCAAAACTCTGGCTGGAACGCCAGCTTAACGATCCCTATGTGACCCGCGCGAAGCGCGAGGGCTTTCGCTCGCGCGCGGCCTTTAAACTCACGGAGATCGACGACAAATATCATCTGCTTAAATCCGGCATGACGGTGGTCGATCTCGGCGCAGCACCCGGCGGCTGGAGCCAGGTCGCCGCCAAGCGAATCGGCCTTGCGAACGGCAAGGGTAAGGTGGTGGCGATCGATCTTCTCGAAATGCCGGAGATTGCGGGTGTGGCGTTCGCGCAGCTCGATTTTCTTGCCGCAGATGCACCGGAGCGTCTGATCGCGATGATGGAGGGGCGCGCCGATGTCGTGATGTCCGATATGGCCGCTAACACCACGGGGCACCGCAAGACCGATCAGTTGCGGATGGTCGGCCTGATCGAAACAGCGGCGGCGTTTGCTGCCGAGGTGTTGAAACCAGGCGGGACTTTTCTCGCGAAAGCCTTTCAAAGCGGCGCCGATGCCGAATTGATGGTTCTATTGAAGCGCGATTACGCGAGCGTCCGCCACGTCAAGCCGGCGGCGAGCCGGCAGGATTCCTCCGAGCGTTATGTGCTGGCCACGGGATTTCGGGGCGCGCAGAGTTCCTAAATAAGTTCGTCATGGCAGGCTCGTCCGGCCGAGTAGTCATCGGGAGGTGCGCATGTTGCGTGGAAGCTGCCTGTGCGGCGGCGTTAGGTACCAGATCGATGGACAACTATCCGGTGCCATGAATTGCCATTGCTCGATGTGCAGGAAGGCGCAAGGAAGCGCCTTTCGCAGCCGGGCGAGCGTGAGATCGGCCGACCTCAAATTCGTGCAGGGCGAGGAGCTTCTTACCTTTTACGAATCGTCACCTGGGAATCACAGGGGGTTTTGCCGGGTGTGCGGCTCGCCGATCCTGAGCAAGTTCGACGCTCACCCGAGATACTACGGCTTGCCTTTAGGCGCGTTGGATGACGATCCGGGCATCCGACCGAAGCTCCACGTCCACGTCGCCAGCAAGGCTCCTTGGTTCACGATCACCGATGATCTTCCGCAACTGCCTGGAGCGCCGCAACAATGACGGGCAGCGAAGCGTCTCACCCCAACCGCTGATCCCGCGCGTTCTGCGTTTCCTCGCTCGCCACCTTGACCGCAGCGGAGGCCGCGCCCTTGCGGCTGGAAATCTCGACTGCCTTGCGACCGGAGATTTCGTGGCCTGCATCGTCAGGCATTTGCCAGAACAAAAAGGCCGACATCGTCGATATCGCGGCAACCACGAGGAATGCGGGAGCGAACATATCCGCGGTCAATTCGCTCATGTGGCGTATCCATAAAGCGGATTCCACCGAGAAAGCGCCGATCGCAATCCCGGCCGAAACCGCGAGCTGCTGGTTGACGCTGACGAGCGTGGTGGCGCGGCTCATCTGCGCCGGCTCGACCTCGGCATAGGCGACCGTGTTGATCGCGGTGAATTCGAGCGAGCGGAAGAAACCGCCGACCACCAGAATGATCGCGATCAGCAGCAGTGGCGTCGTCACCGTAAAGAGCGCACAGGCGGCGAGGAAGACCGAACTGATGACGGCGTTGATTGTCATCATGTTGCGGAACCCGAAGGTTCGGATGATGCGGGCCGCCAGCGTCTTCATGCCCATGGCGCCGACGGCGGAGGCAAACGTCACCAGTCCCGAGCGGAACGGTGAGAGGCCGAAGCCGACCTGCATCAGCAGCGGCAGCAGGAACGGCAGCGCGCCGATGCCGACTCGAAACAGGAAACCGCCGACGATACTGGCGCGCATGGTCGGTAGCCGCAGCAGACCAAAATCGAGCACAGGAGAGGCGGTGCGCCGGGCATGGATGACATAGAGCGTCATCGAGATCGCCCCGACCGCGATCAGGGAAGCGACGACGCTCCATGGCAGGAGATTGAGGCCGGCCACCGAGAGGCCGAAGGCAATGCCGGCAACCCCGATGCCGGCCAGCACCATCCCATAAAGATCGAAAGGCTCGGGATTTTCGCTTTTGATCGGATCAATGAAGCGTAAAGCCATGAAGATGCCGAGCAGCCCGATCGGGATATTGATCAGGAAGATCCAGTGCCAGGAGAAATAGGTGGTGATGAATCCGCCGAGCGGCGGCCCGACCACCGGACCTACCATCGCCGGCACGGTGACCCAGGCCATCGCGTTCACGAGCGCGCTTTTGTCGATCGAGCGCAACAGCACGAGTCGTCCGACCGGCGTCATCATCGCCCCGCCGATGCCTTGCAGCGTGCGTGCGATCACGAAATCGGTCACCGATCCCGACAATGCACAGCCGATCGAGCCCGCCATGAAGACAGCGACGGCTCCGGAAAACACCAGTCGCGGACCGAAGCGGTCCGCGGTCCAGCCGCTCGCCGGGATGAACACGGCAAGCGCAAGAAGATAGGACGTGATGGCAAGCTTGAGGGTCAGCGGACTTGTGCCGATGTCTGCGGCGATCGCCGGCAGCGAGGTCGCGATGACCGTCGAATCCATGTTTTCCATGAACAGGGCGGTGGCCACGATCAGCGGGATCAAACGTTGTTTGTTCATTGAGATTTTTTGTGAGAGTGGGAACTTTTCGGGGGAGTTCCGCCTTTAACTTATGGTGAATGGCACGGAACCTGGGGATCATCTCAGTTAATCTTTGATTTCAATGCTTTCTCGGCAGATGCTCCCAAAAGGCTTCGTCGGGTGTTTGTGGCGATTTTGTGCAGAAACGTTAATGCGCTACGGCCTGCATAGCTCATGCGCTCGACATGCTTGATACGGGGTTGTACCTCGGTAAGCGTTATGGGACCTAGCCGCAGCACGAGCTGTGTTGCTCAGCATTTCCCGTATCAGTTTTTGGAGAAGGAAAGACCCGCAATGGGGTTTCGTTTGTTGTTCATTCTCGCGGTCCTCTTTGCAATGGCTCCCGCTGAAGCCTCCGCCGAGGGCATTTTTCATCGCGCATCCTGCTCGGTCGTTCGTTATTACGTCGCCAAGTACAGCGCGTCCATGGCTGAAGCCTGGGCACGGAGCAAGGGCGCTAGCGAAGCTGAAATCGAATCCGCGCGGCGCTGCCTTGATGGCCATTCGCGCGTTCGTACCGCACAGGATTTCCGCTAGCGGTCAGATTCTAACATTCGCATCCCTGCTCAACGGACACTTTTGCGAATGCTGGAATCAAAGGACCACCGGCAAATATAAGTCTCTCGTGGCTTCAGGATTTGACATCGCCTTCAGCGTTCGCCGCCAGGGGGCGAACGAATGTCAAATCCGCTCCACTAAGTTGAACGAGAAGTGATCCGCGGGATGTGCCTCAAGGGCATACCCGCGGTTCTTTTTTGTCGCCGCGATGAGGGCGGCTGTGGGCGCACCGTCGAGATGCGGATTTGGCCCCTTTGATTCGTCATGGTGGCGTGCTATCGACCACCGCCAACCCTACCGATGGGCCCTGATTCGACGGCGAAGCACGCTTCGCCGGCGGTATTGGCTCATCCCGGGATCTTACGCGGCCCACGAGCCGCTGGATGGAGTTGGTAATGGCGCAGGTGCAGGGACTTCAGACGATCAGCGAAGCCTTTACGTTCGACGACGTACTCCTGAAACCTGGTCTTTCCGACATCCTGCCCTCTGAAGCTGACATCCGCTCGCGCGTCACCCGCGCCATCCCGCTCAACATTCCGATCATGGCTTCCGCCATGGACACCGTGACCGAAGCGCGCATGGCGATTGCGATGGCGCAGGCCGGCGGCATTGGCGTCATTCACCGTAATTTCGATGTCGAGGGACAGGCGGGGCAGGTCCGTCAGGTCAAGAAGTTCGAGTCGGGCATGGTGGTCAACCCGCTCACCATCGGACCGGACGCGATGCTGTCGGATGCGCTCGCGCTGATGAGCGCCCACGGCTTTTCCGGAATTCCGGTTGTTACCGGCGGCGGCGAGGGGCGGCCGGGCAAACTGGTCGGCATTCTCACCAACCGCGACGTGCGCTTCGCCACCGACCCGAAGCAGAAAATCTCTGAACTGATGACGCACGAAAACCTCGTGACCGTGCGCGAGGGCGTCAGCCAGGACGAGGCCAAGCGCATGCTGCATCAGCATCGCATCGAAAAGCTTTTGGTGGTCGACGATCGATATCGCTGCGTCGGCCTGATCACCGTCAAGGACATGGAAAAGGCTGTCGCCCATCCGCTCGCCTGCAAGGATGCGCAAGGGCGCCTGCGGGTTGCGGCCGCGACCACGGTCGGCGAGGGCGGTTTCGAGCGCACCGAGCGGTTGATCGATGCCGGCGTCGATCTGATCGTGGTGGATACGGCCCACGGCCATTCGGCGCGGGTGCTGGAAGCGGTCAACCGCATCAAGCGGTTGTCCAACGCGGTGCAGGTGATCGCCGGCAATATTGCGACAAGAGAAGGCGCGCAGGCGCTGATCGATGCGGGCGCCGATGCCATCAAGGTCGGCATCGGCCCGGGTTCGATCTGCACCACGCGGATCGTCGCGGGCGTCGGCGTGCCCCAGCTCACCGCCATCATGGATGCGGTCGAGGCGGCGAAGAAGGCCGACGTGCCCGTGATCGCCGATGGCGGCATCAAGTTTTCGGGCGATCTGGCGAAAGCGCTCGCCGCCGGCGCCGACATCGCCATGGTCGGTTCGCTGCTCGCCGGCACCGACGAGACGCCGGGCGAAGTGTTTCTGTGGCAGGGCCGCTCGTACAAGGCCTATCGCGGCATGGGCTCGGTCGGCGCGATGGCCCGCGGCTCGGCCGACCGCTACTTCCAGCAGGACATCAAGGATACGCTCAAGCTGGTGCCAGAGGGCATCGAGGGGCAGGTGCCTTACAAGGGGCCGGTCGCCAATGTCATGCATCAGCTCGCGGGCGGCCTGCGCGCCGCGATGGGCTATGTCGGCGCGCGCAATCTCGCCGAATTCCATGAAAAGGCACAGTTCGTGCGCATTACCGGCGCGGGCCTACGCGAAAGCCACGTCCACGACGTGACGATCACACGCGAAAGTCCGAACTATCCGGGCGGCGCGTAGGCTACGATTTTCCAACCGTCGTCCCGGCCAAGCCACCGGGTCGCGCGAATGCGCGCGCAATGACAGGCTCCGCGCGAGCGGCGGCCGATGTTAAAAGTGGCATTAAGCTGGAGCCCCCAGCTCGCCTGACAACCACTGCCTGTGGTTATGGGTCTCCGCCTTCGCGGGGACGACCAAAACAGATAGACCGGCACGCATTCCTCAACTCGCCGCATACGCATCATGCAACATGGCGTATGGGGGGAGCCCCGCTTCCATAGTACATCCGCCAGCGTGGCGGCGCAGTGCCGCCATTTCGCTGGAGAGGTCTGCCGGATGTTGCAGGAGGTCAAGGTCGCAAAGCCGGCGTCATCGTTCGCGATGGACGGTTTGCCGCCGCAGCGCCGGCGATGGGCGGTGGCCGCGATCTTTACGGCGATCGCGATGGCTTCGCTCGATACCGCGATCGCCAACGTCGCGCTGCCGACGCTCGCGGCCGACTTGCATGTGAGTCCGGCGGATGTGGTCTGGGTCGTCAACGTCTATCAGATTGCGCTGGTGGCGACGCTGTTGCCGCTGGGCGCGCTCGGCGAGATCGTCGGCCACCAGCGCATTTATCTCGGCGGACTTTTGTTGTTCACGATTGCCTCGCTCGGGTGTGCCTGTGCCTGGTCGCTGCCGAGCCTTCTGGTCGCACGTGTATTGCAAGGCGTCGGCGCCAGCGGTCTCATGAGCGTCAACTCGGCGCTCATCCGTTATATCTATCCGAGCCGGATCCTCGGCCGTGGCTTTGGCTATAACGCGATGGTGGTTGGCACCGCCTTCACCTTCGGGCCGACGATCGCCTCCGGCATTCTGGCGCTGGGGACCTGGCCGTGGCTGTTCGCGGTCAATATTCCCTTCGGCCTGACGGCGATCGCGATCGGGATGCGAACCCTGCCGTCGACGCCGCGCGCCGACCATGCCTTCGATTTTCTCGGCGCGCTGATGGCGGCGATGTGTCTTGGTCTCGTCATTCTCGGTGTCGGCAGCGCCGCGCACCGGGCCCCGCTTGGTTGGGTATCGGCCGAGCTCGTCATAGGCATCATGCTTGGGCTGATTTTAATTCGCCGTCAGGCCGACCATCCAGCGCCGATGCTGCCGATCGACCTGTTTCGCCGGCCGATGTTTGCATTGTCGGCCGCGACTGCCGTCTGTTCGTTTGCGATCCAGGGGATCGGCTTCGTGTCGCTGCCGTTTTACTTCGAGGATGTTCTGCACCGGACGCAGGTCGAGACCGGCCTGTTCATGACGCCGTGGCCGCTGGTGGTTGCGATCATGGCGCCGGTCGGCGGCCGCTTGAGCGATCGTCATCCGGCGGGGTTGCTCGGCGGCCTCGGCCTGGCCCTGCTCGGGATCGGCATGGCGTTGCTTGCGACGCTGCCGGCCTCGCCCAGCATCGTCAATATCGTCTGGCGCATGGCGGTCTGCGGATTGGGATTCGGCTTCTTTCAGACGCCGAACCTGCGAGCGATCATGTCGAGCGCGCCGCCAGATCGCAGC
>NZ_JBAVCF010000004.1:0-3495 GCF_049586575.1 Bradyrhizobium sp.
ACCCTGCTCAGGATCATGGCCGGGCTCGACAAGGAATATAACGGCGAGGCCTGGGTCGCCGAGGGCGCGCGCGTCGGTTACCTCGAGCAGGAGCCGCAACTCGACGCCACCAAGACGGTCCGCGAGAACGTCATGCTGGGCGTCGCCAAGCAGAAGGCGATCCTCGACCGCTACAACGAACTGGCGGTGAATTATTCCGACGAGACCGCCGACGAGATGACCAAGCTGCAGGACGAGATCGAGGCCGCCGGCCTCTGGGATCTCGACAGCAAGGTCGACCAGGCGATGGACGCGCTGCGCTGTCCGCCCGACGATGCCGATGTGACCAAACTCTCAGGCGGTGAGCGCCGCCGCGTCGCGTTATGCAAGCTGCTGCTCGATCAACCCGAGCTGTTGCTGCTCGACGAACCGACCAACCATCTCGATGCCGAATCCGTGTCCTGGCTCGAGGGCCACCTGCGCAACTATCCCGGCGCGATCCTGATCGTCACCCACGACCGCTACTTCCTCGACAACGTCACCAGCTGGATTCTCGAACTCGACCGCGGCAAGGGCATTCCCTATGAGGGCAACTATTCGTCCTGGCTGATGCAGAAGCAGAAGCGGCTTGAGCAGGAAGGCCGCGAAGACGCCGCGCATCAGCGCACGCTCGCCCGCGAGCAGGAATGGATCGCGGCGTCGCCAAAGGCGCGCCAGGCCAAATCCAAGGCACGTTATCAGCGCTATGAAGACCTCCTGAAGCAGGCGAGCGAAAAGCAGACGCAGACCGCGCAGATCACGATTCCCGTCGCCGAGCGGCTCGGCCAGAACGTGATCGATTTCGAGGGACTCACCAAGGGTTATGGCGACCGTCTGCTGATCGACAATCTCACCTTCAAGCTGCCGCCCGGCGGCATCGTCGGGGTGATCGGCCCGAACGGCGCCGGCAAGACCACGCTGTTCCGGATGATCACCGGACAGGAGAAGGCGGACAGCGGCACGATCACGATCGGCGAGAGCGTGCATCTCGGCTATGTCGACCAGTCGCGTGACACCCTCGACGGCAAGAAGACCGTGTGGGAGGAAATTTCCGGCGGCAACGAACTGATCCTGCTCGGCAAGCGCGAGGTCAATTCGCGCGGCTATTGCTCATCGTTCAATTTCAAGGGTGCGGACCAGCAGAAGAAGGTCGGCGCGCTGTCGGGCGGCGAGCGCAATCGTGTCCATTTGGCCAAAATGCTCAAGTCCGGCGCCAACGTGCTGCTGCTCGACGAACCTACCAACGACCTCGACGTCGACACATTGCGCGCGCTCGAAGAGGCGCTGGAGGATTTTGCCGGTTGCGCGGTCATCATCAGCCACGACCGCTGGTTCCTCGACCGCATCGCCACCCACATGCTCGCCTTCGAAGGCGACAGCCATGTCGAGTGGTTCGAAGGCAACTTCCAGGACTACGAAAAGGACAAGATGCGCCGGCTCGGCCAGGACTCCGTCATCCCGCACCGGGTGAAGTACAAGAAGCTGACGCGATAGGGCCCGTTAACCCACCTTCTCCGCTAACCACATTTTGATCAGCGACTGATATGGAACATCGCGCTTGTTGGCGGCGATCTTGATTTGCTCCAGCAAGCCCAGCGGCAGGCGAATTGAAATTGCCGTGGTTGAAGGTTTCAGGTTCGGAAAGCGCACGCGCTCGGCCTTTCTCCAGTCGACGTAATCGGTGGAGTCATGAGTCTCCCAAAACTTCCGCTCTTCGGCTTCTGTCTTGAAGGACGGAACTGATTTAAGCTTGCTCATAAACTTTTCTCTCCTTTCGGTGCATGTCTCGCGCCGATATCACCCGGATCACGGTTGCATTTTGCCGCAGGGTGAAGGTCACATGCAGCCAACGGTTTTGGGTTGTCTTTCCCAACGCGTTGAAGCGCCGCTCTATCTCGCTATGCTTGGCGTCCTCAACAACGATCAGCGGATCGTTGAAGAAGACACTTTCGGCTTCGGTCTGACTGACGTCATGTTTATCCGCACTCTTGTGGCGGTTGCCATCGTCCCAGTCAAAACCGGTGATCTGGTCAAGGTCAATCATGCTGTATATTATGAATATATACAAAAAGAGGCGCTGATGCAATATGGCTTCATATTCCGTCGTCTGAAAAATAGGTCAGGCGCGTTTGCGCTCGTGGTAACTTTGGTGCTGCCGCTTCCCGCCCACGCCGCATCTGACTCCGCCTTCACGCAATTCATTACCTCGCTGTGGCCGGAGGCCGAGGGGCAGGGCGTTTCGCGCGCGACGTTCGACCGCGAAACCGCGGGCCTCGAACCCGACTACAAGCTGCCGGATTTGATCCTGCCGGGACGGCCCGCGACCGGCGCGCCATCGCAGGCCGAGTTTGTGCAGGTGCCGGCCGACTACATCAAGGAAGCTTCCCTCGCGCGGCTTGCGGCCGAAGGCCAAAAGCTGATGGCGAAATATCGCGTCTCGCTCGATGGCATCGAGCAGCGCTTCGGCGTGCCCGCGCCGATATTGCTCGCGATCTGGGGCCGCGAAACCGATTACGGCCGCTACACGTTGCCTTACGACGGTGTGCGCGTGCTGGCGACGCAGGCCTATGTCGGCCGGCGCAAGGATAAGTATCGCAACGAGTTCATCCTCGCACTGAAACTGATCAATGACGGCGAGGTGACGCGCAAGGGCCTGCGCACCTCGTGGGCCGGCGCGACCGGGCTGACGCAATTCCTCCCTTCCGAGTTTTACCAGCACGCGGTTGATTTCGACGGCGACGGCCGCAAGGACATCTGGCATTCGGTGCCGGATGCGCTGGCTTCCGCCGCGGAGCAACTTGTCAACAAGGGGTGGAAGACAGGCGTACGCTGGGCCTATGAGGTGAACCCGCCCGCCAACGTCGATTGCACGATCGGCGTGCCGGAAGTGACGAAGCCGCTGCGCGAGTGGCTTCGCGACGGCTTTGTACCGGTGCGCGGGCAAAAGTTGAGCGTGGCCGAGCAGGCGGGAGAGGCCTCGCTGTTGCAGCCGGAAGGCATTTATGGCCCGTCATTCTTGGCCACGAAGAATTACTTCGTGATCAAGGAGTATAATTTCTCCGATCTCTATGTGCTGTTCGTCGGTCATCTCGCAGACCGCATGGTGAGCCCGCTTCCGTTCGCTACGCCGTGGTCGGCATCGACGCAGTTGCGCACCAAGGATGTCGAGGCGATGCAGCGTCATCTCACCCGCATCGGGCTCTACGCCGACAAGATCGACGGCAAGGCCGGCATGCTGACGCGCGCAGCGCTTGGCGCCTATCAGAAACGGGCCGGGTTGAAGGTGGATTGCTGGCCGAGCGAGACCGTGCTGCGCTCGATCGAGCAGGCGCGATAAATTTCGTTCGCCAAACAAAAACCCGGCCGCCTGGGCCGGGTTCTCGAAAATCGAAGCGCTGGATTTTGTCTCGACGCGTTTTCTTCACACGAACCGGTATCTACTTCGCTTGAAAACGCTCCAGACGATCAGATCAATCG
>NZ_JBAVCF010000005.1:0-2697 GCF_049586575.1 Bradyrhizobium sp.
GAGGCATACCCTTCCGGCGTCTTCGCCGGCCCCGCGTAATAGATCGGGTGATTCTTGAAATAGTCAGGCAGCGGTTCGCCCTTCTCCAGCCGCTCGCGCAATTTGGCGTGCGCGGAATCGCGCGCCACGATCATGGTGCCGGTCATCGACACCCGCGTCTTGGTCGGATGCTTTGAAAGCGCCGCCAGAATATCCTTCATCGGCTGGTTGAGGTCGATCTTGATCACCTCGCCGCCGAGCGCGTGCTCGACCTGCGGCAGATATTGCGCCGGATTGTGCTCGAGCTCCTCGAGATAGACGCCGTCCCTGGTGATCTTGCCGAGCACTTGGCGGTCGGCCGAGCAGGAAACGCCAAGGCCAATGGGGAGCGAGGCGCCATGGCGCGGCATCCGGATCACACGCACGTCGTGGCAGAAATACTTGCCGCCGAACTGCGCGCCGACGCCGAGCGACTGCGTCATCTTCAATATCTCTTGTTCCATCTCCAGATCGCGGAAGGCATTGCCGTCCGGCGAGCCGTGGGCCGGCAGCGCATCGAGATAGCGCGCGGAGGCAAGCTTCACCGTCTTGATGCAGAGCTCGGCCGAAGTGCCGCCGATCACGATCGCGAGGTGATAGGGCGGGCACGCCGCGGTGCCGAGCGTCAGAATCTTCTCCTTCAAAAACGCCAGCAGGCGATCTTTCGTCAGCACCGAAGGAGTGGCCTGGAACAGAAAGCTCTTGTTGGCGCTGCCGCCGCCCTTGGCCATGAACATGAACTTGTAGGCGTTATCGCCTTCCGCATAGATCTCGCACTGCGCCGGCATGTTGTTGGCCGTGTTTTTTTCCTCATACATCGACAGCGGCGCCACCTGCGAGTAGCGCAGATTGCGCCGCAAGTACGCATCGCGCGCGCCTTCCGAAAGTGCCGCCTCGTCCTCGCCGTCGGTGATGACGTTGCAGCCTTTCTTGCCCATGATGATGGCGGTGCCGGTATCCTGGCACATCGGCAGCACGCCGCCGGCCGCGATATTGGCGTTCTTCAGAAAATCGAAAGCGACGAACTTGTCGTTGTCGCTCGCTTCCTTGTCGTCGAGGATCGAACGCAACTGCTTTAGATGTCCCGGCCGCAAATAGTGATTGATCTCGCCAAAAGCGGCCTCCGACAGCGCCCGCAGCGCTTCGCGGGACACCACCAGCATGTCCTTGCCCAGGACCTTCTCGATCCTGACGCCCTCTGCCGTGATTTTCTTGTAGGGCGTGGTGTCCGCTCCCAGCGGAAACAACGGGGTGTGCTTGTAGGGAGGAACGGGCTTTTGCGGATCGGGAAAGGCGGAAGGGGCGTTCATGGGAAGTCTCGCAAGGTTCAGGGCCAGACCGCGCGAAAAGCGCGCCCCGGCAATGGCACCGTTCTAAGCCCTTTTGCGCCAAAGGGAAGGTTTCAGCGCCGCGATCCCCGCAGACCCCTTGGCTTTTTCGGTCATCCCTTGCACTCGCGGCCCGCTTGAGGCTTTTATGCCGGGAGTACGAGGGGCTGGCACGATGACGCTTTCTTTTTCCCGCCGACTGATCCTGCTTGCGGCTGGACTGGCGGTATTCGCCGCCGCCGGCGCCTCGCCGGCGCGGGCCGACCGCTGCACCGACATCGCCAATCAGCTCAAGCAACAGGTCGACGGCCTGAAGGTCGGCATCACGGCGGCCAACATCATCTATCTGTCGCATCCGATGGCGAAGGAAATGTCGCTCGGCTGCGCCAACCGCAAATACTCCAACGAGCTTTACGTCAAGGGCACCAGCCGCAAGCCGAAGGCGGAATTCATGTCCTTTGTGGCCGGCGCGGCCGCCATCGTCTTCACCCTGCCCAAGGACGACATGCTCAAGGGCGTGTCGCGCTGCATGTCCCGGATGGGCTTTTTCCGCGGCGACGACGTCTCGATCCGTTACCGCCGCCTCGACATGAACTGCACGCGGACCAAGGTCGACGCCGCGATCGCGATTTCGCGCGGGCTGGACCAATAGGCCGGTCCTCGGCTCTCGTACAATTTGAACGAATTTGCCGCCCTCCCCGTTCACCATCCCGCGATAGAGCGCCGGATCGATTGCATTTTATCGATTGGATTCAGGCGGGATTCGCCGGTGTCCCGCTAGGGTCGAGGTTGTATCAGGGATTACCGACCCATGAGCGTTTCAAGCACCTCTCCGTCGCCGGCGCCGCTGCCGTTCAACTACCTCGACACCAGCAACAACACGCAAGCAGCGCCCGCCACACCAACTGACAACGATTCCAACGACGCCGCCGTAGCCGCCCAGCCTCCGGCGCCGCCCCCGCTTCCGCCCGGACAGGGAACGCGGGTCAATCAGCTCGTCTAACAGGTTCCGTGCGCCGATAGCGGCGGCGGAAGTTTGCCGAAAGGCCACGCGATCATTAGGTGTCCCCTCAAGGAGGACGCCGGATGATCGCGAAATGGCTGTTCCAGACCCTTGCCTGGATCCTCGCACTCGCCGTGCTGCTGTTCGTGCCTGCCGGCACGCTGCGCTGGCCGGCGGCGTGGGTGTTCCTCGGCTTCATGCTGGCCTTGGGCCTCGGCTTCGGAGGTTGGCTCGCGAGGAAGAATCCGGCGCTGCTCGCTGAGCGCATGCGACCGCCGATCCGGGCCGACCAGCCCTTAGCCGACAAGAAACTCCTCATCGCATTCGGCATTGTGAACCTGATCTGGT
>NZ_JBAVCF010000006.1:0-3921 GCF_049586575.1 Bradyrhizobium sp.
TTATCACGAATTCGTGATTGGCGCCCGGGGACGTAACAATTTGAAAAAGCGACCGAATTGAAGCTTGGGAGCGCGCGTGCGCCAAGGTGAAGACGAGTGGACCGGTCTGATGCGGCTGGCCATTTCAGGCGATAGCGCTGCGTATCAGCGCCTGCTCAGGGCCGTCACGCCGGTGTTGCGGGCCGGCGCTCGCCGTGGGCTGGCGCGGGCTGGTCAGCCGACCGATCAATCCGAGGACATCGTGCAGGATATTTTGTTGGCGGTGCATCTGAAGCGGCATACCTGGGACGCGAACGCGCCGTTCGCACCCTGGCTGTTTGCGATCGCCCGCAACAAGCTGATCGATTCCTTGCGGCGCCGCGGCCGCCGGGTGTTCGTCAATATCGACGATTTCGCCGAGTCCATTCCTGACGAACCGGTCGCCGAGACCGTCTCGGCCAACGAGATCGCAACTCTGCTCCAGACCCTTCCTTCGCGTCAGCGCGAAGTTTTGCAGTCGATCGCGGTGGAAAGTACCTCGATCAGGGATACGGCCGCGAAGTTCGCCATGAGCGAGGGGGCGGTGCGCGTGGCGTTGCATCGCGCGCTCGCGAGCCTTACCGCCAGGTTGCGGGAGCAATAGGAATGGAAACCGAACAACTCATTCGAACGCTTGCGGCAGACAACCCGCACCACGCCCGCCCGGTCGGACTGGTGCTGGCGCTGGCCTTGATCACGGCGGCGCCGGTTTCGCTCGCGATTTTCATGATGGGACTTGGCGTTCGGCCGGACGTCATGACGGCGATGCATAATCCGTTTTTCGATCTGAAGTTCGTGGTCACGCTCGCGCTGGCGATCTCGGCGATCGCGGTCGGCCTGCATCTTTCCCGTCCCGAGGCATCGCTGAAGGGTTGGGGATGGCTCCTCGTGATACCGGTCGGGATCGTCGCGGCCGGCATCGCGAGCGAAATGATGATGCCGCAGCGGCTGCCGATGATGACGCGCCTGATCGGCAACAATTCGCGGGTCTGCGTGACCGCTATCCCGCTGTTGTCGTTGCCACTGCTCGCGGGAGCACTGGTCGGATTGCGTCACGGTGCGCCGGCGCGGCCGGCTGTGGCGGGCGCGATTGCCGGGCTGATCTCCGCCGGACTGGCGGCGACCTTGTACGCGTCGCACTGCACCGACGATTCACCGCTGTTCGTGGCAACCTGGTACCCGATCGCGACCGCCATGGTGGTGGCGGCCGGTGCGCTCATCGGCTCGAAGGTACTCAGGTTCTAGTGGAGTGGAATCAATAAGTTACTAGAGCTCCTTTGATTCCGAAGCTCGCATCGGAGGTTGCCGCGATACCGTGCGAACTTCGGAATCGGAGCACTAGTGGTCAGGCCGCGGGCGGCGTTGCCGTCTGCTGCATCCGGTGGAAGCGAAGCACCTGCTGCGCGGTCGAGGGACGAAGCCGCTCATAGGTGGCCTTGCAGTTATCGAGATCTGACTCTTCCTTGCCGGAAAGCTCGTCGCGCATCTTGATGATCGACCTGACGGTTGACCAGGACATCCCGGAAATCTTGGCCAGGATCATGACGCCCTCGGCACGCGTTTCCACCATCATGTTCTCGGCCATCGACACCGGCACATTGGCAAGCGCCGCGACGCCGGCGTTGGCTTCGTCGAACTTGCCGGCCTCGGCAAACGCCGCCACCTGATGTTCGTCCAGCCGGCCATCCTCGTACAGCGACTTGACCAGCGCGTGCGCGATCGCGGTCTCCTGAGTCATGGCCGACGGCGCGGAGCGCGCCAGCCGCGTCGCATCCCGCACCGCGTTGGATACTTCCTTCGCGATGGGCTGGTTGGCGGCTTCCAGCTTCTCCCGCACCGTCGCCGAAGCCTTGGCGAGCAGCTTCAGGTAGACGTGGCGCGGAATGTTCGGACGCAGGCCGACGCAGGTTGCAAGGCCGTCGTTGCTTTCGGCGCGATTGACCAGCCTTGTGAAACCGCGCTCGGAAAATTCAGCGCCGGGATTGTTGACCGTGCTTTGAACCACCTCGTCATTGCCGCGCTGGACCAGCACGTCAGTGACCGCGCCGCTCAGCACCTTGCGGGTCGAAATCGCCATCAGATGGGCCTGGCTCTTGTTCCGTGCGGTCTCGATCAGCGTTTCGTCGTCGAGGCGCTCCGATTGGGACAGCACGGGCGCTGCGACCTCGATCAGGTCGTCGAGCGCCAGCGCGCGGACCGTCATCGTCGGCGCGCGATCAATCGGGGCCAGGCGATTGGAAAGCAAGGCTCTGGCGGAGGTTTCGATGTGGTGCATCAGGCACTGGAACACATCGTCAAACAAAGCGATCTGATCGTCCGAGAAATCGACAGCGCCGCTGACGAAGAGATCGGTGACCCGGCGCAACGTTTCAACACGGCGTGCGACGGTCCCGTGAGCAAGTGTGGCTTGCAATTCGTCGAGCAGGCTTTCGGAAGTAGGAAGGGATTTCAAACTCATGACTCTGTCCTGGAGTAGCTATCGTGCGGGCCCCGGCGGTTTTTCTTCCGCGGAGAATGCGGGTGATCAAAATCAGGTGCTTACGATGCGGTTGCGTCCTTGTGCCTTGGCTTTGTAGAGCGCGCTGTCGGCGCGTGCGAGAAAAGTGTCCGACGTCTCGTTCGGGTTCAGCGTGGCGACGCCGGCCGAAACCGTGACCTGCATGCCGAGCGCGAATGCGCTCCAATCGAGATCGGCAACGATCGTCCGCAACCGCTCGAGCATGCGCGCGGCAGTCTCCAGGGCGGTGTCGGGAAGCACCAGCAGGAATTCCTCGCCGCCATAGCGGCCGAACCGGTCGACCCCGCGGATATTGGCGAAGACCGTGATGGCGAAGGTCCTGAGCACTTCGTCGCCGGTCGGGTGGCCGTAGGTGTCGTTGATGCGCTTGAACCAGTCGAGATCGATGAGCGCGATCGAGCACGGGGCGTTGACGCGATCGGCCCGCGCGACCTCGTCATCCAGAAAGCGCATGATGCAGCGGCGATTGAACGAGCCGGTCAGATCGTCGAGCTCGGCGAGCTGTTCGATACGCTTGTTGGCCTCCCGCAGCGCGAGGCCGCTCTTGTAGAGCGAGTCGCGCATCGCGCTTGAGAAGATGCCGATGAACATGCAGCGCCCGACGGTCAGGATGAACACTGACATCGTGGCAAAGCGTTCCAGGTAATTCCCGTGGGGCAGCGAGATCGGTTTGTCCGTCAGCAGGAACAACCCGGCCAGCCCCAATGCCATGGCGGTCCAGACCACCGCTGCCTGCCACGGCGTCGCGCGCAACGAACTGAAGGCAAATACAACGAACAGCGTGCACAAAAACATCACGCCGACTTCCGGCGCGACATATGTGAAGGCCAGCATGATGATCATGCTGAAGATGGATTGTGGAACTACGCAATAGTGGTCTTTGAAGCGTTCGGTGAACCCGGCCTCCGACAGCAGAATATATCCGGTGACCGAGATGAGACCGCAGACGGCGAACGCCGGACCGATGATGGCCGACGTCGTGCCGGCGTGGGCATAGACCAGCAGGACGGCTGCATCGACGACATAGCTGGCGCCGATCATTCCCTGAACCTGCCGGCGCTGATGCGCCCGGCGCGACAGCGCCTCGGCGGTCGGTTTGTGACCGACGCCGCTCGGACTATCCGCCGTCGGATTCAAGAAAGGCGACGCCGCCGTGCCCATAAATTCGCCGTTTGTGAAACAATCGGAAGAACTTAACGGGTAAAGCCTTTAGGTTTGGTATCTTTCCGGCCGAAATCCTGTTTGCCCGGGACCGGCTTCGTCCTTGCTTGGACAAGGAAATTGGCTCTTTTGTCCTTGGGAGTGATTAAGTGCTCTGGCGCGGATATGCTGGCAATCACGCCGCGACCCCTCGGGTTCGGACAAGTGATAACGTATTATGATAC
>NZ_JBAVCF010000007.1:0-24581 GCF_049586575.1 Bradyrhizobium sp.
TTGCCAACCGCGAGCACGAACGCGTGCGAAGCGCCGCGGCGCGTCTGATCAATGCCGAGGCCGGCGATGTCGCGCTGATTTCCTCGGTGAGCTACGGCGTCGCGACGGTCGGAAAGATTCTGGCGATTCCACCCGGCATGCGGATACTGGTTCTGGAAAACGACCATTCCTCGCCGATCCTGGAATGGCAGAGCCGTGCGGCTTCGGCCGGTTTCACCGTCGAGACGGTGCGCCAGCCGCTCGACGGCGACTGGACCTCGGCGGTGCTCGCGGCGATCGAGCGGCCGGCCGCGCCGCGCCTCGCGCTCGCCTCGATCTCATCGATCCATTGGTCGGATGGCGGGATGATCGACGTCGAGAAGGTTGGCTCGGCGCTGAAGCGGCAGGGCGCGCTGTTCCTGATCGATGCGACGCACGCGGTTGGGGTGGTCGCGATGGATGTCACCAGGCTCGATCCGGATTTCGTGATCTTCCCGACTTATAAATGGCTGCTCGGCCCCTATGGCCGGGCGTTTATCTATGTCGCCAGACGCCATCAGAACGGCATTCCGCTGGAGCAGACCGGCTTTGGCCGGCGCGAGATCCGCTCGGACGCCGAAATCTATTTCACCGATTTGACCTACGTCGCAGGCGCCCGGCGTTTCGACATGGGCGAACGCGATCATTTCATCTCGATGGAAATGGCCGCGATCGGCATGGAGATGATGGCCGAATGGGGGGCGGATGCGGTCGCCGAGCGCCTCAAGACGCTGACGGTGCGGATCGCGGAAGGCTTGAGCGGCACCAAGGCCCGCATCATGGATGAGCGCTTTCGTGCGCCGCACATCCTGAGCATCGGCTTTGCCGGCGGCCTGCCGGCCGGGCTGGTCGAGGGCCTGGCCGGGGCGGGGTTTCATGTTGCAGCGCGGTTGTCGCGCATGCGCATCTCGCCGCATGTATTCAACGACGAGGAAGACGCCGACCGCTTCGTCGAAGCGCTGAAGAAGCGGATTTAGATGGGTAAGCCGGGGTTCAAATGGCTCACTCTCCCCATGGGAGAGCTGAGGAGAGGAACCCAACGGCGTTGCTGCGCATTAACAGAGCAGATTGAACCTTGGGCCTCCAGCCGCGACCTAACCGGCAGGAGGCCGTCTCAAGGAGGCTCTCATGACGGAATGGCACGACACCATGGTCGACCGGCCCGAAGCCGGCGATGGCGCCTACGCAGCCGGATGGACCGTGTCGGGTCTCGCCGTGCTCGGCGCGATCGTCGCGGTCTGGGTATTCGGGATTTAGACCGTCTCTCGTTATCTTCCATCGACAGCAGAAATATCTGCGTTCCCGGACGGCTGCCTGAAAGGGTGGCCGTTATGCTTTTGGCTGTCCGAAACGCCCCCCTGTGAACCCAAACGAAGGAGCGGCCTCTGGACGGGACGGCCGCGGCTGGATTATATATACTTAGGAGACTAAGGAATTTTCGGGAGAGCGGAGCATGCTGACACAAGCCGAAAACGAACTCCTGTGCCGGGTCGAGGGCGATGCGCCGATGGGGCGTCTGATGCGCCGCCACTGGGTGCCCGCGGTGCTGTCCGAGCAGGTCGCGCAGCCTGACAGCGCTCCGGTGCGGGTGCAGTTGTTCGGAGAAAGGCTCGTCGCGTTCCGCGACAGCAACGGCAAAATTGGACTGCTCGGCGAATCCTGTCCGCACCGCAAGGCCTCGCTTGCCTTCGGCCGCAACGAAGAATGCGGCCTGCGCTGCCTCTATCACGGCTGGAAGTTCGACACCGACGGCAACGTCATCGACATGCCATCGGAACCGAAGGCGAGCGCGCTGCCGGAAAAGGCCAGGCATCTGTCTTATCCGACGCGCGAGGCCGGCGGCTTTGTGTGGACCTACATGGGACCGCCCGAAACCATGCCGGAATTCGAGGCGCCGCCGTGGGCGCCACATGCTGAGGCGCGGGTTGCGATCGCCAAGGTGGAATTGCCCTGCAACTGGGCGCAGATCATGGAGGGCCAGATCGATTCGGCGCATTCCTCCACGCTGCATTCCTCCGACATGCGTCCCGCCAAGGGCGACGCCGCGGCGAAAGGCGATCACTGGGTTCGTCCTTCCACCGACAAGAATCCGCGGATTCAAGTGCAGCTCACCAATTACGGCATGCGCTATGCCGCGATCCGCCGCCCGATCGTCAACGCTAACTCGCACGATTACGTGCGCATCACGACCTATGTCGCTCCGTTCACCGCGCTGATCCCGCCCAACAGCACCTATAACGTCACCAGCGTGATCGTGCCGCGCAGCGACACCTCGAGCACTTTCCATTTCATCGCCTGGGCCGAAGGCGAGCAGGCCGGTATCGGCACGGAAGCCTGGCGAAAGTTCTGCGTGCTGGAAGTAGGCGTGGACGTCGATGCGCAATTTCGCCCGATCAAGCGTCACGCCCATAACAACTATCTTCAGGACCGCGCCGCGATGGCGGGCGGCGACAGCTTTACCGGGATTCCCGGCATTCCCAACCAGGACATCGCGATGTGGGAATCGATGGGGCAGATTGCCGACCGTTCGCAGGAGCGTCTTGGCGCCAGCGACATCGCGATCGTGCAGTTCCGCCGCCTGATGATCGATGCAGCGAAGGCCTTTGCAGAAGAGGGCCGGGTGATCGGCCGCATCCAGCCGCATTTGCCCCAGTCCAAGCTTCGCTCCTACCAAGGTGTGGTGGAAAAAACCGTCCCCTGGCGTACGCTCGGCGCGTCCGACGAGGAAGTGAAGGTTCTCGCTGGGCTTGAGGAAGACGAGACCGACAAGGAAATGGCGGGCGCTGCGGCATGATACGAACGTCAGAACCGGGACAATAGCGTTTCCGCCGATAACTCACTACAAAGACCAAACGCCAGCGCCAAAAACCCGGTGCGGCGAATTTGAAGTTCCTGTCGGTGTTGTGGCAGATTCGTCATAGGAACTTCAAATTCAAAGCCGCACTGGAATAAGTAAGTTGCTGGAGCTCCTTTGATCCCGAAGTTCGCATCAGAGGCCGCTGCGATTGCTTGCGAACTTCGGAATCTGAGCTCCAGGAGGATCGATTGGGCGTCCGCATCATTCTTGTCGCCGCAGCACTTGTTTGTGGGCTCACTGCGGCACAGGCCGCCGATCGCGAGATCAACGTCATCCTGCCGCTGACCGGCGGCGGCGCCTTCCTCGGCAAGGCGGAACAACTGTCGCTCCAGCAATTCGAGAAGGCGACGAATGCGGATGGCGGCATTCATGGCCAGCCGCTGAAATTCGTGTTTCACGACGACCAGAGTAGCCCGCAAGTTGCGGTCCAGCTCGCCAACCAGGTCAAGGCCGGCAATCCGCCGGTCATTCTCGGCTCGGCGCTGGTTGCGCTCTGCAACGCGATGGCGCCGCTGATGAAGGAGGGGCCGTTGCTCTATTGCTTCTCGCCCGGCATTCATCCGGCGAACGGCAGCTTCGTCTACAGTTCGAGCATCTCGACCAAGGAGCTTGCGGCGGCGCTGCTACGCTATTTCGGCGCCAAGGGCTGGAAAAAGATCGCGCTGATTACCTCGACGGACGCGAGCGGGCAGGACGCCTACAAGAACTTCAAGTCGCTGTTTGCCGCCGACGACCATAAGGATGTTCAGCTTGTCGCCGAGGCCCAGCTCAATCCGACGGATGTCAGCGCAGCGGCGCAAATCCAGCGGCTGAAAGGCGCGAACCCGGACGTGCTGGTGGCGTGGTCGACCGGCGGCCCAATCGGCACGATCTTCAAGGCGATCCACGATGCGGGTCTGGAGTTGCCGGTCGCAACCACCAACGGCAACCAGACCTATGCGCAGATGGCGCAATATGCCGCCTTCCTGCCCAAGGAGCTCTACATCCCGGCCGCGGACTTTCTCAAATCCGCGCAGCCGCCAAAGTCGAGCGAAGCTGCGGCGGCGAAAGCGGCGTTCTACAAGGCATTCGAAGGCACCGACATCAAGCCGGACGGTCCCTCAACCTATGCCTGGGATCCGGCGCAACTCGTTGTTGGCGCTTTGCGCAAGCTGAAACCTGACGCGACCGCGGAAGACCTGCGCGCCTATTTCCACGATCTCAAGGGTGTTGCCGGCATCAACGGCCTTTACGACTTCAAGGCCGTGCCCAATCGCGGGCTGGATGAATCCAACGTCGTCGTCACGCGCTGGGATGCAGCGGCGCAGACCTGGGCCGTGGTCAGCGATCCCCTCGGCATTCCCCGCGTGCAATGAAGGGATCGGCGCAAAGAGCTTTGACGCGTGATTGAGTTCCTGCAGATCGCGATCGGCGGGCTCGTCGTCGGCAGCATCTATGCCGCGATCGCGCTCGGCTTCTCGCTGATCTATCGGGTCACCGGCGCGATCAACCTCTCGCAAGGCGGCTTTGCGCTGATCGCCGCGATGATAGGCTATACGTTCGGTGTCGCCTGGGGCTGGCCGCTCGTTCTGGCGATCCCGGCCGCGGTCGCGGCGACGGTTGCGATTGGCGCCGCGCTGGCGGCGCTTACGTTCGTTCCGGCGCTGACACGACTCTCCAACGCCAACGTGCTGATGCTGACGGCGGGCATCCTCACCATGATCGAGGGATTTTCGCTCGTCGTCTGGGGCAGTCAGCCATATGCGACGCCGCCATTTTCGGGTGAACAGCCGCTGGCTTTCGGCGCCATCCTGATTCCGACGCAAGCCTTCTGGGTGTTCGGCGCGACAGCCGCATGCATCGCTGCGCTCTGGTTTCTCATCGCCAGGACCAAACTCGGAAAAGCCTTGCGCGCCTGCGCCGAAAACCCGTCCGCCGCCAGCCTGATGGGCATCGATGTGCCCCGGATGACGCTGTTGAGCTTTGCGCTCGCGATATTGATTGCGGCGATCGCAGGCGTCATTGTCGCGCCGACGACCTCGTTGCAATTCGATACCGGGCGTCTGTTCACGATCTCCGGATTCGTTGCGGCCGCGATCGGCGGCATCGCTTCGTTTCCCGGTGCGGTCATCGGCGGGCTGTTTCTTGGGCTCGTGACGCAGCTTTCCACCGCCTACATCTCGTCGCTGTTTTCGAGCGCGATCTCGCTGCTGATTCTGCTGATGGTGCTGATCTGGCGGCCGCATGGTCTCGTTCTGGGCGGCGTCGCGCGGCGGCAGGACACCCGCGATGAGGTGAAGGCATCGCGTCACGCGGCGAAACTTCCGGCGCATCTTGGCTGGCCGCTCGCGGCGCTGGCGCTGATCGTGGCCGCGCTCATTCCCCTGGGTATCACCGACAACGGCATCATGAGCGGGCTCGTGATTGCGGGGATCCTGTTCATGACGCTGATGGGGCTGGATGTGTTGATGGGCTATGCCGGGCAGGTCAGCCTTGGCCAGGCCGGCTTCATGGCGATCGGCGGCTACACGTCGGGATATCTCGCGATCAACTATGACATCGCGCCGGTACTTTCGATCCTCGCCGGCATTGGCGTCTCTCTGACTTGCGCGCTCGTGCTCTCGGTGGTGACGCTGCGGTTGCGCGGACTTTACCTCGCACTCGCCACGCTCGCCTTCGGGCTTCTGGTCGATTCCTGTGCGGTCGGTTTTCTCGACATCACCGGCGGGCCATCTGGTCTGGTCGGCATTCCCTCTTTCTCAATCGCGGGGTTGACCTTCGCGAGCCCGCGCGCGATGTATTACCTGGTGCTCGCGCTCGACGTGATCATTTTGACAGGCCTCGTTGGCGCGATGCGCTCTGGCTTCGGCCGGGCGCTGAAGGCGATCCGGTCCGACCAGATGGCAGCAGCCGCGCTCGGCATCAACACCGTGCGTTACAAGCTCGCCGCCTTCCTGATCAGCGTCGCGCTGGCCTCGCTCGCCGGCAGCCTCTACGCGTTCTTCTTCAACTTTCTGGCGCCGGAAATGGTCGGCACCTCGCGCTCGCTCGAACTGGTGGCGATGCTGATTATCGGCGGCGAGAGCACACTGGTTGGCGGCCTGTTCGGCGCGCTGCTGTTGACGCTGCTACCGGTGATCTTCGCGCCGCTCGCAATCTACAAGACGCTGGCGTCCGGCGTGCTGTTGGTCTCGAGCTTCCTCTATTTGCCGCAAGGCATCTATGGCGCGCTGATCCAGATGATCGCGCGGCTGGCGCGCTCTCGTGGCGATACGCGGGCTGAGGCGAACGCAGTCAAGACCGAGGCGCGGGCATCATGACGGCGATCGATACGCAAGCCCGGTCAGGCGTCGGCGACGGCGCAATCCTGAGCGTGCATGGCCTCGTCAAAAGCTTTGGCGGATTAAAAGCCATCAACGACGTGTCGTTCGAGGCTGAGGCCGGTCAGGTCACGGCGATGATCGGCCCGAATGGTGCCGGCAAGACCACCGTCTTCAATCTCATCACCAATATCATGCCGCGCGATGCCGGAACGGTGGCCTTTGGCGGCCGCGACCTCACCGGCCTTTCGGCGGTGAAGATTGCGGATCTCGGCCTCGTCCGCACCTTCCAGTCGGCGCGGGTTTTCCCCGGCATGACCGCGATCGAGAACGTGATGGTCGGCGGCCATCGCCTTGGCCGCCATTCGCTTCCAAGCCAGGCGCTGTGGCTGTCCGGCGCGCGCGATGAAGAGCGACGGCTACGCCATCGTGCCGAGGAGATGCTGAAACTCGTCGGCTTGTCGTCTTTCGCCGAAACGCACGCGACCGAATTGCCGATGGGCGCGCAAAAGCTGCTGGAGGTCGTGCGCGCGCTGATGGCGCAGCCGAAGCTGCTGTGCCTCGACGAGCCGGCGGCCGGGCTCAATGACACCGAGACGCATGAGCTAGCGAATTTGGTGCGCGCGATCCGGACCCTCGGCATTCCCGTGCTGATCGTGGAGCACAACATGTCGCTGGTGATGAATGTCGCCGACCGCATCGTCGTGATCGATTCCGGCGCGATTATCGCCACCGGCACTCCGGCGGAGGTCCAGAGCAACAGCCGCGTGATCGAAGCCTATCTCGGAAAGGAGCATCATGCCGCTCCTTGAGCTCAAATCGGTCGCGGTCGGCTATGGCCACCACCGCGTGCTGGACGATATCGATCTCACGCTCGAACGCGGCGAGATCGTCACCTTGCTGGGCGCCAACGGCGCGGGGAAGTCGACGCTGGCGAAAGCCGTCTCCGGGCTGCTGCGTCCGCTGAGCGGCACGATCCTGCTTGACGGTGCTCCGATCGAGGCGCTGCCGCCGGCCGAGCGGCTGCGCCGGGGCATCGCGCATGTGCCGGAGGGTCGGCAGATTTTCGCCGGCATGTCGGTCGCGGAAAATCTCGCGCTCGGCGCCTATGCGGTGTCCGAAGCCGACGCGGCGGCGCAGCTGGAGGCGGTGTGGGCACTGTTCCCCGTGCTGCGTGAGCGCATGAACGATATCGCCGGCAATTTCTCCGGCGGACAGCAACAAATGCTCGCCATCGCGCGCGGGCTGATGGCGAAGCCCAAAATCCTCGTGCTCGACGAGCCCTCGCTTGGCGTCGCGCCGCTGCTGGTCGCTGAAATCTTCCGCCTGATCGTGGCCTTGCGCGAACAAGGAATTACCATTCTGCTGGCGGAGCAGAATGCGCGGCAGGCGCTCTCGATTGCCGACCGCGGCTATGTCTTCGAGCAGGGGAAGATCACACTGTCGGGCGCGGCAAAGGACTTGCTGAATTCACCCGAAATCGCGGAACGCTATCTCGGCATGAGCGGCACGGCCGAGGCGTCTGATGCGGCGAGTACATCGCTTGCCGCAAAATTGCGCGGCGTGCTGTTTGCGGAATCCTGATTAAAGAGGCGAGCCATGACGGTGATCCGTATCGAGCCGAAGCTGGACGCTGCATCCGGTCTCTATTACGTCGAGATATTTCAGCCTGCCGAGGCGGAGCAGCCTTTCGTAACGACCGAACCGCGCTACCAGACGGCAGCCGCCGCCGAGAACGACGTGATTGCGATCATTGCCTCAAGGGCGAATAGTCCGCGCTCCTGATCCCTTCCCCGCGAAAGCGCGGAAGAAAGTCTCAAACCTGTCACTTCAACTCCACCTCACGTCCCGTCTTCGCCGACTCCAGAATCGCGAGGCAAATCTCCAGCGTTGCCAGGCCCCATTCGCCGGAATGCAGCGGCGGGACGCCCGACATCACTGCGTCGTAAAGCTCGTCGATGACCTCGCTACGGGGAATGTTTGGCGACGGCAGTTCGTCGAGATGGCGCTTCTGGTCGCCGTAGACCATCACCCCGTGGGGCAGGGGACGCAGATCGGCGCGTTCGCAACTTGCTATCACAAGGCCGAAATGGTTGTGCGCCAGATTGTCTCCGGCGCGAAACGCGTCGCGGCCGGCAATGCCGTAGGCGCGGACGTTTTTCATCGCGATCTCGTCGGCCACGCTCGTTGCCTTTTGCAACGCCTGCCGGGCGCGGCCATACGAAGCATCCGCGTCGCGTGGTTGACCGAGTTCGCCCGACCAGCCCATGAATTCGTCAGTGTCAAAATGCGCATAGCCGCTATAGGTCAGCGAGGCGAAACTTCCATCGTCAAATTTGATCTGCGCCGTATAGGCGCCTTCGGTATTGCGCGCGGCGTCCCAATTGCCGGTGAAGGCGCGCACGGAGGTAGCGCTGGCTTCCGCCAGCAGGCGAACGATGTCGACCTGGTGGGCGGCCTGGCTGAACACCACGCCGCCGCCGGCTTTGGTATCGAGTTCCTCCGGTCGTCGCGGGCGATAGAGAAAATCGGTGAAGTTGAGCGCGTTGATCATGCGGACGCGGCCGTAGGCGCCGCTCCGGATCATCGCGCGCGTACGCAGGTAAGGCAGGTCGAAGCTATGGCTGTGGCCGACCAGCAGCTTTATGTTTGCCGCCTTCGCAGCCGCGATCATCTCGCGGCCGTCGTCGATCGTAAGCGCCATCGGCTTTTCGACCAGCACGTGCTTGCCGTGCCTGGCAGCGCATTTCACATGCGCGACATGAAATTGGTGCGGCGAGGCGATGTAGACGGCCTTGACGTCCGGATCGGCGCAGAGTGTTTCGGCATCCTCAAACACCCTTGCGTCGAATTCTTGCGCAAAGCACTCGCGCGCATCCGGCCGTGGATCGCTGGCCGCGACAAGCGCGATGCGGGGATCGGTGGCAAAGGTCGGCAGCATCAGCGTGAAGGCGCGGCCGAGACCGATAACTCCTATTTTCAGCGGTTCGGTCATTTGGTTTCCCGACAAGGCCCGCTTTTCTTATCCCTCCTCCGCGCGCGAAGCGAGTAGTGCGGGGGGTCGGCGCGAGCGATCAGCGAGCGTCGGGGCGGGGGCAAGATCATTCTCAACATCCCATATCTTTCAATGAGGCTGCCGCCCCCACCCGACCGTCGGTTCGCTCCGGCCACCTTTCCCACGCGTTCGGCGAGGGAGGGATAAGAAGGTGCATCGTGACGTTACTCATTCTCATAGATCCAGCGTCAGCGTGGACGATTTTGCGCGCGAGACGCAGATCATGATGTCATGCTTCTTTTCGTCGTCGGAGAGCACGAGGTCGCGATGATCCGGCTCGCCGCCGGTAAAGCGGCAGCGGCAGGTGCCGCAGGTGCCGCTTTCGCAGGAGCTCGCAAGCACATGGCCGTGTTGGCGCAGCGTGTCCAGGATCGAGACGTTAGCCGCGACCGCGTAAGCCACGCCGCTTTTCGCAAGCTTTACTTCGAATGGCTTGTCGTCGGCATGCGGCGCCGAGGCGCCGACGAAGTCTTCAAAATGCACCGCCGAAGCCGGCCAGTGGCCGGTCATGTCGCGCACCGCGTCCATCAAGCCGCGCGGTCCGCAGCAATAAAGATGAGCGCCGCGCTGTTCTTGCAGCACCGGCCACAGGTCATAGGCGTGAGCGGGATCGCCGTTGTCGTGATGAAGCACGACCTTGCCTTCGAAGCCGGGCCCCGCGAACTCGTCGCGAAAGGCCATCGTCGATGGCGTCCGCGTAAAGTAGTACAGCACAAAGTTGGCTTTGCCCTGACGAAGGCAGTGCAGGATCATGGCGCGGATCGGGGTGATGCCGATGCCCCCCGCAATGAAGATCAGGCGTTTCGGCTCGGTCTTCGCCATTTCGAACTCGTTAGCGGGCGCTTCGACCGCGATCGCGTCGCCTTGGTTGATGCCCTTTGTAAAGCTCAGCGAACCGCCGCGGCCGGTGGTTTCCTGCTTGACCGCGATCAGGTAACGGTCGCGCTCGGCGGGATCGCTGCAGAGCGAATAGCGGCGCTTCTGCCCGGAAGGCGCGGTCACGGTGATGTGCGATCCCGGCGTGAACGGCGGCAGTTCGCCACCGGCGTGGGCCACGAGTTCGAACAGGAACACGCCATCGGCGATTTCCGACTTGCGGCGGACTTTGAGGGTCAATTCCCGTATCTCGGGATCGGCGGTCATCTTATCCTCGGGAGCGGCTCCTGGAACAATACTTAGCTTGCTAAGCAAATTTCGCAACCCTTCGAGGCGGTAGGCGCGCTGATAATGACGGCGGTGTTTGCCTGGGCTGCGCGAATATGCGATTACGTTGCCTTAAAAAAGGAGCGCCGTTGACCAGCGTGAAGAAAGCCACCGGCAAGAAGGCCGCCAAGGGGCGCAAGCGGAGCACGGCCCCTGAGGCCGATTTGCCGTTTGCCGAAAGCGTCGGCTACCAGGTCCGCGCCACCCATCGGGCGCTGCAGCGCTTCCTTCAGTCCAAGATCGAGCCGCACGGCATCACGCTCGGCATGTGGTACTTCCTGCGCGCGCTCTGGCATGAGGACGGCCTGACCCAGCGCGAGTTGTCCGTCCGCGTCGGCACTATGGAGCCGACCACGTTGAGCGCCATTCTGATTATGGAAAAGAAGGGTCTTGTCCGGCGGGTTCGCAACAAGAGTGATCGCCGGAAATGGCATATCCATCTGACGCCGAAGGGGCGCACCCTGAAAGGCAAGCTGCTTCCATTGGCCCGTGATGTCGTCGATACGGCGGCGTACAACCTCTCCCGCAGCGAAGTTGCACAATTGTTGAAAGCGCTGGCCGAAGTGCAGAAGAGCCTGCATGCCACGCTCGCCCGGCTCGATGACGCAAGCGCGGAATCCGTCGAATAAGGTTCGACGCCGCAAGCGAAGCCGCAATAGGCTGTGAGACAGCAAATCGCCCGCGTCCTCCCGACTGGGAGCACGCAGGCGAATTGTTCCAGCTAAGCGCTAGTCGTCGTGGTGAATGATGGTCTTGCTCTCGACGCCGTCACCGCGTTGCTTCTTGATCACGGTGGTGCGGTCCCTCGGCTCGTCCTTCCTGATGATGGTCTTCTCCCGGACCCGGTCGCGATCGTAGCCGGGATGGCTTTCGCCAACGGTCACGCCAGCGCCCACGGGGCCTACTCGAACGCCAACGTCATCGGCCAGAGCCGGCGCGGCCAAAGCACAGGTTGCCGCGGCTGCCAATAGAATCTTCCTCATTGCATTCTCCTTCCAGTGAATGGGTGTCAACGTCACCGGCAGGGCGCCGTTCCCGGCGGTTCCGCACAAAAGTCTTTCGATTTTTTGGGTTTGGTCGGGATCAATCGGCCGGTGACGATTTTGCGCGGCACCAGCCAAGGGCGGTCTTTTGTTCCCTCGCCATAGTTGAACCATCAGCCTGTGGAACAGAAAGCCGTGGCGAAGATTCCACACCTGTGATGAGCGGAAGTGTTGAATGTCGGGGCGAGTGGAGACCGTATTACGAAAGATGGGGCAATCCCTGCGCCCGATCGGCGAGGCGCCGAAGGATGGGCGGTGGATTCTGGGCAAGTCCGCCGATGGCCTTGTGGTGTGCCACTGGGATCGCGATCCGCCCGGCCTCGCGGGGCCGAGCTGGACGGAAGCCGACGACGCCTCGCGCGGTTATCTCGATGAATATTTCGAGGGCTGGATCGATCCCGCCGAGCTGAAGCTTTGGGATTACACGACGCTGGCCGATCTCCTGATCGCCTTTGTCGACGACGCCCGCGCCTTTGGGGACGAAAGGGTGATCAGGATTCTGAGGACCCGCGCCAAAGCGGAGTGAAGCGCGACGAAATCCGCCGGCCCGATGGCGGCTGGATAACGGTCGCTATGCCCGGGGGGCGCGAACAACCAGCGGCCGGGTTCTGGTTCGTGGCAGTCGGTATTTCACTTTCAGCAGAGTTTCTTTGGCATGATCGAAAATCACCTCGTCCGAGATCGCCATTTCGGCACGCATCGCATTACAGCAGAAGATCATCCATCGGTCGGAAACAGGGGGCTTGCTGACCGATCGGTAAAGTTCCCCACACTCGATCGTCAGGTCCAGCCCGCCTCGTGCACTGGCCAGTTCCAGCCGCGATCGAATCTCTTGCCGGAATTGGTCCGTTGAAACCATGGTGCCTCCCCGATTGATCGTCGCACGCCAGATTCGGATCAGGACATTGCGCGCATCAGCGCTGCAATTTCGATGGTCGCAAAATTGGAGTAGGTGTCGGATATGGCATACGGCAAAATGATCTGATCGTTGTGCCGCATCGCCCCGCAGGTATAGACCACGTTCGGAACATAGCCTTCGCGCTCCGACGGTTCGGGACGCAGCAACGGTTCGACCGAACGCGCCAGCACCTTGGTGGGATCGTTCCTGTCGAGCAAAGCCGCGCCGATCGAATATTTCCGGACCGGGCCCACGCCGTGCGTGAGCAATAACCAGCCTTCATCGAGTTCGATCGGTGATCCACAGTTCCCGATCTGCACGAACTCCCAGGGGAATTGCGGTTTCAGGATCGTCTGACCGCCATCCCAGCGGTACAAGTCGTTTGAGTAGATCAGATAGAGATTCTCATTGTCCTGGCGCGCGATCATCGCGTATTTGCCGTCGATCCGCCGCGGGAACAGCGCCATGCCCTTGTTGCGCGCAGCGGTGCCTTGCAGCGGCGACATTCGAAATGACAGGAAGTCGCTCGTCTCGAGTAACTCCGATCGGATCGCCCTGCCTGTATAGGCGGTATAGGTCGCGTAATAGGTCTTCCGGCCGCCATCGCTGAATTCGACGAAGCGAGCGTCTTCGATGCCTTGCGACTGATGCTCCGTGACCGGGAATATCACGCGTTCGCTGATGTCCAGATCTTCCTTGAAGACGACATCGACTTCGTCGCCGAGCGGCCCGGATGCGCGATGTTCAACCTTCGGACTTGAGGCGAGTCGGGCGGTTGGATCGACCGCGAGGCTGCCGTCGGCTGCGATGGTGCCGGTGCGAAACGTCAGCGAAGACACATGTCCCTCGCCAACGGCCCGCAGGCTGAGAACGAAGCGCAGGCCGCCTTCCGGCGTCCCCGACTGATCGGGGTGTGGTACGATGCTGGGATTGAACAGCGCGGAGGCCTCGAACGAATATTCGTTGAGAAAATAGGCGCCGAGAAGCTGGCGCTGGATTTCGGAAAAGCTGTCATGCGCCGCGAGAGCGTCTTCCATCTCGTCGGCGCGAAGCTCAAAGGTCTCCAGCAAATTGCGATGGCGCCCTTGAAAATTCTCCAGCACATCGGCCAACAAACCGGCGGCGGCCTTGGGGTCGAGTGCGAGAACGCGTTCGACGATATGGTTGGCGCGTGTCTTGTCGGTCGGGTTGAGATCGCGGGGCTCGGTTGCCGGCTTGAAAGGGCGCACGATCACGCGCGCGGGGTCGGGACGCAGATAAAGTGCCTGTCGATTCAGGAAAGAGGCTTGCGACAAGATGACCTCGGTTCGTTGGAGTTGAGGCAAAATCAGACGCCGACGGAACGAAGCGCTGCGGGATGTGTCACGCTGACATTAACGCGCGCAAGCTGACGAATATCGGCAAGACCGAGCAGATATGAAACGACCGACTCGCCGCCGCGGTTTTCGTTGGCCCGGTCGGGATGCAATCCATCGCGGCAACTGCCGGTTTCGGGATCGACGAGCGAGACCGACAAATCGTTGCGGCCGAGAAACCAGGCGAAAACGTTGGTTGCGATTGCTTTCCATTCGGCGTCGCCTTCCGCCCGCCACGCGGTCAAGCAGGCGGCGATCGTCGCGGTGGCTTCCACCGGCTGCTGATCGAATGCACGAGGCGGCCGGCGCAGTTCGCCGAAGCCGGCGGTGCCGACGGGGCGGAACTGACCTGTCGAGGTCGTCTGTTGTGTCATCAGCCAGCGCAGCGATCTCAAACCGGCATCAACGTAGTCAGTCGTTTGCGTCGCGATACCCGTCTGCATCAGGGCCTGCGGCAGCCGTGCGTTGTCATAGGCGAGGCTCTCCTCGAACCACGACCAGTCCGGCGTCTCAACCGACGCGAGGCCGGACATCAATCTGCCGGCGAGAAAATGCCTGATTTCCCGGGCGCGGAGATCGTCAGGCACGACAGCGCAATAACCGTCCAAACCCAACAGCGTGAAGGCCGATGCCCGGGGCGAATGGAATGTCTTCACGGTTGGCAGCGCCTCGGCAAACAGGGCGGCGGCCCAGCGCCGGCGCGAGGGGCTTGCATCCCTGCGAGCGCACTCACCCAGCGCCCACAAGGTTCGCCCATGGCTGTCTTCGGAACCGCGGTCTTCAAGCCAGGTCCGGTTGAAACCCATGAAGTTGCGAAATCGCCTGGTGTCGGGATTCCACGCGTGCTGTACGAATGCGGCAAACCGCGCCGTCAAAACCTCGGACAGACGTTTTTCGCCTGGATTGTTGAGAGCGCAGGCCAGCAGCAACGCCCGTGCATTGTCATCCACGCAATAGCCGTGCGCGCGATCCGGCACCGAGTGCACTGCGTGCTGGAACAGGCCTGTATCGTCGCACATGGAAAGAAAGTGGCCCAACTGCATGTCCGACGCTGCGGGGCTGTGCGCAATCGGGACCGGTCCGGTCCGTGCAACCACTTTGAGCCAGTCACCATGGCGTGCATCTTCAAATGCAGCGATGTAATGCTCCGCTGTTCGCTCCCATGTCATGGACCGGCTGATGGCGTAGGCGCGCTCGCGCATCGCCTGCCGGCGAGGGGCATCGGTGAGCAACAGGGCAATTTCCTTGCCGATCGCGGCCGCGTTGCCGAACGGAACGATGACGCCGCGGCCATCATCCAGGAGCTCCAGCGCGTGCCAGTAGGGCGTCGAAACGACCGGTTTGCCGAGCCCGAAGCTGTAGGCCAACGTCCCCGACGTCATTTGCGCCTCATTGAGATAGGGCGTGACATAGACGTCGCACATCGAAATAAATTCCAGCAACGTCGCCTGATCCACGAACTGGTCGAGAAACACGACGTGGTTCTCTACCCCGAGTTCGCGCACACGCGTCATCAGGCTCTCGCGATAGGCCTCGCCCTGGTCGCGCACCAGATTGGGATGCGTCGCGCCGAGCACGACGTAAACCGCGTCCGCCCGACGTTGCAGGATCGCGGGCATGGCGTCGATCATGACCTCGATGCCCTTGCTGGGGGAGAGCAGGCCGAATGTCAGAATGACGGAACGGTTGGCGAATCCGAGTTTGGCTTTTGCTGCGTCGGGCTCCACAAACGGAAACTCGGGAATTCCGTGGGGGATGACCTCGATTTTGTCATCCGCCACGCCATAGACGCTGCGCAACAGATCCCGTCCCTTGTTGGCCATCACGACGATCTTCGAAGAGGCCTCGACCAGGCGCTCCATCACCGCACGTTGGGCCGCGCCCGGCTTGGCCAGCACCGTGTGCAGCGTCGTGACGACCGGCATGTTCAATCGTGAAAGCAACTCGAGAATGTAGCCGCCGGCTGGGCCGCCAAATATTCCGAACTCGTGCTGAAGACAGACGACGTCAAAACGGCCGGCGTTGAGGAATGTCGCGGCGCGCACATAGTCTTCAATGGTGTCATCCTTGATCTGAAAGGCGACCGAATCGGGATAGTCATAGGTCTGACCGTGGTCGTTCATCGCGACGATGCAGGTCTCGACGTTCGGTCGTGAATTTGCAATCGCTCGCACCAGATCGGTCGTGAACGTGGCGATACCGCAGCGGCGAGGCAGCGAATTCCCGATCACGGCGATGCGGCGATGCGGCGTCACGTTTGCGCCTCAGCCGGGCTTCGCGCCTTGACGGGGCTTTGTGTCCTGGAAGCTGTGGAATCAGGAGAGCTGCCCGGCTGCTCACCAAGCATCTGCAATAGCGAATCGATCGGACGGCTTGCCGGATAGGCGACCAGCGCGCTCAATCCAGCGGCGCCAACCTCGATGCTGGTGCGGCCGCCGTCCACGAAGATGGCCTGTCCGATCGATGCAGCGGACAATCCGATCGCCGCATGGCCGCCGAGAACAAGAATCCAGGTCTCAGGCTCGGCGAGCAGCGCCCAGCTTGAACCCTCGGTCAACTCGATCCGCTCCAGGACGAAATGCCGGCTCGCGATCAGGACCGTCCGGGCCGCCGTGAGGCGGATCGGATGGCAGGGCGCTTGAAGCGGCCACGGGTGAGCAACCGCGACGCCGTTGTCTTCATGCAGCTCGCGCTGCCTTCCAAAGTCGAACAGGCGGAACGTCGTGTCGCTGCGCTGCTGAATTTCAGCAAGCACGATTCCAGCGCCGATGGCATGGATGGTGCCGGCCGGGATGTAGATCACGTCGCCCTTGGCGACAGGGCGCCAGTGAAGGAGTTCTTCGATTGAACCGTTCTGGATCGACCCGCGTAATTGTTGTGGCGTTATCCGGTGCTTCAAGCCCACGCCGATCCGCGCGTCCGGTTCGGCCGAAAGGATATACCAGGCCTCGCTCTTGCCATTCGGCATTCCCATCGCGCGAGCGAAAGTGTCGTCCGGATGAACCTGGATCGACAACGGTTCGCTGGTGAACAGGAGTTTGAGGAGCAAGACGGGGTTAAGAGCAGGCTTGCCGGGCCGTTCGAACCATAGTTCGCCGATGGCATCGCCTGAAGCGTCAAGGCTGCTCCAGGGTTGCAGATCGCGGACCCCCCACGGCTTGTGAACGGCTTGCACGGCGGCAAGTTCGGTAGGCATTGGCTGTCCTGATCCATGACGCACACGTCGCAGCGACGTGCCGTTGACCGATGTTATCCATAGGATTTGGCTTAGCTGAGGCGTCGTGTTTTCGAGCGGACTTTGCTGCGGGAGCCGATCCACTCCACGAGTGCCGCCTGTTGGAAGTTTCTGAACCAGGCGTGGCGGTGGAGCATGAACTTCGGAAAGTGGCCACTGGTCGGCATATAGGGACTGTCACACCCGATAGCAACCTTCGAGGGCCGACCAGAGGCGTCTTCTGCCGCTTTGGACCACAGCCCTGTTTGCGCCGCAACGAGGTGATGTTCGAAGCAAGATGTTGTGAATCAAGATGTTGTGAATCAAGCCTTGGCCAGCTGCGCCCGAGCGTTCCCCATGGTCGGCCGCGTGGGCTATGGTGGCCCGTTACGGGGTAGTCCATTCTCATCACGGCCAGGGGAGTTTGATCGATGTCGGCACTTGATCGCGTCAGCAAGTATGCGCCCGAAGTACTCAGCATCGTCCGTATCGTCGTCGGGCTGTTATTCCTGGAGCACGGCACCTCGAAGCTGTTCGACTTTCCGCATGGACCTGTTCAGCCCGCGATGAACTCGCTGCTGGGGGTCCAGGGTGTCATCGAACTCGTCGGCGGCGTGCTGTTGGTGATCGGCTTCCTGACGCGGCCAGTCGCCTTCATCCTGGCGGGCGACATGGCGGTCGCCTATTTCATGGTGCACTCGCCCAAGAACACTTTCCCGATGCTTAATGGCGGCGATGCCGCGATTCTTTATTGCTTCGTGTTCCTGATCTTCTTCGTGGCCGGACCGGGACGCTGGGCCGCCGACGGATCGCAGAAGTAGTTCGCTTGATCACACCTCTCCCCGCATGCGGGGAGAGGTGGCACATCGTCCCGGCTCCATATCCTGGCAGTCCTATGCACTGAGCCGCGGCAGCAGCTTGACGGCGTTGCCGCGCTCGATCTCCATGATCTGTGCGTCCGTGAAGACGCCGCAGCTTCGCAACCCCTTCACATGGTCGAGGCCGGTGCGATAGGGGAAATCGGTGCCGAACAGGATCTGCGAGGTCGGGATCACAGCCGTCAGCGCCGACATCGCCGCCTTGTTCGCGGTCTGCGCGGTGTCGTAGTAAAAGCGCGTCAGTTCGGCGAGCGCGCCGTCCGGCACCGCCGGCTTGAATTTGGCGTCGATCTTCGGCTGGCCGATGAAGCGCTCGATCAAAAACGGCATGGTGCCGCCGGCATGCGAGAAGATCCATTTGATGTCGCGGAACCTCACGGCATTGCCGGAGAACACGATATCGCCGATCGTGCGCGTTGTGTCGGTGCCCCATTCGACCAGCGTCGGCGGCTCGGTCTTCAAGAGGTTGACGCAGCAATCGGCGGTCGTGGGATGGGTATAGACCACGCATTTGCGCCGGTTGAGCTCTTCCATCACAGGCAGGAACGAAGGATCGCCGAGCCATTTGTCGTGATAGCTGGTGAGCAGCCCGATGCCGTCGAACTTGAGGGTGTCGAGCGCGTAGGAGATTTCCTTGAGGGAGCCCTCGGTGTCGGTGAGCGGGATCATCGCAAACGAGCCGAAGCGGCCGGGGTGATCCGATATCAGCTTCGCGGCATATTCGTTGCTCTCGCGGCAAAGCTTGCGGGCGGTCTCGCCCGAGGTGAAGTTCACGCCGGGCTGCGTCACCGAGAGCATGGCGACCTGGATGCCAGCCGCATCCATGTCGGCGAGCGACTTTTCAGGCGTCCACTTGATTTGCGGGGGGCTGCCGAGATGATTTTCGACGATGGCCTGGATATAGCTCGGCGGCGACAGGTGGTGGTGAACATCGACGCGATAAGGCTTTTCGCTCGCCGCCTGCGCCAGCGCTTGTCCGGCGCGGCCAACGCCAGTGGCCGCCACCGCCGCCGCCCCAACAGCTCCCGCCACGAACTGGCGCCGGTTCAATCCGGAGCTGGTCAGCGACAGCGTGTTGTCGCATCCGCAGGCGCAGCCCCGCATCGACCAGCGCGTTTTGCCGCCGAGCTCGCGGCCGTCGTGTTGTTTCATGATTTTCTCCCCATGCGAATCCCTTGAGGGACTTCTTTATCGACGCCTTCACAGCTTGGTGTGGTGGTTCGGAAGTCCGCATCATGTACCGGAGATCGCGTGGCATACAATAGGCATGATCCCAGCTCATCGGCAGGCATGCTGCGCTGCCGCGCAAGTGGTGGAAAGTTCGTCTTCCCATCGCGACAAATTGAAACGGACGGAGCGGATGGAATCTGCTAGCGTCTGGCCGTTACCTGGCTTCACAGAGGAGTGGAGTTCATGAACAGGCTCGTCGTAATTCGCCGCCAGGAGCATTTTTGCCGTGAGCGTGCGTCACATGATTCCGAGCGTAGATTGTTCTGGCTTGCGGAGGCCGAAATCTGGGAGCAGCGCGCGCTCGATGAGATCGCGTTTCACTTGCGGGAATGCAATCTCGAGGGCCCCGGCCATTCCCACGCCAGTCCAAATCCTTCCCTGACAGGTTCTTCGCTGACAAGTTTTTTCCCGATCCCCAGCTGAGTCGGCGCCGGATATCGCTTTCGCGGTCGCGGGCAACCGAAACGCTGCCCGCGATGCGTTTTGGGGGCACTGCTCCCGCGTGATGCCGCTTCCTCCGTGCCTGACGTTGTCCTAAGGACCCGGTCGCAGTCTTGGGCAGCCTCGTGCTAAGGCAGGCTTACGGGGCCAATAACAAAAGCCATCACGGGGAAGGACGGGGCGGGATGACAGTTTTGCGGGAGGACGTCCCCGGCAACCCCGGACTGTCCGGGCCGGCTGCCGCCGATGCCGTGCTGCAAAGCGCCGTGCACAAGGCCGCACTGCGGTTCGTGCCGCTTCTCACCATCGCCTATCTCTTCAATTATCTTGATCGCACCAGCCTCGGGTTTGCGGCGCTGACCATGAACAAGCAACTGGGGCTGTCGCCGTCCCAGTTCGGGCTTGCCGCCGGCGTGTTCTTTCTCGGCTATTCGGTGTTCGAGATTCCGAGCAACCTCCTGTTGTACCGGGTCGGCGCGCGGCGCTGGCTGGCGCGCATCATGGTCAGTTGGGGGCTGGTGTCGGCGGCGACCGCCTTCGTGGTCGGACCGCACAGCTTCTACGCCTTGCGGTTTCTGCTCGGCGTCATGGAAGCCGGCTTCTTTCCCGGCGTGACGTTCTTCCTAGCCGCATGGTTTCCGGCGCAATACCGCACGCGGATGCTGGCCTGGTTTCTGGTCGGCATTCCCCTGTCGTCGCTGGTCGGCTCGCCTGTTTGCGGCATGTTGCTTAAAATGGACGGCATCTGGGGGCTGCACGGCTGGCAATGGCTGTTCTTGGTGTTGAGCCTGCCTTGCATTCCGCTCGGGTTTATCACGCTCAAGCTGCTTTCCGACCGGCCGCAGGCCGCGGGCTGGCTCACGCCGGAAGAGCGCAACGCGCTCGATGGCGTGCTCGCCTCCGAGGTGCGCGAGCGGCCGCGAACTTCGTTGCTGGCGGCGCTCAGGGATCCCCGGGTCTTGATCTGCACCGCGATCCAGTTCGGATTCACGCTCGGCTCGTACGGCATCGGCATCTGGCTGCCTTTGATGCTCAGGGATTACCAGCTCACCAATACGGCGATCGGCTGGATTGCGGCGATTCCGTATCTGTTTGCTTCCATCGGCATGATCCTGTGGGCGCGCTATGTCGATGAGAAAGGCAGGCGCATCGCCAATCTCGCGCTCGCCTGTTTGCTCGGTGCGCTCGGCCTGCTGGCGCCGATCCTCTCCCACTCGCTGGTTTCGGCTGTCATCGGATTCAGCCTCGCTTTGATCGGCGTGACCGCGGCGCGCGCGATCTTCTGGACTATCCCGACGCGCTTCCTCACCGGCGTGGCTGCCGCCGGCGGGATCGCCTTCATCAACTCCATCGCCACCGTCGGCGGCTTCGTTGGCCCCTCGATGATGGGGTGGCTGAAGGAGTTTTCGGGCTCCTATGTCGTCGGCCTGCTCGCGGTCGCCGCCATCATCTTTGCCTCGACGCTTGCCTCATTGTCGCTGAAGCTCTTTATCTCGCGTGAGTAACAACTCACTCCCGTGCCGGGATTGAAAACGATTTGCATCTGCGCGTCGGCTGGCCGGACCAGCCAGGAATATTTGGCGTGATCTTATTCCCGAATTTTACGGGAATAACCGGCAAACATCGCAAACCCTTCGCATTCCTGTAACAGAGCCTGCGCAAGTTGCGGCCGTTCAGCCTCACACCTGTCTTCGCGGCGTTTCGTCTCGCGAAGCTTCTCACTTCGGGAAATATAAAATGATCGTCAAGGAAACGCGTCCGCTTCGCGGACGGTCGCTATTCAACACGCGTTTTGCCGTCGCTTTGCTTGCTACCACCGCGCTCGGCGGGACGCTGGCCTATGCCGACGAAATCACTTTTTTCGCCCCCGGCCATCTGCTGCTGAGCCGCAGCGTCTATGACAGCCCGGCCAACATCATCACGCCAGGCGTGACCCAGCTTCCGCCGGGCTGCACGCCCGGGAATTGCGTTACCGCGACTGCCGACGGCACCTATCCGACGGTGTTCAACAACGCGATCGTCGATGGGTCCTTCGGCATCACTGCCCCGATCCTGATCGACGAGATGCTTCCCTTCCCGAGCGGCGACGTCGTGCAGACCGTCCATGTGCCGAACAGCACCGAGCGCGGCGTGAAGACCGACACCGACCAGATGGTCGCGAGCTTCTCGTCGAAGTCGGAAATCGGGCTCAACCTGGCGCTCGATCGCAACAGCGTCTCGTTCATGGGCTATCTGTCGCCGGTCAGCGCGATCGACGTGTCCAACTCCAACACGCCCGACGTGGTCGACCCGACCAATCCGGTGCCCGCGACTGATTTCCGCGTGATTGCCAGCGTCGACCGGTTCGGCCAGTTCCGCTTCACCAAGACCAATGCGTATAGCGGCAACAACGGCCGCGCCGCGATCCTGAACAACGCCAACGGCGCCAACGTCTATTACACCACGGGCAACGCCGGTAACGGCTCCAACCCGCAGCCGAACGGCGTGATTGTCGGCGCCGGCGCCCAGATCATGACACCGTCGAAGCTGGCGCTGTCGCAGCAGATGGATCCCGGCCAGCCGACGCCGGTCGGTTCCTTCAGCGTCACCGAGCTCGGCGACAAGGCCGACAAGGTCGGCAAGGACACCAACTTCCGCGGGCTGACGGTGTTCAACAACGTGATCTACGTGACCAAGGGCTCGGGCGGCAACGGCGTCAACACGGTGTATTTCATCGACACCTCCGGCTCCGTCAACGGCAAGCCGGCGGCATGCCCGACCGGCTCCGGCGTGCCGAATCCCGCGGCGACCCTGCCGACGACGGGAATCGCCTTCAACGCGGCGAATCTGCAGACGCAAGGCGTTGCGCCCTACAACATGTGCGTGCTGAGCGGCTTTCCGACCAGCCTTGCCAAGGCCACCACGCCGGTGCCGATGTTCCCGTTCGGCGTGTTCTTCGCCAACGCCACGACGCTCTACGTCGCCGACGAAGGCAACGGCGACACCACGTTCAACGGCACCACCTTCACCGGGGCCGCCGCGCAGACCACGGCGGGATTGCAGAAGTGGGTACTGAACACGACGACCAAAACCTGGTCGCTCGCCTACACCTTGCAGGCGGGCCTCAATCTCGGCGTGCCCTACACCGTGAAGAACTATCCGACCGGCATCAATGCCGCGACCAACCTGCCGTGGGCGCCCGCGACCGACGGCCTGCGCAACCTCACCGGCCGCGTCAATCGCGACGGCACGGTGAGCATCTGGGCGATCACTTCCACCGTGAGCGGCGGCGGCGACCAGGGCGCCGATCCGAACAGGCTCGTGTCGATCACCGACAAGGTCGCCGCGACCACGCTGCCGGCGCACGAAAGCTTCTCCACGGTGCGCACCGCAAAGTCGGGCGAAGTGCTGCGCGGCATTTCGTTCACGCCGGGCACAGGCCTTACCCACGGACAGGAGATCAGTTCTCTGCTCTGCGACTTCGGTATTTGCCGGAAGCAGCCCTGATCGGCATTTCAAGACCGGCGCGTTTGGCGAATTCGTTTCGTCAAACGCGCAACGTCGCCATCCTCTCCCCGCGTGGATAGCGCGGGGAGAATTTTGTGGCTGGCGATGCCGATGGCCTCTTCGTCGTTTATGCCGTCTCGTGTTTGCGCAAATCGTGTGCGTGATCGAAACGGCTCGCGAGGTCGGTCTCTGACGCCGTTATCTCGGGGAGGGCGGCTTCAGCCAAAATTTCCTCGGTGACATCCTCGACGGCCCTGTCCGCGATCTCGTGGATGAAGCTGATATTGGCGTATTCGCCAGACGAGATGCGCGAGATCACCTCGCGGCGGGTAATTTCGGGATCGACGATGGCCTCGCGGCCGCGCCTTCCGTAATCGATCATGACGACAAAATATTGCATGCGGGATGGAATCGCCTTTCGATTTGCGGTTCCACTATTTCTGAAAATCGAAAGTTTTGCAATCTAAATTTCGGATTATCAGAAATCAAGCCGCAATCGGCAAGGCGGGCGCGGCTGCCTTCGCGAATCGGCCCGCCCGCTGACGCTCACTTCGAAGACGTCTTGCCGTCCTTGTGTCCGCCATGGCCCGCCGCCTTCCGGCGCGAGCGCCCGGCCGCCCTGGCGCGCAGGCGGTCGATCTGGCCCCTGGGCAGGGTCACGCAGATTTCCCCGATCCATTCCAGCTTGACGCTGGTAATCGGCTTGGCGTTGAAGCTCGTGAGGTTGACGACGTGGGCGGTCTTGCCGCGCTCGATCGTCTTCAGGTAGCGCTCGCCGCTCTTCAGGCGAACGGCGGCTTCCTCGCCATAGAAGCTCGACAGCGGATGGCGCTGGTCGCGGTAGACCACGATAATGTCGCCATTTTCGTATTTCGGCAGCATGGAATCGCCGACTACCTCGAACGCGATGGTTTCTTCCGCGATCGGGAACGGCAGTTCGACCTCGCCCAGTCCTTCCGGCGGCAGCTGTTCGAGCTCCGGACCGATGGAAGCGCCCGCGCCGACCCTTCCCATGATCGGCACCGCGTTAAGTTCGAGATAGTCGATGATCGGCTGAAGTTCGGAAGCCTTGATCAGGCGCGCCTCGGCGAGGATCTCCGACACGGCGCCGGGGCGAACGCCCATGGCCGCCGCGAGACCACCCTTGGTCTTCCCCGGCTTGGATAGCCCCCGTTCGATCATCTTGAGTTCCAGCATGGCTGCCTCCTGTCGCCATCGATTCTGTGCCCACCCTAGCAATTCCGATTATCCGAAATCAAGCTTGACTTATTTCGGAATATCCGAAATAAAGGGAACACAACGTGAAACTTCAGGGAATCACTGCCGCCGATTTGAAGTTGCTGCACCTCGAGCGGCGGACCCCGTCCGGCAACTTCAGATGGCAAGCGGCACCAAGATCAATACGCTTGCCAGTGCTCATGACTTTCGAAGTTCGTGAAAGGTGGGTGCTGAGACAGGGCGCGAACTTCGGAAAGTGAGCACTAGCGATGCAATCGACGTGGGAAGAGGCGCATTCGAAGGCGTTGCGCGAGTATCTCGACAAGGGGATGACGTTTTCGGAAATCGCGCGCGCGCTCAACGAGCGCTTCGGCACCGCCTATACC
>NZ_JBAVCF010000008.1:0-1946 GCF_049586575.1 Bradyrhizobium sp.
TGCGGAGACAACACCGGTCCATTCGTACCAACCAAGCGTAACGATGCGCGCGTGACCAACGTGGGGCGCATCCTCCGCCGGACCAACGTCGACGAGCTTCCTCAACTCCTGAACGTTCTGATGGGGACGATGTCGATTGTCGGACCAAGGCCGCATGCGACTGCTCATAACGCACTCTTCGAAGGCCGCATCTTGCCATTTGCGCGTAGGCACAACATCAAGCCGGGCATCACCGGATGGGCGCAGGTGAATGGCCATCGCGGCACAACTGATACGCTGGAGAAGATGCAGCGCCGAGTGGAACATGATTTGTATTACATAGACAACTGGTCCTTGCTCCTCGACTTGAAGATCATTTTGCTGACCCTCTTTTCCAAACGTGCTTACGTCAATGCGTATTAGGACGCGGGCAACGAGGATTTTCGGCGCAGTACCGTCGTGATGCAGCTCGCGGCATGATTATGCGCGCGCCCTCCCCTGGTCGGCCACTACGAGCGCAAGCGGCAGACCAAGGCGGGATTGGTGTCGTTTTGGCGCCGCAACAATTCCGGCCGTCGGATTTGCGGTCAATGACGGCCGTGCCCGATTTCCGGCTTCTTATCTCGATGCCGTGCACGACGGCGGGTGCGGCATCGGGCTATGTCGCGCGCCGCGCCACGCTGCGCGACGACGACGGCTTCGTCGATTTGGGCGACATGGTGGAGCGCCGCGGCGATCGTTTTTATTTCGTCGGGCGGCGGGGCGGCATCATTAATATCGGCGGCCTGAAGGTTCACCCGGAAGAAGTCGAGGCTGTGATCAACCGGCATCCGCAAGTGCGCATGTCGCTGGTGCGGCCGAAGCGCAGTCCGTTTACCGGCGCCATTGTGATCGCCGACGTGCTTTTGAAATCCGCGTGCGAACGCGCCGAGGACGAAGCCGAGGTCAAGGCCGAGATTCTGAAGCTCTGCCGCAACGCACTGCCGCGACACAAGGTTCCGGCCGCCATTAGCATCGTGCCCGCACTTGCCGTCGCCGCGACCGGCAAGCTGGCGCGGCGGTCCTAAGCGATTGGTGCATCGATGACCGAAACCGTGCGCAACGTGCTGGTCACCGGAGCAAGCCGCGGGCTCGGGCTTGCCATTGCCCGCAAGCTGAGCTCAGTCGGCTATCGCGTGATCGCGGTGGCGCGGAGCAAAAGCAAGGAGATTACCGAGGCGATCGCCGAGGCTGAGTCCGGTCACCAGGCGCCGCTGCACTTTGCGCCGTTCGATCTCGGCGCGATCGAGCAGATTCCCGAGCTGGTCAAAACTCTGCGCCAGGAATTCGGTCCGCTTTACGGGCTGGTCAACAATGCCGCGATCGGCCACGACGGCGCGCTCGCCATGATGCACAATGCCAAGATCGAACAGCTGGTGCGACTCAATACACTGTCGCCGATCGTGCTCACCAAATATGTGGTGCGCTCGATGATGTCGGACGGCATGGGACGCATCGTCAATGTCGCATCCATCATTGGCTTCACTGGCTACAGCGGGCTTTCGGCCTACGCGGCCACCAAGGCGTCGATGATCGGCTTCACCCGCTCGCTGGCGCGTGAGGTCGGCCGGCTCGGCATCAACGTCAATGCCGTGGCGCCCGGATTTCTCGATACTGACATGACGCACGGGCTTGCCGGCGAGCAACGCGAACGCGTCCTGCGCCGCAGCTCCTTGCGGCGTCTGGCCGACGTCGACGACGTGGCCAACGCGGTCGAGTTCCTGCTGGGTGACGGCGCCCGCAGCATTTCCGGGACGGTGCTCACCGTCGACGCCGGCGCGACCGCGTAGGGTCCCGCGCAATTCGGGTGCAGGGTAGACCACAAGACAGTCGAAAGATGCCACCTCCTGTGCGAAACGAACCCAATACAACAGCGGCCTGGTTGCGCGCCTTGCAAAGGACAAGGTCAATCTCCAACAGGCCCACGA
>NZ_JBAVCF010000009.1:0-3865 GCF_049586575.1 Bradyrhizobium sp.
GGACCAAGAAGGATACGGATCGCGCTTTGGCCGACTGCAATGAAGCGATCAGCGTCAATCGCACCACCGCGGCCGCCTACCTCAATCGCGGCAACGTCTATCTCAGCAAATCGGATCCGGACCGCGCGCTCACCGACTTCAACGAAGCGCTCCGGCTCGATCCGAAAAACGCCTGGGCCTATACCGAGCGCGGCAACCTCTACAGGAACAAGGGAGACATCGATCGCGCAATGGCGGATTTGAACCAGGCGATCACGCTCGATCCGAACTATGCTTTCGCGCATTTTCTGCGAGGCGACTTGTACAGGAAGAAGGGCGATCTTGCGCGCGCGATGGACGACATGGACGACACGTTGCGGCTCGATCCGAACTATCCGCTCGCGTATTTCACGCGCGGGCGTCTCTCCTTCATGCTCGGCAATGGTCCCGCGGCGCTCACGGATTTCGGCAAGGCCATCAAACTCGAGCCTAACGACGCCATGTCCTACTTCGACCGCGGCGTCACCTATTACGTCATCGGCGACCGCAACGCGGATGCGGAAGCCGATTTCAGGAAAGCTGCCCAACTCAACCCGAAGGACGCTTATGCCGCGCTGTGGCGCGAGCTTGCCGAACGGCGTATCCATGGGCCAAGTCAATTGGCGGAGGCTTCCAAACAGGTCGACATGAAGGCTTGGCCGGCGCCGGTGATTCGCCTGTTCCTCGGCGAGACGACCATTGAACAGACGCTTGCCGCAGCGTCCGATAACGATCCGCAAGTCAAGGTGGCGCAAACCTGCGAAGCCAATTTCTACAGCGGCGAGTTCGCGCTTCTGAAGAAGAACAAGAAGGAAGCGCAAAGGCTGCTCAAGCTCGCCGCCGACAATTGCCCGCCGGCTTTCGTCGAATCGACGGCTGCGGTGGCTGAGCTGATTCCACTGAAGTGAGGATCGAAAGCGCACGCCTGCCTGCGCCGAGCGCGCAACTGCGCTTTGGCCGATAAACTTGATGCTGAGTGTTGCAAGGATGGCGTCTTACGCCGTGGCGGCCATTCGACAGAGGCCAAAAAAGCTGAGCAGCTTCCCCCATACCCCCCAGGATATGTCCCCCGGGAACACTGCTCAGCTTCTTAGCGCCCTCGCCTCTCCCGCGTCAGCGCGGGAATTCCTGCGAACCGCCGAGAACGACCTCGGGAGCCCCCCCTCCGTCGCGCTTCGGAGAATTACCGAAGGCTTCCGCACACGCAATAAAAAGACGGCGGGAGACCAGTTTTCAGATCGATGTTTCTGGAAGATGTTGCACAAAAAGCACGCAAAGCGGATGGGCCGCTAGCCGGGCAAGGCCGTATCGCCAATGAAACGGCCATCCGTCAATCTGCTGCTTGCGGCTTGGCGCGGTGTCGGGCATATCCGCGCTGAACGGAGCTGTGGCCGAGTGGCTGAAGGCGGCGGTTTGCTAAACCGTTATAGGCTTGTAAAGGCCTATCGAGGGTTCGAATCCCTCCGGCTCCGCCAATCCATATTTTTCAGCCTTCTTTTCTGCTTTCACGGTTACCCTGCTCAGGCCCAGCTTTTTTCAGCCGATCGACCGCGCCGAGATCATGAAATCCGGGTGGGATAAAAGAGCCGGAAAGACTCCGGCGCCCGCCAGCAGGTACCAGCGAAACAGCGGCGAATCCGGCGGCGGTGAAAGCTGCGGCGTCCACCCGGTGAATTTTTCCAGCGCATAGGTGTCCATCACGGTCCCGCGCCAGACGCGGTTGACCCTTTCGAGCGGCTCCCGGGTCGCCGTGATGACGGGCCATAGCGGATTGCCCGGGTTGTTGTCGGGCTCGCGGGCAACATAGATGCCGGCGTGGCCCTTGATCCGGCTCATATCGGGCTGGCGAAAGCCGATGTAACGTCCGCGCTCGTTGATCTGGACCACCGGCACGCGATCCCTGAGAAACCAGCGCAACATCGAATAAGTCCGGTAGTCCGTGGTAGCGATCCAGGTGGCGCCAGTCTTCTTCAGTTCAGCCTCGGCGTGGCGCGCGATAGGCTCATAGCCGGCTTCGCGGCCGATCGGATCGGTCCTTCCGATCAGATTCCATGGCGCTGCGACGGAATAAAGAAAGACGGCAACGACAAACGCGACGCCGGAAACGATCGCCACATGGGCCCAGCGGGCAAACGATCTCCGGCGGCTGTCGGGCTGCATCGCGAGATTGATGGCGGCGGCGGCAAAGCCGAACGGCCAGATAAACATCGGCCAGGTGTCGCCGATCCTCAGACGGAGCGATTTCCACACCAGGTAAAGCAACGGCAAAATCACGGCTGTCGACAGCAGGATCGCGACCGCATCCAACCGGCGATAGCCGCGTCCCGCGGTCAACACGACAGCGGCCAGGACGACAGGCAGCAGGACGAATCCGACCAGTCCAAGCTGCAATCCGATGAATTCGCCGAGCGTGCGCAGCGACCACGGATGGGTCGCCACCACCCGGACAAACTGAAAGCGAAACGATGCCCAGCCGTGCTGCATGTTCCAGATCAGAACGGGGAGGAACAGCGCGAGCGCGATCAAAGCTGCCACCCAGGGATAGGGACTGCGCAGCCAGCGCCCGCGCCACCGCGGCACAAACATGAACGCCAGCACCGCCGGAAGCAGCAGGACGCAGGTGAACTTCGAAAGCGACGCCAAACCTGCGAAAGTGCCGGCGGCCAGCCACCAGCGCCCATCGTTGCTCTCGGCGAGCCGGACCAGCGCCCATGCCATCGCCATGACGAAAGGAATCAGCGCGACGTCGGGTGATACCTTGGACATCAGCAAGCCAAAATAAAGCGACGCTTCCATCATCGAGACCGCGATGACGACCGCGCGGAAGTCGCGCGTCACGCGCCATACGATATCGGCGAGCAGCCCTTGCGTCGCCAGCATCGCCAGAATGCCCGGCAAGCGGACCCCGAGGTTGGTATCGCCAAAGACCGCAGTACTCAGGCGGATCAACCAGGCAATCATGGGCGGATGATCGAGGAAGGAAAGCACATTCTCTTTCGACCAGGTCCAGTAATAGGCCTCGTCCGTCCGCAGATCGATCGCACTGGCGTAAATCAACCGCAGCGCCGTCATGCCTGCGATAAGCGCGGCAATGGCGAACCACTGCCGGAACGCCGAACCATCCGATTTTTCGGTCAATTGAGCCCCACTCATTCCAGAGGGGAGTATAGGCGATCTGCGGCAATCTAAAGTTCAAAATTTGGAGGGCTCAGTTTCTCGCAAAGGTCGGGGAACAACGGGTGCCGTCCTTGTCGACGCAGCGGAAGGTCGCAGCCGGGCGCGGCCGCCCCTTGCGAGGAGCCGCGCCCCTTCGGCAGCGAAAGCCGGCGATCAACGGTCCGTAAGCCAAACCACAGTGATCGGGCGTCAGCGCTCGACGATCAATGCGTGCTCATCCAGTCACGGGCTTCGCGCTGCGCGGCTGCGATTTCAGCTTCCGACATCAGCTCGGCGACCTCGCGGCGCATCTGGATCGCATCGCTGCGGCCCTTCACGGCGGCAAGATTGAACCATTTGTGCGCGGCGATCAGATTGACGACGCCGGAACGGCCGCTCGCCCAATAGAGCCCGCGCTCGAACAGCAGATCCGGAATGCCCGACGCCTGCACCGGTGTTGCCGCATCCAGATCGAAAGATCCCTGAAACATGTTAGTCTCCCCGTTTATTGTTGGCCCGCGCTGTTGTCCGCGCGCGGCCCCTGTCCAGTTTATAAAAACGCCCCATGTCGCCGCTGACCGGCTGTTGAGGCGATCATGACCGGTAAAATTTGAAGGACAGTTTAAGGTTCGGGATGAATCGGCCGTAAACGCGGTTTCGCCTCCCGCGCCGGCAGTATGCGAGATATCCC
>NZ_JBAVCF010000010.1:0-15079 GCF_049586575.1 Bradyrhizobium sp.
TTCAAGGTCGACAATATCGAAAAGGCTGCATCGCAGATACCGTCTGGCAAGTTCTCCATCTTATTGTCGCACACACCGGAAATCTATCGCCATGCGGCTCATGCCAATTTCAGTTTGTTGCTGAGCGGACACACGCATGGTGGCCAGATCTGTCTGCCAGGATCTATTCCGATCATACTTGACGCAGTATTGCCTCGACGGATGGGGGCGGGAGCTTGGAAGTATCACAACATGACTGGCTACACGTCCGTGGGTGCTGGATCGAGCGTCGTTCCTGTTCGTTTCAACTGTCCGCCGGAAATCACCCTGCATTGCCTTCATTCGGGTTAACGTCGCGCTAATATGGTTCGTCGCGCAGGTGGGCCCGGAATAGAAGACGGGACAGAATTAGCGCGCCAACAAAAAAGATCCCGACGCCAAGCGCTATGTCTGCGATCGTCAATGAAAGTGCATCGCGGCATGCCAGCATCGGAAATAGCGATTCGGGCACCTGATCGAGGCAGAGCGCCTGGCTGCTTGGCGGAAAGTTTAAGCGGCGCTTCACGAAACTGGAGAACAAGTCGCCCGCCATAGCCGCGCCTGCTACGATTGCACCGATCGTCAGATCCAGACCGACAAGCGGCGCACTTGCTGTCGTGAGGAGGACTGAAATCAAAATACCGCGGATGGTTTTCGATGGCCCAAGCAATGGCCGCCCATCAAAAACTATAGTTCCGGCATCCAGTGGAAACGAAAAACGCGAGCCGAAAATCTTCTTCGCAACGATCGGCGTGCCGTTCGCCAACGTCATTAACACCAATAATTGCAGGATGTGCAAAAGTTGCATCGCTATAGTCTACATCGCATTTTTTGCCGCAGCCTCCAGCGCGACCTTCGCCTCAGCGTGCAAAGAGCGAAACTCCATCCATTCCACGGGACTTAGGCTGGTTATGAACCGGTAGGCTCGTCCAACGGTGTCAATGATCACGGGCTCGCCGTTCAGCTTGATTTTGAACGATGTCCTTAGTGGGGTTTGAGAATTTGAGGCGTGGCTCATAGGACACTACCCGGCAGGCGATCATCTGCAACGTAGCTGTTAACTTGCCTCGGCCACAGGTCAAAGGGCAGTTCTTGACCGCTTTAAATGCCGCTGGCTTTGTGGCAGCGAATTTCACCATCCAGAACCATCTGGCAATTTGCCGACCTTGAAGTCAAAGCCGTTAGGGGCCCGCACCGCCGCGCGGCGTGCTCTTCTCGTCATGCCGCGCGGCGCACCAGCAGTTATCGCCGATGGCCCAGTCCTATCCCCAAGTGCAACGCTTTCTGGCGGAGGGCTCCGACCGAGCGCTTGGTTAGCTTTGCTATTTTGACCACCGGCGTTCGCGCCTTTGAATGATCCTTGAGTTCTCTTAGATCGGCTTTCGTCCATTCGCGTCGCTTGCTGGTTTTCCTGGCAGCCTTAGCTTTCTTCAAGTCAATCGCTCCTGTTGATGATGAAGCGCGGTTGTTACCACGAAAACGCGATGCGACAAGGACACGAGTAACGAAGAACAGCGCAACGACAATTTCGGGCTACGCAAGTGCCGTTCCGCGCCTATTTACCCGCCTGAGCCGAGGAAATTGTACCACTGGCCGGGTTGGACAGTAGACACGCCGTCGTCCTCGGAATATTCTCGCTAGAATTGCAGGGAGGGAGTGATGCGTGCTCAGCATCACTCGATTGATCTGAAATACAAAACTCAGATTTAGAATCCGGACCGTTGTCTCCTGCGACTCCGAGAGATGGCTGCGTCGACCGTACGCAAGAAGGTGATCAAGAATGACGCCGGCATTCCCGAAATCTGTTTGGCCTCGCAGTAACTCGCGTCGCCGTACTGGCAATGATCGAAGCCACAAACTACGCCGAGGACATGGCGCGCGGTCGTGCTGTGGTCGCAGAGGCTAATTTCGTCTGCAATGCACGATGGTAGATCAAGACGGAACTCTCGACTGACGATCCCATCTAGGCAATTTTCGCAAGTTTCGTAGACCTGATTTGCGAAGGAGTTCACATCGACGGCGGTGAGAATGACCGGCGCGGATCGTATTTCAAGGCTGCTATGCAGAAAGACAACGTTGCTTGACAGATTTTAATAACCGTGGATAGCTTTTCTCCGTTAGCGGCATCGGATGCCGAGATAAAAAGCAATTACGGGACGAAACGATTTGGGGAGGGTTTGACTTTGGTCGGCGCTCCGCGGCGTGCAGACGTCGACGTTATCTGAGTATTGTGTTTGACGCGGATTGCGTCAGCTGCTGAGGCGCGGCTGAGGTAATTTGCCTGGTTAATTCTTTCCCACGACATCAGCGCGAGCATGGAAAGCTGCACCGCATAGGGGTGGACAGCGAACGTGTCGATTCACTTCGAAAAAGGGGAGGGGGCAACCATGTTTGCCAAGAAGAATAAGTTATTCCGTCAGACGCTTGTATCTCTTCTGCCAACGATTTCGGTTAGCGCTAGCGCGTTCCTGTTCGGGGCGTACGCCGTTGCGCAGAACTACCCGCCGTACGGTCCTGATCTTCCCCTGGCGCATTTCGATCATGGCAAGCGGCCGCAAGTGACACCGCCGCCGCCGAATCTGATGTGTCCCGTTCTGTCGCCGACTTGTCAGGACGTGAGAACAGCGCAATCCGAATGGAACACCCAGCTGCTCGGCTACGACAGTCTGGACGGACGCTCGACCTATCAGCCGCTCGTCGTGCATCAGGGCAACCGTTACATTGCCTACATGGCCCATCATGCGGGCTGCGCAATTAACCGGCTGAACCTCGCCAACGAAGTGAACGGGACATCGCTTCTCGATGTGACCGATCCCAGCCACCCGGTTTATCTCGTGCACATCCCGAACTCGCCGTCGGACGGCGCGACCTGCACCGGCTCCCTCGACGCTGCCGGCAACCAGATAGTTCACGTCTGCGGCGGCGATACTTTGCCGTCTAGCTCGCGAGCCGAAGCCGAGCGCAAGCGCGGCCACTATTACATGCTCCGAACCAACGGCAACTCATCGGGCCAACCGGGCACGGAATCGCACGAAATCTGGGACGTGACCAATCCCCGCAGTCCGACCTTGCTGAAGACAATCGATTCAGGCGCGACGAACACTCACAAGGATTGGTGGGAATGCTATTCGGGCGTTGCTTACCTCGTCGCCAATGACGGCACGGCTTCGGCCGGTAGTTCCGACTCTGCGCCGGGCTGGCGGCAGAGCGGCTCCACCCAGCACATGAAGATCTACAACCTGCACGATCCGGCAAACCCCGAATATATTCGCGACTTCGGCTTGGTGGGCCAGCAGCCAACGGCGACGGGCACAGCCCCCGAAGGGCTTGTGACGCCACCGACCGGCATTCACGGACCGATTTCTGCGGGCAACCGCCTTTACGGTGCCTATGGCGTCGGGAGCAACGGCGTGGTGCAGATACTCGATCGCAGCAAAGTTCTGAACGGCTGCACGGCACACGGCGCGTCAGCCAACTGCGCCAAGAGTCCGACCCAAAGCGAGATGCTGGCCCCGCAGCTCGGATGGTTCACCTTGCCGGGCACCAGCCTGCAGGGCGGACACACCTCGTTCCCCATTTTCGGCGAAGAAGACGGCAGACCCCGCAACCTGATCCTGGTCACGTCCGAAGAAGGTGGTAACGAATGCGCGGCCGGCAGTGCTCCACACGCGGCCTGGCTCTATGACGTCACCGACGAGGCGCATCCGAAACACATCGCCGAAGATCCCAATGATCCGGCGCGCACGATGATGGATGTGCCAAACGGGTTCAATTACCAATGGGTGGGCATCGTTCCCGGAAATGGCGTGGCGGACACCCACTGCGGCACCACGAACTGCGCGCAGGCGGGCATCTACGGCGCCACCGTCACCCCGCAGGATGCGCCGGTGGGCACAGCTCCGAACAACTTCTGCAACCAGGGCGCCCGTTTCGGCATCCACTCCTCCACGGAGCTGTTCTACCCACCCTACTATGGCAGGTTAGCGATTCTCGCATGGTTCACCGGCGGATTGCGTGTGTTCGACATTCGCAATCCTGACCAGCCGCGCGCGATCGCCTATTTCATCCCGGCGCCGAACGACACGGGCTGCGGCCCGAAAGGAGGACCTTCGGCCGGTCCGGGTTGCACGATGCCCAACACGGGCCGCGACGGCCACACCGTCAACGCCATCCACACCAACAATGTTGAGGTGGATGATCGCGGCCTGATCTACATTGCCGATCGCGCCGGCACCGGGATGCACATCATCAGGCTCACCGGCCCGGCGGCAGCAGCGGGCAACGGCGACGACCATGACCACGACGATGGCCATGGCGACGACAATGGCCACGGCCACTAGCAGGAAAGACTGCAAATGAAAGCAAGGATCCCATTGATCCTGGCCGGCGTGTTCGGGCTGGCGTCGCTCTCCGTCGCACAAGACACGGAGGTCGCCAGCCTGGTCACCTGGATCTGCACGAGCCCGGTGGCAGCACAGGACGATCAAACCAGGCAGGCGTTGAAGATCGAGGTCGGCCGTGCCACCCGCGAGGACGTCGCGCGCTTGCTGGGCAAACCGTGGCGAACCAGCAACGACGCCGATTGCGACGCAGAGGAATATGGCGAGGCGTGGGAGTATTTGATCGACGAAACAAACGGCAAATTTTCCCGCATTCACGTGGCCTTCAACAAGGACGGCAAGGTGAGCGTGGTCGCCAGAATCTCGCAGGGTGGCAAACCCGTCGTGCTGGCATACGCAGCCGAGAAAGAGCACCAACATTAAAGGATATTCGACAGCTATCTTCGAATTCGGTCCGTTTTCGTCGTCGCGAGTGGCCGTAGCGGTCGCATGTATGATTGAATGAAACCAGGTCGCTTCTTCTTATTGTTGGCAAGCGTCGCGCTGCTCGGCGCGCGGTCCAATGCGGAGCCTCCCGCGCTTGCGGCAAATCCGTTGTGGGAGCTGCCGCTTGCGCGATTGTCGGTCACACGCGAGCGGCCAATCTTTTTGCGATCCCGCCGTTCGCCAGCACCCCCGCCGACCAATGTTGCGCCGGCGGCGTTACGGCAACCGGCCAAGCCGCCGGAGCCGGAGCACCCTGCAGTTTCGTTGATTGGAACGGTAATCGGCACCAACGTCCAGATCGGAATTTTTCTGGAGAAAGGAACGAATAAAGTTGTTCGCCTGCGCCTCGGTGAGGAACATCAGGGCTGGGTGCTACGCCTGGTCAAGGCACGCGAAGTGACCCTGGTGAAGGACATCGAGCAGACCTTGGCGCTTGATCCGTCGGGAGAAGCGCCTGCGGTGCGCGGTCCGAGCATGCCGCCGGTTGTTCCTAACTCGATCGGAACCATTCCGGTCGTCAATACCGCGGATTACGTTGACGAGCAGCCTCTACCCAAAAGAGGCACGCAGCGGCAGCGGAATTGAGGTGGCCATTAATTCTGCGTCTGCGCAATCACAACGTCTGCTCGCGGTAGCGCAGCGAACCAACGGCAAGCTTATCCTTGAATGCCGGCTAGTGGCGCAAAATGAATATGCTCGGTGGAAACGAGAGGCTCCGGTGATCCGGGGCCTCTTTTTTCATTTTAGGGTCAGGCGAGCCTGGCGGGCCGATCGCGCATATCGGATATTTCCGCGAAGAGTTCGTGGTACGGCGCAAATGGATTGATGAACACGCCTATGCCGATCTCGTCGGCTGTGTCAGTTTCTGCCAGCAGCCAGGTCGGATTTTCCATCGGTCTGATGCGCGCCGGCTATCGTGGCGCGCTCGCTGCGTGAACCGGCTTCACCTTGCCCTCGGCAATCGTGCTCGTGTTGTTCGCCTACGATGCAGCTGCGCCGAGCGGCCCGGCCGGGTCGGGATTGCTGCACGGCCTGAAGCTGGTCGCCGTGGTCATCGTGGCTCAGGCCGTTTGGGGCATGGCGCGCTCGCTCTGCCCCGACCGGGAAAGCGCATCCATCGCCCTGGTCGCCGCGCTGATCATCCTGTTCAGCAGCGCATCGGTTGCGCAGATCGGCGCGATCGCACTCGGAGGTATTGCCGGCTTGTGGCTTTGCCGTAATGCGCCGGAAACCCCGTCCGGTCACGTCGCTATGCCGGTGTCGCGCACGGCCGGCCTTGCGAGCCTGACGGCTTTTTTTGTTCTTCTCGCAGGATTGCCAATTTTGCGGAGCCTGACGGGCTCGTCCGCCGTCGCTCTATTCGACGCTTTTTACCGCTCCGGCGCGCTGGTGTTCGGCGGCGGCCATGTGGTCCTGCCGCTGCTGCGCTACGCGTTCGTGACGCCGGGCTGGGTCAGCGACGATGCATTTCTCGCCGGCTACGGCCGGCTACGGTGCGGCGCAGACCGCGCCGGGGCCGCTGTTCACATTCGCCGCCTATCTAGGGACTGTCATCAGCCCGACGCCACACGGCCTGGCCGGCGCGGCGCTCGGCCTGATCGGCAGCTTTCTTCCCGGCATCCTCATCCTGCTTGGAACGCTTCCGTTCTGGGACAGTTTCCGCAGGCGCGCCGACGCGCAGGCGATGATGCGTGGCGTCAATGCCGCCGTTGTCGGGCTGTTGGGTGCTGCGCTCTACAATCCCGTCTGGACCAGTGCGGTCAAAGGCCCTCAGGACTTCGGCATCGCCCTGGTCGGCTTCGTTCTTCTGATGGCATGGCGTGCGCCGCCTTTGCTTGTCGTGGTTATCAGCGCGCTCGGCGGCATGACGCTGGCGCTAATCGAGTGAGGAGCCGATGGCCGGTTCAGTTCAGCGCTACTTCGCCGGCCTTTCGCGGAACACCTTCCTTCTCGCTGCCGCGAGCCTGTTCGCCGACATCTCGACCGAGATGCTCTACCCCGTCCTGCCGGTCTTCCTCACGCAGACCTTGAAGGCAAGCGGCAGCATTGTCGGACTTGTCGACGGCTTCGCGCAGGCCGCGCAGAACATCGTGCAGGGATTTTCCGGCGCGCTTTCCGACAAGCTGCAAAGACGCAAACCGGTTGCCATCTTCGGCTATCTTCTGGCGGCGAGCGCCAAGCCGCTGATGGGGCTCGCGACCGTCTGGCCGGCGTTGTTCGGCGCACGGTTGCTCGATCGGGTGGGCGCTGGCACCCGTTCCGCTCCGCGCGATGCCCTGATCGCGTCCTCTGTTGACGAAGAAAACCGAGGCCGGGCCTTTGGCCTCGAGGGCGTCGGCGACAATGCCGGCGCTTTTCTCGGGCCGCTCTTGGCCGCGTTGCTACTCTATGCCGTTCATGTCGATATCCGCACGATCTTTTACCTGGCGGTCATCCCCGGCCTGCTCGCGTTCTTGATGGTCCTGCTTGTCAAGGAACGGCGTGTGCCTTTCTCCGCAAAATCGAAAATAGACATCAGCCTGGGCCGGTTTCCCAAAGGGTATTGGAGATACCTCTTGGCGACCGCCCTGTTCGGGATCGGAAACTCCAGCAATTCGTTCTTGATTCTGCGCACGCAGGACGTCGGAGCTTCGCTTGAAAAGACAATCCTGATTTACGCCGGCTTCAATCTCGTCGCTGCGTTGATCTCCTATCCGGCGGGCTCGCTGTCCGATCGATGGGGTCGGCGGAATCTCCTGCTCGCCTCGTTCGTGATTTTCCTGATCGCCTATCTCGGCTTCGCGTTGACGCAAAATACCCTGATGATCGCGGGGTTCTTCGTTTTTTACGGCCTGTATCAGGGGATATTTCGCGCGGTCGGCAAGGCGTTCGCGTCGGATTTCGTACCGGACGAATTGCGCGCCAGCGCCGTCGGCTGGTACAGCACGAGCGTCGGGCTGCTGGAACTCGTGGCCAGCGTTGTCGCCGGCCTGCTCTGGGACCGGATCGGCCATGTCGCCGTGTTCTATTACGGCGCGCTTTTCGCGCTGATCGGTTGTGTCGGACTCATCCTCATCGTCCCGGCAAACCCGGAGCGATCAAGATGAAGTATGCATCGCTTACCTCGAAGTCCTGATCGGTCGCGTGAGCGGATGGCGCAATAGAGCCCAAACAATGATGGGAACGTCAACGACAGCCGGCACAATCCAGTACGCAATGACGGGCGACTCCCTGCAGCCGGGTAGGCTCTTGCCGTTGTCATGCTGCTCTTCACTGGCCATTGCCATTCCGACAAGGAGAAATGCTGTAACGGTCTCAATGACCCGCAAGGCTGCAAAATATCGGAATGGCTATTGGGCCAGCAGCGGAGTTCGTCACCAAGATCGCCTCGGACAACAGCATTGTCGCGGCCGTTCCGCACTACTGCTCCCGCAGTCGCAACTCGTTTGTGCGATGTTGCCCTGGTTTGCACCTTCACGTCGAAGTCCCGCAGCCTTGGTTGCTAGATTGGCACCTCACCCTGCGTCTTAGCGTACAGCTTTCCTATCCCCACCATAGTAGCCAAACGTAACGGCGCCCTAGACGGAGGCGGGTTTCGACTGCGCTGGGCCGCGTGTCAGCGAGCACAAGCGTTCCGGTCACGATTGGGGCGACAAGAATTCTGACGACATCTCCCCTTGTTTCTCGTTCACTTATCTGACGTCTGTGTGACAGAGCGGATCAACCCACTGCAACGACGGCGGGCTCTCCAGTTTTGACGCCCGTATGCACGTCGAGGCGGGTCGGATTGACTGTGCCGAGTATCGTCTTCGCGCGCGCGATTTCTGCCGCCGGGCCATGTGCCATCACCAGAAAGCTATCGGTTTTCAACGCGGTTTCGTATTGGATCACGCTGTCCTTCGGCACACCAATGCTATAGAGCGCCGCGCCGATCGCACTCAGCCCCCCGACCACGACCGCATTCTCGATGCCAGCAATCAAGATTGTGGCGAGATATCCGAGCACGACAACGTGCCCGACGACGGGAACGGTCATGAATAAGCCACCCAGGAACAAGCCCCAAAAGCCCCCCCAGAACGCACCGCGCGTGCCCCAAAACTTGATCCGGTCCCCGGTGTTGTAGAATCCGACGACCTTTTCGTCAGTGTGATACCCCTTGCCGACAACACTGAGGTTCTTCATGTCGAAGCCTGCGGCGATTAGCTTCTTGATGGCCGTTTCAGCCGTGGAGTGTTCGGTGAAAACGGCGATAACAGAGTCATTTCTTTCCATTTGATCCTCCTTCAGGACGAATATGTAGTCACCATGCTTGGGTAGGCCTAAGCGAGTACGACGCGACCATAACCGGCGTCAGACTGACGAAGTAGGCTCGGAAAATACTTAGCATCGTCGCCATTTTGGCAAATGATATCTTCCGTGGTGATTAGCAGCATGGCTGCTCCCGAACACGTCGAGCGGCCACAAGGAGACAACGATAAGGAACCAAGCTGGACAGGAGCATGAGCGTGGATCGGCGGTCATTTCCCCTACTACAGATCGTCCAGCGTGAACTTTCTCAGTCACCTGCTGATGCGAGAGTAGCCGAGCATGATTGCGTAGCATGGTAAATTTCGGTGATATTCGAACGTCCGAGCTGCGTCTGGTAATGAGGTAAAGCTCATTGTTATCGCCCGGAGCGAGAATGTTTCGGCCGGAGGCGATCGCCCATGTCCCCGCGATAACCAGCAAAATAAAACAGAACACTCATCGCCAACACTTGTTTTTCATGCGGGCAACCCTATGGACGAGCGTTCCGGCCGTTCTCCTAGCTCCCTCAACGATCCGATAGATCTGATCGAGGCGCTCTCTCCCTTTCACCTCGGTTGCGAGGACTGAAATAGTCGTTCTGTCAAACCCCCGCGATCTCGAGCTCATCCACTGTCAAGAGTGTCTGGTCCGGAAAGATACTGACCGCCTTTCTCAGTCGGTATGCCGTTTTGGATGGGCTGGATAGCTGGTCGCAATCGATCGGTTGCGCTCCCGCCGCAGTGTCGCGTCCGGTCGGGCCACTTCGATTTTCCATGGATGGCGGACACGCATGTCGGCGAGCCAATAATCAAAATCGCGCTTCACCGCCGAAGCCTGAGTAATAACGCGGACGGTAATCCCTTTCTGCCCCTTGGCGCTAAGCTCAAGCTCAAACTCATCAAGGGTCAATTCCGTAGATGTCATTTCATTTTCTTCAGACGTTGAGACCAGTCCGAACTCGCGCTCAACGATCACCGAAAGAATCCAGTAACCGCTTTCACGGCGCGGCTCTACCGTCAAAGTCGTCACCGAGGTGACCAAATCGAACTGTTCTTCGTCGCGAATGCCGTAGACGCGGTGATCGAAATCCTCCTCGATTATGTAATCTTTTTCACAAGTCGTATTGAGTTCTGGTTGACCCTTGGCGGTCTTCGTTTCATCTCGTAGCAAATGCACGACTTCCGAGGCCGATAACGCCAATATGAACGTTTTCATGATTCGGTCCTTCGCCATGGATTCCGCGATGACTTCCCTGATGAGGCAAGCAGTGTGCGAAATGACGCCGTCGCGAAAAACTAACAGCTCTCGCGTTCAAAAGGCCGGCCCTCTTAACACAGCATCATGTCGATCTCTGTCGGATGGGCACTGCTCAAAATCCCTACGTGCCCGTCTATTGTACGATAAGCGCGGCACTCTTCGACCGGTAGACTCGGAAATTACTGAGTTCTGAGAACGCTGAGCGAGGGTATTGCGCCGCTGCAGGCGCGGGATGGACGACCATCGATCGCGCCGGAAGAGGCTGAATGCGATGGGTCAGGAACTACGCCGATTTGTAGGTAATACCGGCACACCGTCCCTGTCGTGCAGGTCGGCGAGGTCACGCTCAAGTTAGACCAGGAGGTGAGTGGTGCCAGCAAATGTTGCGGGTGCACTTCCTATGCGGATCGCGGTCTCGACCATCGTGCCGATCACCTTGGGTTGCTGACCCATGCGGAGGTAATCGTCGATGCATCACCGCATGACTTCGCGGGAACCCTGCGACGACCGCCATCTGGCGCATGGAAAGCGGCCGGCGACACGCTCAAATTCGGCGAACACTCGGTAGCGTCGCTCGTTTTGAAACGAATCAGTGCCTCCGTGAAATATGAGTCGTTACGCATGGCTTCCGATCCGCTTCCATCGCGTCGCTGGTATGTTTGAGTTACTGCAAAGACATGCACGCAATTATCCTTGGTCAAGGGGTGCCAATCACGCGCTGCCCTCGCGAAAGTTGGACGCATCATTGCCCGCTCAATTCTTGGAGGTTACACCATCGATGGTGTCCTCAGTTCATCCGCAAACTCTTGGCTGAGCGCAACTAAAATCTGCTGCGACGCGAAATGGACTGCAAATATCCCATTCGCGTGCGCGATGCCCTTCAAATCGGCAGCGACGCGCATGATCGAATCCACTATGTGGGGATCCGCGGTCTCGGCTTCCTGCACGCCGAATAACAGCGGGACCGAAATCAGCGCCGCAGGCTACTATCGTAGGCCGCCTGGGCACAGCCAATCCGCCGACACCCGTGCCCCTGTCGTCTGCATCCGGCGAAGCGGGGATCGCCTGGCACCGATCTTGGAGTTGCTTCGCAGCATCATTCCGCCGCTTCAGACACCGACTGCAAGGGTCGCGTCGCTCGGAAGATGAGCCGGTCCACGGCCTCGGGAAACAGCGGCCGCAGCTTGACGATGAAGTCCCACGCCATCAGCAGCGCGCCTGTCGCGAACAAGACATCGCCAGGCAGACGCATCCACTGCCAGAACAAGGTCGTGCTGTAGAAGGCGCTGCTGCGCGCGTACGCAAACCCATGTTCATAAACGGCGTCGAGCTGCGCCCAGCCGATGGGGAAGAAGTTGAGGAGAATCCACAAGACCAGGCCGCCATTGTAAAGCCAGAAGGCGGCAAGTCCCAGCTTCTCGCCGAAACGGTACCTATCGGCCGCGACATAGCGTAGGCAAAAATAGATCAGCCCTATCGCCAACTCGCCGAAGGCGCCGAACAGCGCCGTATGCGCGTGGTTGAGGGTCAAGAAGGTGCCGTGCTCATAGTAGTTGACGAGGGGCGCATTGAGCGTGCCGCCACCAAACACGCCGGCGCCAACGAAATTCCAAAATGCGACACTGATGACGTACGTGTAGGCGAGGTGGTATTTGAACTCCCGGTGCGCCTTGATCAGGCGGTAGTGGTTAATCGCTTCGATGATCAGCAGCACCAGGGGCAGAACCTCGATGAAGGAAAACATGCTGCCCATCGGCACCCACATGCTCGGGCCGCCCGCCCAGTAAAGGTGATGTCCAGTGCCGATCACGCCGCCAAGGAAGATCAATATGATCTCGAAATAGGTCGCGCGCTCGGCGAGTTTGCGTGAGACGAGACCCACCGACATGCGATGGCAGGAGCAAGGAACAGCGCAGCACCGATCCAGGAAAGCGCGATCCAGATGATCGGCGCCTGGATATGAACATCGCGCAGGAAGTTGAACGGCAAGAAATCGTTGATCGAGATGCCGTAGAAGCTGGTCCGATCATAGTAGGAATGGGCCATGATGATGCCCGCGCCGATCTGCACCAGCAGGAGAGTCGCGACGACGAGGAAATATTTGCCAATTCGTCTCTGGCTCCGCGTCAACGGCCGAAACGTCGCCAGCACGGGGTCCATTGGCGCATCGTCGGGATGGCTCAGGAAGAACTCGTAAATGAACAGGACCACACCGAAAGAGAAGAAGGTGAAGCAGAAGCTCATCCACGTCCAACGGAAGGTGTTGCTGGTAGGTGTGTTGTCGACCAGCGGCTCGTAGGGCCAACTGACCCCTGGACGCCGCGCCACGGTGGTAAGGGCGGAGAAGACCAGAAAATCCGCCGTCTGACGAGTTGCGGTGTGAGGCTAAAGGCGAGCGTCCATCCCGCGGCAGGATTCGCCATATGTAGCGCCTTGGCAAGCTCGTCACGCACCGTGACCACGGCATCCGCCAAGGGACCGGGAAGCACGACATCGTGCTTCGTCAGATCCACGCCTTGGAGCGCGCCGCGCATGGTCGCGGTAACGGCTGCCTGCTGGTCTGGCTGGAGCGCCACAAACGCCTTACCGAAGGTGCCGATAGCAATATTGTTCTGTGTCGCGGTGCCGAGGCGCATCAGGGTCGACGCTGTGTAGTCCTCGCCGTATAAGAGCCCATGCCGTAAAGGCTGCCATAATCCATCAGGTCAGCCTTCTGGAAGCCGCCCTTGCCGGCCACGATGTCTTGGTCCGTCATCAGCACGGTTCCGTTCGCCGAGACGAACTGCTCCGGTTGTGGCGGCGCCGCGCGATAAGTCATCACCGTCGCCCAGGCGAGCAAACCGAACGTGGCGACGGCGACCACCAGCAATACCCATTTGAGGACGTTGCTAACGGGATCTTCGACAGGCGGGTCGATGCGCGCCGCGTCCAGAGTGATTGTTTTAGCTCCTGCACACCGGGCATGACCGGCTCCTCTCAATCTGTTTTGTCCTTATAGGGTCGCCTGACAACCATCTCCGCTGGCTATCAAAAGACAGACCATCCCTGGCTTCCCGCTACAGCCCCCAGGATGGTGATTACGCTCAACGTCAGCAGCAACCAGTGCGAGCGCTGAAGCCAGGCGAAGGCGACGCCCGGCCGGTCGATGGCCCAACGATGAAAGCGCCGGTGCAGAATGAACGGCTCGACGATGAACAGGACGAAGACGAACAGCAGCCACAGACAGAGCATGGCGTGCATCCACCAGAACGTGGTCGTCAGGAATCGATCCCAGAGGTCGAGCCGCCACGTCATGTAGAAACCGGTGAGGCCGACAACGAGGATCGCAGTTCGCGCCTGCCAGACGAAGCGGCGCTCTATTGCTTGAAACGCCTGCAGCCAATTTGGCCCTAAATCCCCGCGACGCAAAGCCGGAAGCACTACCGTCGTCGCCATCGACACGCCGCCGATCCAGATGACTACGGCCAGGACATGCAGCGCTCGAGCAGTTATGACGTCATTCATGATCGATCCAACAGTCGCGAGCGGCCGGACATACCGGCCAAACCTCCATCGAGGTCCCAAACCACGAATCCGACCCTCCCTCCCGTCTTGGTTGGGTTAGGCTAGCTTATCGCCCCGACCCGGCACTGAGTCTGCGCTGGATCAAATCTCTCCGATTATTCCGACGTGCTCATTAAACTTTGATCAGATAAATTTAGTTACAACCTTACACCCCCACGCTCGTGCCTCGCTAGAGCGATTTCTCGTCCCCCGCCGACGGCGCAGAGATCGTGACGTCAGCGCGCCCCTAGCTCGTCCAAAGACGCGAAAATCAAAGGCCTCTAGACAGTGGCCAGCGCCGCGACCACGGACGTTCGGGACGCCGGTCGCTTCCCGGGGTGCTTTCGTTCCTCACGCGTTCAATGGGAGTTCATTGGGCGGCACAAGCGCGGCGCCGTTGGCGCCCCGCGTCGCGCCGGTTTTCTCAAGGAGTTCGAGAAACGGTTTGACGATGTCGATCGGCATTGGAAAGACGACCGTGGAATTCTGTTCGGCGCCGATCTCTGCCAGCGTTTGCAGATAGCGCAGCTGCATGGCGGCCGGAATGCTGCCGAGGATCTGCGCTGCGTTGACCAGGGTTTGCGACGCCTGGAACTCGGCTTCCGCGTGGATGATCTTTGCGCGGCGGTCGCGTTCCGCCTCGGCCTGTTTTGCAATGGCACGCACCATGTTTTCCGTGAGCTCGACGGTTCTGATCTCGACGTTGCTCACCTTGATCCCCCAGGTTTCGGTCTGGGTGTCCAGGATGCTCTGGACGTCGGTGCTGAGTTTCTTTCGTTCCGAAAGCATCTCATCGAGTTCATGCTGACCCAGCACGGCGCGCAGCGTCGTCTGCGCGAGCATGTTCGTGGCCGGTAGATAGGATTGAACTTGAATGATGGCTCGTTCGGGATTGACGACGTTGAAGTAGAGCACCGCATCGACTTTCATTGAGACGTTGTCGCGGGAAATCACGTCTTGCGTCGGAATCTCGATGACCTGGATGCGTAAATCCACGCGTACCATTTCCTGGAAGAATGGAATCAACAGCACGAGGCCTGGGCCTTTGACCTTTTGGAAACGTCCTAAGGTAAACACCACTGCTCGCTCATATTCGCGCAAAATCCGCACACTCGCCCCGATCAGAACGAGCGCCGCAATTACGACGACTGGAATCACATAAAGAGAAG
>NZ_JBAVCF010000011.1:0-3295 GCF_049586575.1 Bradyrhizobium sp.
CACGCGGCCCGATGGCTGAGGTCGTGGCCAATCTCTCGTCGGTGCCGGAAGGCGATGTCCGTGCGATCGCTCTCTACATGACGAGCGTGTTCGGACCTCCGACACAGGATCGCCTTAACCAGGCCAAAGCGACGCGAGCCGAGATGAAATCGTCCCCGGCTCAGCCGGCGTTAGCCAACGCTGCCGGTGCATCGATTTATGCGGCTGCCTGTGCGACCTGCCACGAGTCCGGCCGTCCTCTGCCCTATGGGGGCATCAACCTTCGCCTCAGTACGGCCCTCAGCGCGCCCGACCCGCGTAATGCGGCTAACATCATTTTATCGGGCATTCGTCCCGTCGCCGGGGAACGGAGCCCCATCATGCCGGGTTTTGCGAACAGCATGACCGACGATCAGATTTCCGCCCTGTTGGGTTATCTCCGCGGCCGCTTCAGCTCCCAATCGGCATGGACCGGTGTCGAACAGATCGTCCGTGATGCCAGGCAGCCCGAAACCGTATCTCTCCAGACCTCATCGAGACCTGGCGCCGCTCCCGGCGGTTCCATGCAGCGAGACAAGCCATGATGACATTGAAGGTCAACGGTCACGACCACCAGGTCGATGCCGATCCGGATACGCCGCTGCTTTATGTGTTGCGCGACGATCTCAATCTCAACGCTGCGAAGTTCGGTTGCGGTCTGGGCCAATGCGGCTCATGCACGGTGATCGTCGACGGCAAGGCCGTTTTGTCCTGTGTCACGCCGCTGCTCCTTCTCAAAGACAAGGAAGTGACGACCCTGGAAGGGTTGGGGACGGTCGAGAGGCCCGCGCCGATCCAGCGCGCTTTCATGGAAGAGCAGGCCGCGCAATGCGGCTACTGCATCGCCGGAATGATGATGCGCGCGCAGGCGCTGCTGCAACGCAATTCCAGGCCGACAGACGCGCAAATTCGCAGCGAACTGCAAACCAATCTCTGCCGTTGCGGCACCCATATGCGCATTCTTCGCGCCGTGCATCGCGCCGCGCATCTGATGGATAGCGCCGAATTGACGACGAACGGTGAGGGGGACGCGCGATGAACGGTCCCGTGACTCTTGATCGTCGTCAGGTTCTCGCCGGCGGCGGCGCCTTGATCGTCAGCTTCTCGATGTCGGATGCTTTCGCACAGGAGCATGCCGCGGCCGGCGCTCCAAAGCCTCCCGGCAGTCTGGCAAAATCGCCTTATCTCGATTCCTGGGTCCGCATCGATGCCGACGGCAGCATCACGGTCTTCACCGGCAAGGCAGAGCTCGGTCAGGGTTTCAAGACTGCGTTTCAACAGATAGCCGCTGAAGAGCTCGATGTCCCCTTTGCGTCGCTCAAGGTAATCACTGCCGATACGCATCTCACGGCCGATGAGGGCTATACGGCCGGCAGCCAATCCACGCAATATAGTGGCACCGCGATCCAGAACGCCGCCGCACAGGTGCGCGAGCTTCTGGTGGTGGAAGCCGCGCGGCGCTTCAATCTGCCGGCAGAGAATTTGCGGACCCAGGATGGCGCGGTCGTTGCGCCGGACGGGCAGCGCCTGGGTTACGGCGATCTGGTCTCCGACGGCATGCTGCATGTACAGGCACAGCCAAAATCGAAAATGAAGGATCCAGCCACCTACAAGGTGATGGGCCAACCGATACCGCGGGTCGACATTCCGGCCAAGGTCACCGGAGGGGCCGCTTACGTTCAGGACATGCGATTGCCGGGCATGGTCCATGCTCGCCTCGTGCGCCCGCCGAGCTATGGCGCCCAGTTGACGGAATGCGATACGGCTTCCGTCGAAAAGCTTCCCGGTGTCGTCAAGGTTGTTCGTAACGGCAACTTTATGGCAGTGGCCGCGAAAAAGGAGTTTCAGGCTATCAAGGCGATGCGCGCGCTCGCAGCGGCGGCAAAATGGAGCGAGACCGCGCGCCTGCCGAACCAGAATGACCTGCTACGCGTCGTCACCGGCCTGCCCTCGAACGATTCGGTTATTTTTGAACGCAGCGACCTGACGGTTTCAGGCCAAAGGACATTGGAAGCCATCTTTACGCGGCCCTATCAATCACACGGCTCGATCGGCCCATCCTGCGCGATTGCGCAACTCAGCGACGGCGCGATGACGGTATGGACGCATACCCAAGGCGTCTATCCTGATCGTCAGGGCATTGCCGAGATGCTGAAAGTTCCATTGGCAAGCGTCCGGCTGATCCATGTCGAAGGCTCCGGGTGCTACGGCCACAACGGGGCAGACGATGCTGCCGCGGACGCTGCGCTGATCGCGCGAGAATTGCCCGGCATTCCTGTGCGTGTCCAATGGATGCGCGAACAGGAACATGCCTGGGAGCCGTTCGGTCCGGCGATGGTCACCAAGCTGAAGGCGTCGCTCGATGCAAGCGGCGCGATCGCGTCGTGGAATTTCGAAGTCTGGAGCAACACCCATTCGATGCGACCGGGCGGTGCCGGATCGATGCTGGCGGGTCAGCATATGGCCGAGCCGTTCGCGGTGCCGGAGCCGAAGCCGCTGCCGTTGCCGGCAGGCGGCGGCGACCGCAACGCGATCCCGATCTATAAATTCCCCAACGCGCGTGTCGTGCATCATTTCATCCCGTCGATGCCAGTGCGGATTTCGGCGATGCGCGCGCTCGGCGCCTATCACAACGTGTTTTCGATCGAGAGTTTCATGACCGAGCTCGCCGAACTGGCCGGCGCAGACCCCGTCGAATTCAGGCTGAAACATCTGGAAGACAAGCGCGGTCGTGACGTCATCGAGAGGGCGGCGAAGGAGTTCGGCTGGCAGAAGGGACAAAAAGCTCCTCCGGACCGCGGCTATGGCTTCGCCTTTGCGCGCTACAAGAGTCTGGCGGCATACTGCGCCATCGCCAGTGAGGTAGAAGTGAATCGGGAGACCGGGCGTCCACGCCTGGTGCGCGCGGTCGCGGCGGTCGACAGCGGGCAGGTGGTCAATCCCGATGGATTGACCAACCAGATCGAGGGCGCGATCATGCAGTCGACCAGCTGGACGCTGTATGAAGCCGTTACCTTCGACGATACGCGGATCACCAGCGTTGACTGGCAAACCTATCCCATCCTGCGTTTCGACGCGGTCCCTGACAAGATCGACGTGCACATCATCAACCGGCCCGGTTTGCCGTTCCTGGGTAGCGGCGAGACCGGGCAGGGACCGGCGGCGGCATCGGTCGCCAACGCGCTCGCCAACGCCACCGGGAAACGCCTGCGCGATCTGCCGTTGACCCGGAAAAAAATCAAGGACGCGATCGACGCCTAGTGGAGTGGATTTGTCA
>NZ_JBAVCF010000012.1:0-8841 GCF_049586575.1 Bradyrhizobium sp.
GTTGCTGACGCCTTGGGATGAGCGGAAGCGGTCTTCAATCAAGCTGAAGCCGCTGGTGCAGGCCGCCTTGAGCAAGATCGAAGGCGTCAATGCCTTTGCGTTCAATCTGCCGCCGCTGCCGGGCGGCCCCGGCGGTCTGCCGGTTCAGATGGTGATCAGTTCGACCAACGGCTTCCAGACGGTCTATGAGCAGATGCTCAAGCTGAAAGACGCGGCACGCAAGAGCGGATTGTTCATCGTCTCCGACAGCGATCTCGATTTCAACCAGCCGGTGGTGCGGATCAAGGTAGATCGTTCGAAGGCGAGCGACCTCGGCCTCACCATGGCGAATATCGGCAATACGCTTGCCACCATGCTTGGCGGAAACTACGTGAACCGTTTCAACCTCGAGGGGCGGTCCTATCAGGTGATTCCGCAGGTGCCGCGCCAGGACCGCCTGTCGCCTGAGTCGCTCGGCAACTATTATCTGTCGACGCCGACCGGTCAGCAGATACCGCTGTCGACGGTGGTGTCGATCGAGACCGGGACCGATCCGAACGCGCTGACCCATTATAACCAGCTCAACTCCGCTACCTTCCAGGCGGTGCCGATGCCGGGGGTGACGGTGGGGCAAGCGGTCGACTTCCTGGAAGGAGAGGCGAAGAAGCTTCCGGCAGGTTTCAACCACGATTATCTCGCCGACTCGCGGCAATACGTGCAGGAAGGCAATCAGCTCGCCATTACGTTCGGTTTCGCGCTGATCATCATTTTCCTGGTGCTGGCCGCGCAATTCGAAAGCTTGCGCGATCCGCTTGTCATCATGATCAGCGTGCCCATGGCCATCGTGGGTGCGCTGATTCCGCTGTTCTTCGGTGCGGCGACCATGAACATCTACACTCAGGTTGGGCTGTTGACGCTGGTCGGTCTCATCAGCAAGCACGGCATTCTGATGGTGGAGTTTGCCAACGAGTTGCAGTTCAGAGAAAGTCTGGACCGCCGTTCCGCGATTGAAATGGCGGCCCGCGTCCGGCTTCGTCCGATCCTGATGACGACAGCGGCGATGGTCACGGGCCTGTTGCCGCTGCTCACCGCAAGCGGCGCGGGCGCGGCGAGCCGGTTCTCGATCGGCCTCGTCGTTGTTGCCGGCATGACCATTGGCACGATGTTCACCCTGTTCGTGCTGCCGGCGGTCTATGTATGGATCGCAACCGATCATCGCGCGGGCGCCGAGTCCGAGCGTGCGAGAGAAATCGCCGACTTCGACCTCGGATCGAAGGCGTTAAAGCCGACTTAACGCGATTGGCCAGAGGGAGAAGTCGGCATTCGCGCCTGGTCGCGCGGGTCGTTTCGGGATAGCGGATTATGTTAAAGTTCCATGGAACGTAACATGATCCAGGGAAGTACCTGACGTGACCCGCGACTTTTCTCCCGGCAATTATCGTTTCATCCCGGCGGTCTTTCAGTATTCGAGCGGCGCTTGCGCGCTGCCTGGCTTCGAGATCGAACGCGTGCGCTTCGATAGGCCTCGGCCATTGGCCGAGGGGTTTGCGCAAGCGGCAACCTACATTCAGAACGCGGGCGAGCGGCTGACATCGTTCTGCGCCTGCGAGTTGCGCTCGCCGTCGGCGTTCACTGAAGCCGGTTTCCTCGCCTTCAACCAGCATTACGTCAAGACGCTGGCGGAGTGGGGCCTCTTTGACGGCACCACCAACCCCGTCGCGCGCAGCAATGTCTGCCCGGAGATCGATCCTACCGCCGAGCCATCCTTCTACGCGTTCTCTTTCGTCCGCCCGATCGCCGGGCAACGCCGCAGTGCTGTGCCGGATTTTGTCATCGCGGGCGGCGCGGAAGCCCGCGGCGGCGCCGGCAGCTATCCCGAGCGGATCGTGCGCTATCGCGATCTCAGCCCGGACGGGTTGAAAGAGAAGGTGGGTTTCACCGTTGGTGAGATGGAAAGTCGTCTGGCTGAATTCGGCTTCGTCTGGAAAGACACCACCGCGGCGCAGGCCTATACGGTCCACGATTTCCACCCTCTCATGGCCGAAGAACTTGTGCGCCGTGGCGCCGCGCGGTCCGGCCTGACCTGGCATTTTGCGCGTCCGCCCGTGGTCGATCTCGAATTCGAGATGGATTGCCGAAGGGTGAGCCGGGAGGTGGTGATTTAGGGAAGGGGAGTTCGCGCTCTCGTCGTTGCGAACGAAGCGAAGCAAAGCAAAGCAAAGCAAAGCAAAGCAAAGCGAAGATTCCAGACGTTGAGGACGTTAACTGCTGAATTGCTTCGTCGCCTCGCTCCTCGCAAGGACGGAGCCTATCGCGACTTCGGGTCGAGCGCGTCGCGCAGGCCGTCGCCAATCAGGTTGAACGACAGCACCACCAGGAAAATCGCCAGCCCCGGCCATACCGCCATCCAGGGCGCGTTGGTGAGAAAGCGCTGCGCTGAATTGAGCATGCTGCCCCAGGAGGGGGCCGGCGGTTGCTGCCCCAGGCCGAGGAACGATAGCGCAGCTTCGGCGATGATCGCGGCCGCAATCGATAGCGTCGCCTGCACCAGAAGCGCGGGAAGGATGTTCGGCAGAATATGAAACAGTGCGATGCGCCAGGGCGGATTGCCGATGGCACGCGCGGCCTCGACATAGTCCTCGACCTTGACGCTGAGGGTCTGGCCGCGGGTCAGCCGAATGAAGACCGGCGTCGCCGAAATACCGATCGCGATCATGGCATTGCGGAGGCTTGGACCGAGGAAGGCGGCCAACGCGATGGCCAGGATCAGGAACGGACAGGCGAGCATCGCATCTGTAACCCGGCTGATCAGAGCGTCGACAAATCCGCCGCGATAGCCGGCAAGCAATCCAAAGGGAACGCCGATCGAAAGCGCGATTCCGACCGAAATCGCGCCGGCCACCAGCGAGGCGCGGGCGCCAAAGATCACGCGGGCAAGGATATCGCGGCCGAGATCGTCGGTGCCAAACCAGTGCAGCGCGGACGGCGGCTTGCGTACCAGTGTCCAGCTCGTCGCTACCGGATCGTATGGCACAATCCAGGGCGCGAGCGACGCGAGCACGATGAACGTTGCGATCACGATGAGGCCGACGACCGCCCCCTTGCGCGCCAACAACCGGCGCAGCGCCCGCCGCGCCGGAGTTTCGAGTTCGTCGCTGGCTGATACGACGCAGGCGGCGAGTGCGGCGTCAACCATCTTCAACCCCTCAGCCGCGGGTTGACGAGGATATAGGCAATATCGGCAATCAGGTTGAGCGTGATGTAGATGGTCGCCGTCACCAGCACGACCCCCTGGACCACCGCATAGTCGCGATTGAACACGGCATCGACGATCAGCTTGCCAAAGCCGGGAATCGAGAAAATCTGCTCGGTCAGAACCGCGCCGGATAACAAGGTCCCAAGTTCGAGCGCTCCCAGTGTGATGATCGGCGTCAGCGCATTGCGCATGGCGTGCTTGAGAATGACGGCGCGTTCCGACAGGCCCTTGGCGCGGGCGGTGCGAACATAGTCGCTTTCCAGTACCTGGAGCATCGCGCTGCGGGTATGGCGCATCAAAACCGCTGCAATGGCATTGCCGAGCACGAACGCCGGCATGATGGTGGAAGCCAGACTCGCGCGCCAGTTTTCGGAGAGCGGCACGTAGCCCGAGGCCGGCAGCCATTCGAGTTTGATCGAGAACAGGAAGATCAGCATGATCCCGAGCCAGAAGTTCGGTGTCGAGATGCCCCACAGCGCAAACAGGTTGGCGCCGTAATCCCACATCGTGCCTTTCTTCACTGCCGAGACGATGCCGGCGGGAATGCCAATCAAAAAGGCGACCACAATGGCCATCGAAGCCAGCTGCATCGTCACCGGCAGCTTTTCGGCGATCAGGTCGCGCACCGGCACCTTGATCCGCAGGGATTCGCCGAAGTCGCCGGATGCAATGCCTTTGACCCAGTAGAAATATTGCACCGGGATCGGCCGATCGAGCCGGTATTGCTGGCGTATCTGCGCGATCACGTCGGGATTGCGTTCTTCTCCGGCCATGACGAGCGCGGGATCGCCGGGCAGCAGGTGTTGCAGCAGAAAGATCAGGACGGACACGAAGAATAGCGTCGGAATCAGTTGCAGGATGCGTTTGCCAAGGAAGTTCAGCATGGGGCTATCCGTGTCCCGGGCGCAGCGAACCATGAAATGTCGCGCTGCTGAACCAGGATCCATGTGAGCCGGTTGGCAGGTCCGGCTCTGCGGAGTGGCGCAGGGAGGCTGTATCGCGTCCGGGACACTCGAATGGGATCGTCTTCTTCACTTCAGTTTCAACCCGATGACGCGCACCAGGCCGTCCGGCATTTGCCGGTAGCCTTCGAGCTTGGCTGTGTGCGCGATCAAGAGCTTCCGGTGATAGAGATAGATGATCGGCTCGTCCTTGAGCACTTGCCCCGTCACCCTTTCGTAGATCGCCTTGCGCTTCGCGGGATCGGTGGTCAGGCGCGCATCCTCGAAGCCTTTGTCGACGTCCGCGTTGGTGTAGACACCGTCATTCTGCGGCGCCTTGCTATGCAGAAAGACGTAGGAGTTTCCGTCGGGGTCGATCCGGCCGCTCCAGCCGATCAGGAAGGCCTGGAACTCGCCAGCCTGGGCTTGCTTGAAGGAGGTTGCGAATTCGATCAGCCGGATCTTGAGGTCAAAGCCCGCTTCCGCCGCCATCGATTGAATAACCTGCGCAACCGACTCGTTCTCCGCGCCCTTGGGCACCATCAGGTCGACGCTGACGGGTAATTTTACGCCCGCCTCCTTCAATAACGCCTTGGCCTTTTCGACATCGCGCTTCGGAATCGGAAACGCTTTTTGATAATAGGGATGCTCGGGGCTGACCCACTGATTGCCCGGCGTGAACTCGCCGTTGAAGACGACCTGGTTGATCGCGTCGCGATCGATCGACAGCTCGAGCGCCTGGCGCACTTTCTCCGACTGGCTGAGGCCGCCCTTGTTCTTGTCGTTGCCGACGTTGATGGTGAGCCCCATATAGCCGAGCTCAAGCGCGGTTGAGAGTTTTAGCTTCGGATCGGCGCGAACATCCTTGATGTCGGTAGCCAACACACGCTCGATCAGGTCGAGGCCGCCCGACCTGAGATTGGCGAGCCGCACCGTGGCATCGACGATCGGCAGGAACACGATGCGGTCGATAAAGACATTGTCCTTGTTCCAGTAATCGGCGAATTTCTCGAAGACGATGCGGTCCTGCTGCACGCGCTCGACGAACCTGTAGGGCCCGGCGCAGACCGGATGCAGGCCGAACTTGTCGCCTTCTTCTTTTGCCGCCTTGGGCGAGACCATCATGCCGGCGCGGTCGGTAAGCTGTGCGATCAGCGGCGAGTAGGGGGTCTTCAACACCAGCTTGATGGTGAGGGGATCGACGACTTCGACGTGGTCGAGCGCGGCAAGCTCCGGCTTACGGAACGAAACCGGCAAGGTGAGGTGCCGGTCGAGCGAGAACTTGGCGGCCTCTGCGTTGAACGGTTCGCCATCGTGGAACTTGACGCCCGGCCGCAACTTGATCGTGACTTCCTTGCCGTCGGCCGACGTCTCATGCGACAGCGCGAGCTGCGGCACGATGTTGAGCTTTTCGTCGATGTCGAAAAGCTTGTCGCAAAACGCCGAAAACACGATACGGCCGACATAAGTGCGAGCGGTGGAGGGATCGAGCGCGTCCGGGTCTTCGGCAAGGCCGATACGGAGTGTGGTCTGGGCGTGGGCCTCAAACGAAAACAGCAAGGCCGCCGCAATTGCCGCCAAACGCATCATCTTCATCACACGTCTCTCCATTGACATCGCTTCTCGACCGATCCCGCGGCGTCGCCCATAGAACCCCGAAACCCGGTTCACGTCTGCTAGTGTGGCGGTTCGGAAGTCCGCATCATTTGTGCCGCGGGCTGGTCATGCGGACTTCTGAACCAAAGTCACACTAGATCAATAGGTTTGTTAGCGTCCTTTCGATTCCGAAGTCCGAAACGTGGCTCCGCAAGATGCTACGAACTTCGGAATCGGTACACCAGGGCGACCAAACGCTGCGACCAATCGCTCCAGTTCAGGCGAAAACGCGCCGTCGCTCGGAATGATCGCGTCCGCCGCAGGCAACTCATCCGCACGATGGCACGCCGTCAGATGATCGGCGGGGCCTGGCAGCAATTGCGGGACGTCGATCCGGCAGCGGTCGATCGCAAAGGGACAGCGGGTATGAAACCGGCAGCCGGAGGGTGGATCGATAGGGCTCGGCATCTCGCCTTCGAGCACCATGCGGCTGCGTCTGGCCCGCGGCTTCGGCACCGGGATCGCGGACAACAACGCCCGGCTATAGGGATGGCGTGGCGAAGCGAACAGCGTTTCGGCGTCCGCGCTCTCGACAATATGGCCGAGATTCATCACCGCGACCCTATCGGCGATATGCTTGACCACCGCGAGGTCGTGCGAGACGAAGACGTAGGCCAGGCCCAGCCGCTGTTGCAGGTCGCGGAGCAGATTGAGGATTTGCGATCGGATCGAGACATCCAGCGCCGAGACCGGCTCGTCACAGATGATCAGCTTCGGCTCGACGGCGAGCGCCCGGGCAATCGCGATCCGCTGGCGCTGGCCGCCGGAAAATTCGTGGGCGTAGCGGCGCGCAAAGCGTGGCTCGAGCCCGACCAATCGTAACAACTCTTCGACCCGTTCGCGGCGTCGCTCTCGTGACACGAGATCGTGCAGCACCAGCGGCTCGGTCAGGATCTGGCCGACCGTCATCCGCGGGTTGAGCGAGGCATAAGGATCCTGGAAGATGATCTGCGCGTCGCGGCGGAAGGCGCGCAGTTCGTTCGCGCCCATCCCCAAGAGATCGCGGCCTTCGAACCGGATGTCGCCCTGATCGGGTTCGATCAGGCGCAACACAAGCCGGCTGACGGTCGACTTGCCGCAGCCGGATTCGCCGACCAGGGCCAGCGTCTCGCCGGCATCGACACTGAACGAGACGCCATCGACCGCCTTGACGAAGGCTGTTGGCCGCCCGAATACCGAACGCGCCGCGATGAAATGCTTGACGAGGCCTCTCGCCTCCAACAGCGCGGTCATGACACCAGCCTTTCGAGCGGCGCGCGGATGCAGCGCGACCAATGGCGGGGGGTGATCTCAACGAGCGGCGGTGGGGCTGTGGCGCAAGCGCTCTCAACGAAAGGACATCGCGCGGCGAACCGGCAGCCTTTCGGGGGCTCGCTCATGTTGGGGACCATGCCCTCGATGGTCGCTAGATGCGAGGTGCGGTGCTCAAGACGCGGAATCGAGCCCAACAGGCCGACGGTGTAGGGATGTTGCGGGCTAGCGAACAAAGTATCGACGTCGGCTCGTTCGACGATCTCGCCGGCATACATCACCGCAACCTCGTCGCAGACTTCGGCGACCACGCCGAGATCGTGGGTGATCAGGATAATGGCCGCGCCGCTTTCCGCCTTCAGCTCGCGCATCAGGTCGAGAATCTGTGCTTGCAGGGTGACGTCGAGCGCGGTGGTGGGCTCGTCGGCGATCAGGAGGCGCGGATCGCATGCCAGCGCCATCGCGATCATCACGCGTTGGCGCATGCCGCCGGAAAGCTTGTGCGGATATTCGTCGATGCGCCGCTCCGGCGAGGGGATTCGTACCCGCCGCAGCAATTCGATCGTGCGTTTGCGCGCGGCGCTTCGGCTCCCGCCACGATGGCGGAGAATGGATTCCATGATCTGGTCGCCGATGGTGAAGCTCGGATTGAGCGACGTCATCGGCTCCTGAAAGATCATGGCAAGCCGGTTGCCGCGCAGGTCGCGCCGGATCTGGTCGGAAACGCCAAGAAGATCGAAGCCATCGAAGCTGATGGACCCCGTCACCTCGGCCGACTGCTTCGGCAAAAGCCCCATGACGGCGAGTGAGGTGACGCTCTTGCCGCAACCGGATTCTCCGACCAGGCCGAGCGTGGCGCCTCTGCCGACTGCCAGATCGACGGTGTCGACCGCATGTGTGGTGCGACCGTCGTCGCCACGAAAGGTGACGCGCAAATCCCTGATTTCGATCAGCGGCGTATCGGTCATCGCTCGTCTTCCTGCGCCGCCGCGACGCCGGCATCGATCACCGCGCGATCGGTGATTCCGGCGGGATTTTTTCGGCTCGGCAGAAATTTGCGGAAATGCACCCAGCGCTCGCGGCTCACCGCTTCCAGCCGCGCTAACTCGGCGAGCGGATCGGCGTGGTCATCGACCCGGAGATCGAGATCGGACCATTCTTCTTCGCCGTAGATCAGAAGTGCCGCCGACTGCTTGCCGCGCTTGTCACCGCCGGCGGCTTGCCCGGCGTGCATCGCGGCGATCATGCGTCGGGCGAACGGCGTACCAGCGTTGACGACATAGGCCTTCGCGGTTTCATCGAGAACCCGCCCACCCGCGAGCATGTTGCCTGCAATCGAAAAACTGTCGCCTTCGAGATGCCCGCACCAGTCGACGCAGTCTTTACCCGTGTAGGCGGCGATCCGCCCCTTGGCGTCCATGATGTGAACTTGCCGGCTAGCGTTTCCGGAATCGGTCGCAATCAAGCTTTCGACGATCTCGCGCGGGGCGCGGCCCTCACGTAGCAGCCTCAAGCCGTCAATCCCGTAGTAGGGATTGACCAGCGCTTGGGTTGCAATCCCGCCAAACGTGGGCGCGATGTGAGGCACGCGCGCGCCGACCGCGAAGAATTTCGTGGCGACCGCTATTCCGATCTGGCCGGTGGCATTGTCTTTGGCAATGATCGACCAGGTCATGGGATTTAGCGTCCGGCCGCGTAGCCCTGCATGCCGCGCGGGTTCGCCGCGGCGCGGCGGCGGCGGCCGATCTTCGAGGCGGC
>NZ_JBAVCF010000013.1:0-5555 GCF_049586575.1 Bradyrhizobium sp.
GAGACGCTGGCGACGTTCGCCGATCAGGTCACGAGCGTGGCGCGCGAAGTCGGCGTCGAAGGCCGTCTCGGCGGTCAGGCCAACGTGCCCGGCGCTGCCGGCACCTGGAAGGACCTGACCGGCAACGTCAACCTGCTCGCAGCCAACCTGACCTCGCAGGTTCGCGCGATCGCGGAAGTGGCGACAGCCGTGACCAAAGGCGACCTGACCCGTTCGATCCAGGTCGATGCCAGAGGCGAAGTGTCGGAGCTGAAGGACAACATCAACACGATGATCACCAACCTCCGGCTCACGACCGACCTCAATACCGAGCAGGACTGGCTGAAGACCAACCTCGCCCGCTTCACCAACATGCTGCAGGGCCAGCGCGACCTGACCACCGTCGGCCGGCTGCTCTTGACCGAACTCACGCCGCTGGTCAACGCGCATCGGGGCGTGATTTACCAGGTCCAAAACGAAGAAAGCCCTCAATTGCGTCTCTCCGCGGCCTATGCCAGCGACGGCATCAGTCCGCACGCGCAGGTGATCCAGATTGGCGAAGGCCTGATCGGGCAATGCGCCATGGACAAGCGGCAACGGCTGGTATCCGACATTCCCGACGATACGATTCCGATCAACTCGGCGCTGTTGCGCATTACCCCGAAAAACCTCGTGGTGCTGCCGGTTCTGTTCGAGAACCAGGTCAAGGCCGTGATCGAGCTTGCTTCCGTTTCGAGCTTCACGACATCGCAGATGACCTTCCTCGAACAGCTCACGGACTCGATCGGTATCGTGCTGAACAGCATCGAAGCCACGATGCAGACGGAAGGGCTGCTGACGCAATCGCAACAGCTCGCGGGCGAGTTGCAGACCCAGCAGAAGGAATTGCAGCAGACCAACGAGCAGCTCGAACAGAAGGCCCAGCAGCTCGCCGAACGCAACGTCGAGGTGGAGCGCAAGAACCAGGAAATCGAGCAGGCCCGCCGCGCGCTCGAGGAAAAGGCCACAGAGCTTTCGCTCACCTCCAAGTACAAGTCGGAATTCCTGGCCAACATGTCTCACGAACTCAGGACGCCGCTTAACAGCATCCTGATTCTGGGTCAGCAATTGACCGAAAACCCCGACGGCAACCTGACGCACAAGCAGGTCGAATTCGCTCGCACCATCCATGGCGCCGGCACCGACCTGTTGAACCTGATCAGCGACATTCTCGACCTTTCGAAGATCGAATCGGGCACGGTGACGGTGGAGGCCGAGGAAATTCTCACCACCAATCTCCTGGAAACCGTCGGCCGGCCCTTCCGCCACGAAGCCGAAAATCGACAGCTCACCTTCGATATCGCGGTCGATCCGCATCTCGGCCGAAGCATCTATACCGACTCGAAGCGGTTGCAGCAGGTGCTGAAGAACCTGCTCTCGAACGCCTTCAAGTTTACCGCCGAGGGCGGCGTGCGCCTCAGTGTTTCGGCGGCAGTTGGCGGCTGGAGCGCCGAACATCCCGTTCTCGATCATTCGCCCGCGGTGGTGGCCTTCGAAGTATCGGATACCGGCATTGGTATTCCCCAGGACAAGCAGAAGCTGATCTTCGAAGCCTTCCAGCAGGCGGATGCCGGCACCAGCCGAAAATACGGCGGCACCGGACTCGGCCTTGCCATCAGCCGCGAGCTCGCAAGCCTGCTCGGCGGCGAAATCCATTTGCAGAGCACCCCGGGCAAGGGCAGCATCTTCACGCTCTATTTGCCGCTGAAATATTGCGGCCCGACGATCGCGCCACGCGTGAGCGCACCGAGCCAGTATGGCGTGGCGCCGGCAATGCCCGTCGGGACCCAGGAGCGGGTCATCGAGCAGCTGCCGGACGATCGGCTGGGCCTTGAGCCCGGCGACACCATTCTGCTGATCGTCGAGGACGATCCGCATTATGCACGGGTGCTGGTGGATCTTGCCCGCGACAAGGGTTTCAAGGTCCTGGTCGAGGCAAGAGGCGCGGAAGCGCTGGATCTTGCCAAGCAATATCAACCGACCGCTATTTCGCTCGACGTTTTCCTGCCCGATATGCTCGGCTGGACGGTGTTGAGCCAGCTGAAGCATAATCCGCTGACGCGGCATATTCCGGTCCAGATCATCACGCTCGATGAAGACCGCCAGCACGCACTGGCGCGCGGTGCATTCTCCTTTGTCAATAAGCCGACCACCACCGAAGGTGTCGCCGCAGCGCTCGCCCAGATCAAGGAATACGCCAAACCTCGCCGCAAGCGGCTACTGATCGTCGAAGACAATGCGGCGGAACAGATGAGCATCAGGGAACTGCTCGACCATGATGACATCGAGATCGTGACCGCGGATACCGGGGCCAGCGCCCTCTCCACGCTCCGGGATCACCCGTGCGACTGCGTGGTCCTCGATCTCAGACTTCCTGACATGAGCGGCTTCGAGGTGCTCGATTCGATCCGCAAGGACGATTCGCTGTCGGACGTTCCGGTGGTGGTCTTCACCGGCCGCGAACTCTCTGTCGAAGAAGACGCCGAACTCCACACCATGGCCCGCAGCATCGTGGTGAAGGGCGTGGAATCGCCAGAACGCCTGCTGGACGAAACCTCGCTGTTCCTGCATCGCGTCATCACGGAACTTCCAATCGAGAAGCAGCGGATGCTGGAAAAACTCAACAGTTCCGATGAGGACCTGGTGGGCCGCACCGCACTGCTGGTCGACGACGACGCGCGCAACATCTTTGCGCTGTCGAGCGTTCTGGAACGCCGTGGCATGAAGGTGCTCACGGCGACGACCGGGAGTGAGGCGGTCGCGCTGGTCGGCTCAAACCCGGAGATTGCTGTGGTGCTGATGGACATCATGATGCCGCAGATGGACGGTTATCAGACCATCGGCGTCATCCGCACAGATCCGGCGTTCCGGAGGCTCCCCATTATCGCGCTGACCGCCAAAGCGATGAAGGGCGACCGGGAGAAATGCCTTGAGGCCGGCGCCTCGGATTATCTCGCCAAGCCGGTCAACACCGAACAGTTGCTGCTTGCTATCAGAATGTGGCTTCATCGCTGAAAAGATGAGTTTGCTAGCGCCCATGATTTCCGAAGCTTGTGAAAGATGGGTACTGCGACAGGAACTTCGGAAAGCGGGCACGGGATAAATGACAGACCAGGAAAAGGTAGACATTCTTCTGGTTGACGACCAGCCGGCCAAATTGCTGGCCTATGAGGTTATCCTCAAGGAGCTCGGCGAAAACCTCGTGGTCGCGACCTCGGGGCGGGAAGCGCTCGAATATCTTCTCAAAAACGAAGTTGCCGTGATTCTGGTGGATGTCTGCATGCCCGAGCTCGACGGCTTCGAGCTGGCGGCGATGATCCGCGAACACCCTCGCTTCCAGAAGACGGCGATGATCTTCATCTCCGCGATTCAGGTTTCCGACCTCGATCGTCTCCGCGGCTACGAAATGGGCGCGGTCGATTATGTGCCGGTGCCCGTGATTCCCGAGGTGCTGCGCGCCAAGATCCGTATCTTCGTCGACCTATACCGCAAGACGCGGCAGCTTGAGCGATTTAACGCCGAGCTCGAAGACCGGGTTCGTGCCCGCACCAGCGAGCTTGAATATTCCAACGCGCGGCTGCTCGAAAGCGAGCAGCGCCGCAGCCTTGCCTTGGCCGCAGGACGAATGGGTTCCTGGGATTGGGACTGGGTCAACGGCGACTGGATGTGGGACGAAGGCCAGTTCCGGATATTCGGTGTCGATCCGAAAGACTTTGCCGTCAACCCGGAGAATGTGCGGGCTTTGCTGCATCCCGACGACATCGACGAGTTGCGCAAGGCCGCGATCCAGTTCGACAACGGAGTCAAATCCTACGAGACCGAATTCCGTATCGTTCGCCCGGATGGTGAAATCTGCTGGCTGTTCGGCACCGCCGCCGCCACTGTCGACAAGACCGGCCGTGTCATCCGCGTCAGCGGCGTAACCGTCGATATAACGGAACGCAAGCGCGCGGAAGAGCGACAAAGCCTGCTCACCCGCGAGGTCGATCACCGCGCCAAGAACGCGCTCGCGCTTGCGCAGTCGATCGTCCGGCTGACGCGCGGCGAAAGCGCCAAATCCTACATGCAGGCGGTCGAGGGTCGAATTGGCGCGTTGGCACGGGTACACACCATCCTGTCGCTGTCGAGCTGGCAAGGCGCGGAGATCACCAGGCTCGTCGATGAGGAGCTCGCGCCCTATCTGATGAACGATCAGATCGTATTCAGCGGATCGAACGTTCAGTTGCAGCCTGCGACCGCGCAAACACTGGCTATGGCGCTGCATGAACTGGTCACCAACTCAGCCAAGTATGGAGCCTTGTCCACTCTGACAGGGCGCCTCGCGATTCACTGGAAAGTCGAGGCGGATGTTCTCAGGATATTATGGGAAGAGCGGGAGGGTCCGGCTGTCGTGGAGCCGGTGTCGCGCGGCTTCGGAACGCGCAGCGTGATTGCCAGTATCGAATCCCAACTCGGAGGCCGGGCCGAGTTCGACTGGCGCCCCGAAGGCTTGATCTGCCGGCTCTCAGTTCCGCTGAAGCCGCCCACTACACCACGGCAAACCGTTCATCGGCAGCCTGCGCCAATCGCAGGCAGCGAGCGAGCTTCGGCGTCCGGGACGGGCTAAAATTCGCGGAAGAGCGAGGACTGGCGCAAAAGCTCCCGTCATGGTAGCGGCTTCCCCACCATTGGGTTTGCCGCGGGGAAGCGATGTTGGACGCAGTCATCTGGGACTTCGGCGGCGTATTGACGTCCTCGCCGTTCGAGGCGTTCGCCCGCTTCGAGACCGAGCGCGGCCTGCCCACCGACATCATCCGCCGCACCAACGCGGCCAACCATCTCGAGAATGCCTGGGCGAAATTCGAACGGGCCGAGGTGGATATCGAGACTTTCGACGGCCTGTTTGCCGCGGAGTCGCGGGCGCTTGGAGCCGAGGTTAGCGGCAAGGACGTCTTGCCGCTGCTGTCCGGCGATCTGCGGCCTGAAATGGTCGAGGCGCTCAGACGCATCAAGTCCAAATTCAAGACCGGATGTATCACCAACAACCTTCCGGCCAATGCGAGCGGTAGCGCCGGCGGACGAACGCTTTACGTCGCCGAGGTAATGGTGCTGTTCGATCATGTGATCGAATCCGCCAAAATCGGTCTCAGGAAGCCGGACCCGAAAATCTATCAGATGATGGTGGATGCGCTCGCAGTCGACCCGAAGCGCTGCGTCTATCTCGACGATCTCGGCGTCAACCTGAAGCCGGCCCGCGACATGGGCATGACCACGATCAAGGTGGTCAGCACCAAACAAGCGCTCGCCGAGCTTGAAGCCGCGACGGGTCTGTCGCTGCAATAACGGCCGCACGCCACGACGGCTAGTGGTCCGATTCTAACATTCGCATCCCGTCTCAGTGGCCCCTTTTGCGAATGTTAGAATCAAAAGGACCACTAGAGCGGGATGAGGTTAGGTTGATTCGATTTGGGATTCCCAAATCAGGGCGGCTCTGATTCAACATGCTGGCTGGAGGAGGTCAGCTTGGATGGGCAAACCTTATTCGATGGATCTTCGTG
>NZ_JBAVCF010000014.1:0-2629 GCF_049586575.1 Bradyrhizobium sp.
CTGGAGATACGGAGCAAGTTCTTGCCTCACCAGGTTGGCCAGATCAGCATCAACCCAACGACTTTGGGCGAGCAGTCCATGAGCATTGGCCAGAGCCTGAATCCGACCTTCTATGACCTGTTTAAGCTCTTCAACTGTTCGAGCCTGAGATAAGTGGACCACCGTCTGAACAGCTTGAAGGACATTTTTGGTTCGATGTTCGGCTTCTCGGGCAAGCACAGCAATCCGTTTCTCACTACGCTTTCGCTCCGTGATGTCGCGTGTAACTGAACATGCCCCGACGATTTGACCGGCGAGGTTCCGAATGGGCGAGATGCTCAGGGAGACATCGATTAGGCGACCACCCTTGTGCCGACGAATGGTATCGAACGGCTCAATCCGTTCGCCGCGCCGGAAGCGTTCGAAAATTGCAAGTTCCTCGTCATGCCGATCTTCGGGGACGATAGCTCCAATCGGCATGCACACTGCTTCTGCGGCGGTATAACCGAAAAGGCGCTCAGCGCCTCGGTTCCAAGTTGTGATCCTGCGCTTGAGGTCCGTGCCGACGATAGAGTCATCGCTCGACTCTACAATTGAGGCAAGCTGCCGAGCCCGCTCCTCGCTATCCTGGAGCGTTGAACTGATTGGTGTGCGCTCTGGTGGATTCGCCATTTGCCTACTGGTGAACCCGCCGCTCCGATAGAGGCCGGGCAGCGGGTCACGCGATCCTAACGTCGCTTATCGGCTGTGACCACGTCAAATGAAACGCTCCCGCGAGCATCGTGACCACGGGTAGACCAAGCCTACGACGCCGCGTATTGCGCCACGCTCCAAGCAATTGTGATCAATCTTGGAGGAACCATTTAGATCGTCACGATTGGTTCCCCCGTCATGGCGCCGATGCGTCCGGAACGAGGCCGGTCGACGGTTGGTTGGTTCCGTATGGGAAACGCTGAGGATTACCGTGGCTTTGCGGCCGAATGCGAACGATTGGCGCAGCAGATCACCAACGAAAACCATCGGCGCATTTTGCGCGAAATGGCGCGCGTATGGCGCGACCTCGCTGAGAAGGCTGAGAAGAAAGACCCAGATTAGTCATCTTGCGGTTGGGATGGGTCCCGCTCGGCACGCTCCGCTTCCTGGGCCAAGCGAAGCCACACTTGGGCCATCTGTAGGAGCGAAGCCTGCGCGCGCTCATCGTGAGTGGAGCGCGCAATTTCGAGGCATTCGCGGGCGTATCGGCGGTATTGCTCAGATTTCGGCGCCACAGCTTCCCCGTCGTCGCTCAAACGCGGCGAGGACGAAAACGTTCCTATCGGATTCGCTTCGCTATTCTGGCCCGCACTGTCATCATAGCCAACAAGTCAAATTGAAGCGGGCGATGCTCTTTGCAGGCGGATGAGATGCGAAGGGGGCGGCGGCCGCCGGGCAAGAATAAGAAAGCGACGAGAGAGCCAATGGGCGATGCCACGGAAGTTGCTTGGCGCTATGCCGCGAATGCGGTCACCTCTTGGGGTAGGCAGGCGACTCATTCCGTAGCTGTGGTAGCGCTCGTGCCTGCGGGGTCCCGACGTGACGTGCTACTTTCTAGCGATCAAACGCTCGCGACCGTGATCGTCAAGATCATACTGGGACTTGACGCGGTCGAGTGCGACCAGGAAAGGACCAAGAACCGAAATGCGAATATCGCCGCTGATCTCGGCGTTCCAATTCGGCTCGCCGGCGCGAGCGTGCAACCGAACGCGCGGCATATAGTCCCTGACACTTCGGCCAAAGAGTCGGGAAAATTCGGATTCGATAATCGCCAGGAGTTTTGCCGTCGTTACTTTCTGCCGTTCGGTCATGCTTTGGCAAAACCCAAGCAGGCGGCGATCGTTCCGGCGATTTGTGCTCTCATCGTCCTTGTTAGAGTGCTGCCCGCTTGCCGCGGAAGGCTGACCAAGCTCAAACGCGAACCTTGGCCCCACTTCGGCGCTTTTTCTTGTAGAGCAATGCGCTTAGGCGCCCGCCAGCATCCGGATGACGTTGCCAACTGTCGAATTCGGCTGACGCGGGACAACATGCGCGAGTCGCTGACGCCACGCGAGGAGCGCGTCGTTCGCATGCGCTTCGGCCTCGGCATGAACAGCGATCACGCCCTGGAGGAGGTTGGGCAGCAATTCTCAGTGACGCGCGAGCGGATTCGGCAGATCGAGGCCGAGGCGGCGCGAAGCTCAAGCATCCGACCCGGTCGAGGGAGCTAGCTCAGGAGCTTCCTATCCTCGAAAAGGTTGAATTGCCGTGCCACACCTTGAAGCGATAGTGCGCCCCGCGATCATCGCGACCGCAGCCCTTCGACACGATACGAGCTTGGAGAAACTGAAGTAGCACGGAATCCCCCGCCGGCGGATGATGTCCCGCAAGGACCCGGTTGAAGTGACTGCGTTGCGAAGACTGTGCGCAAGCACGCATTTATAGGCTGCAGCCTCCACCTTCCGGACCACCATCTTGAGGCGACCATCGCGTCGACCCCGTAGACAAGAGAGAGCCTAACGGGCTATCATATAAATGTCGGGAGACGGAGCAGCTTGCTTCGCAATCAGACAAGAGTCTTTAGATAATCCAATTGCTGACGCGTAGACGTTCTTTTGGAATGGGACTCTTCATAGAC
>NZ_JBAVCF010000015.1:0-3865 GCF_049586575.1 Bradyrhizobium sp.
CGCAGGATGATCTCGACCAACGCCGCAGTGTGGCGGCCGATTGCACCAGCTTGCCGGCGCAGGCGCTCCGGCGTCCAGTCGGCATAGCGCTGGTGGCTCGACGGCATGTGCTCGCGCACCGTCGTATGCTTGCGGTTCGACGATGAGCGCACATGCGCGGCAACCCGCTTGCCGCTGTGGAAGACTTCGATCGTGCGCGCGGTGATGCGCGCCCAAACCTTCTCGCGCAGCAGCTGGTGCGGCACCGAGTAATAGTGCTTGTCGATTTCGACGTGATAATCGAGCCCGACCCGGCATTGCTTCCATTCGGCAAAAACGTAGGGCTCAGCCGGCAAAGACTTGAGGGTCGAACGTTCGATCTCCTCGAACAGCGCACGACGGCTGGCGCCGAGATGGCGCGACACGCGATTGTTGATCTGCTCCACTAGCTCGGCGATGGCCATATTCAGAGCTGAGAGCGCGAAGAACTGTCGGTTGCGCAGCTTGGCGATGATGAAGCGCGTCGCAATTTGAACCGCCACCTCAACCTTCGCTTTGGAGAATGTCGCCGACTGCAGGTCGTATGGATACGACCGACCGCAAGGTTCACATCACGCATCCATTTCATCCGCACTGTGGTCGCCAGTTTGAACTGATCTCCCGGCAACGGCATTGGGGTGAGGACCGGGTTGTCTATTCGGACGACGACGGGCGCCTGCGCACGATCTCCGCTGCGTTTACTGATGTCATCCCGTTGGATGAGTTCCGGTTTGTCGCCGGCGGCAGGGCAGCATTTCGGACGGTCGATTTAATGACGTTGTGTGAGTTGTTGGACCGGCTTGGTGCGCGCAGAGCGTCAAGCGATGCGTAAATCCAATTACGCCGCATATGTAAAAGGAATGGCGCCGCATTGTAGCGGCGGTCTTGATAGAATATCTCGTGTTAATGGGATTAATCCCAGGATTTGCGCCAATGAAGCAGTTGACACACTACTGATAGAGGCGTATTTATATTTACGACTCATCGGAGCCGCACATGGCGAAGGCGGCAAAACGGCGGGACCAGAAGAGCAAGGCGCTGGCGCAGGATGGCGTCCTCAACCGCAATCCCGACGCCATCCGCGATGTCCTGTTCAGCGGCAACCCATTCTTCGACCCGAAAGACCTGGTCCAGGTGCGCTACGAGATGGTGCGGCGCCATCAAGTCGACGGCGCCGCCATCAGCAAGGTCGCCGCAGCCTTCGGCGTTTCCCGGCCAACCTTTTACAAAGCCCAGGATGCCTTGGAGACGGCCGGGCTCGCGGGTCTGCTACCGAGCCCGCGGGGCCCCAAAGGTGGCCACAAGATCTCTGCCGAGGTGATTGCCTACGTCGCCGAACTCAAGGCCGAGATCCCAGAGCTGACGACGCCACAATGTCTCGACGCGATCGAGCAGCACTTCGGCGTCAAGGTGCACCGGCGGAGCCTCGAACGCGCGCTGGCGCACAAAAAAAAACGAAACAATCCGCCCTGATCGTCGCCGCAGCGGACGCGGTCGGTGCTTACGAGAAACTGCGCGCCGCCGTGCTCAATGCCGAGCCGAGCAGCTGTTCCGGTCTCGGCATCATTCGCCATCGCGGATTGGCGGCGTGGATTAGGGAATGTGGGTCGGAACCTCAAGTCGAGGCGGTTCGCACGAACTATCACGCTGCGCCCACGACTACGCGCGATCTGCCGCCGGCAGCTAGCGATCTCACGCGACTTCTCGCCGGCATCATCGTCGCGCTTGCAACGGAGCCCACCCATGCCCATGGCTGAACTCAAAGTCACCGCCGACCATCTCAAGCGCGATGCCTATCTCTACGTCCGTCAGTCGACGCTGCGTCAGGTTGCCGAACACGGTGAGAGTACGCAGCGCCAATATGCCTTGCGTGACCGCGCAATCGCCGGAGGCTGGGCAGCCGAGCAGATTCATGTCATCGACCGCGACCTCGGCAAGTCCGGATCGAGCGCGACGACGCGCGACGGCTTCCAGGAGCTCGTCAGCGAAGTGGCACTCGGCAAGGCCGGCATCGTCATGGGCCTGGAAGTCTCGCGGCTGGCCCGCAACTCGGCCGATTGGCATCGCCTCATCGAGTTGTGCGCCTTGACCGCAACCCTCATCCTCGATGAAGACGGCGTCTATGATCCAGCCGAGTTTAACGATCGCCTTTTGCTCGGTCTCAAGGGCACGATGAGCGAGGCCGAGTTACATATCCTCAAAGCGCGTATGCGCGGTGGCCAGATCAACAAGGCGCGGCGCGGCGAACTGGAGATGTGCCCGCCGGTGGGTCTGATCTACCGGACCGATGGAACAATCGGCCTCGATCCCGATGCCCAGGTCCAGAATGCCATTCGTCTGGTATTCGAGACCTTCGAACGCACCGGAAGCGCGATCCGAACCGTCCGATTCTTTCGCGAACAAGGTCTCTTGTTCCCGCGACGGCTGCGTACGGGATTCAACAAGGGTGAACTCTTATGGGCACTGCCGCAGCACGCACGCATTCTGCAAGTGCTCCACAATCCGCGCTATGCCGGCGCCTTCGTTTATGGCCGCACGCGCATACGCCACCTGCCTGACGGTGGCACCGCCGTGATCAAGGTTGCCAGAGCGGAATGGCAGTTCGTCATGCCGGGCATGCACCAGGGCTACATCGATTGGGAACGCTTCGAGCTTAATCAGAATCGGCTCGCCGATAATGCCCGCGCCTTCAGTGGCGAGCGGCGGTCAGGGCCGCCGCGGGAGGGGCCGGCCTTGCTGCAAGGTCGCGTGCTGTGTGGATTGTGCGGCGAGCGCATGGGTGTGCATTACAGCCGGGAGAATGGTCAGACCGTCCCAATCTACGTTTGTCAGGAGACCGCAGTTCGGCGCGCCGGAAAGTCCTGTCAGACGGTTCCCGGCAAGGTCGTCGATCCAGCGGTCACAGCCTTGCTGATCGAGATGATGACGCCCATGACCCTGGCGGTTAGTCTGGAGGTTCAGCGCGAACTCGAAGCCCGCGTTGCCGAGACCGACGCCTTGCGCCGCCAGCATGTCGAGCGGCTGCGATACGAGGCTGAACTCGCGCGTCGACGGTACATGAAGGTCGACCCCGACAACCGGCTGGTCGCCGATGCCCTCGAAGCGGAATGGAACGACAAGCTGCGTCTTCATACTGAAGCCGCCGCAGACTATGAGCGCCGCAGTCGAGAGCAAGCAGCCGCGCTTGATGCCGACATGCGCCACCGCATTCTCGATCTCGCGGAGCAGTTGCCGCGAATCTGGCAAGATCCGCGCGTCGATGCCCGTGAGCGCAAGCGCATCCTGCGCCTCCTCGTCGACGACGTGACGCTGGTCAAGGCGGACACCATTACCGCCCATGTGCGCCTGTCAGGTGGCGCGACGCGCACATTGGTCCTCGAGCGGCCGCTACCCATTGCGCAAATCCGCAAGTTCAAGCCAGAACTCGTCGCCATCGTCGACCGAATGCTCGACCAACACTGCGATCGCGAGATCGCCGAGATTCTTAACCGCGACGGACGGCGCACATGGGAGACAAAACCATTCAACTTGAAGAAGGTTGCTTGGATTCGTCACGCCTACAAGCTATCGAGCCGCTATGACCGCCTTCGTCGGCGTGGCATGCTCACGACACGTGAGGTTGCGGCAAAGTTTGGCGTCGCACGAACCACCATCCACGAGTGGGGCCGCCAAGGGCTCATCACAAAGCACTACGCCGACAGTCTCAACCGTGGACTGTGGAGCATACCGTCTGGGATCATGATCACCAAAGGTCACGGCGGTCGTGATGCAAAACATGCCGCTATCGTCCCTTCACCGCAATGAGGTGCAGTATGAAGCAATCGTCTTGTCGCGTGGCCGATACGGC
>NZ_JBAVCF010000016.1:0-5905 GCF_049586575.1 Bradyrhizobium sp.
CAGCATGGTTGAGCAGCGACTGACGATCGGGCGCGTCATCCGGGCTGAGCGCGATGCCGATGCTGGTGGAGACCGGCACTTCCGGCGCAACGGCGGTGTCGCGAAGCGCCTCGAGAATGGATTCGGCCAGCCGGCCGGCCGCCGCGGGACCTGACATGCCGGACAGCAGGATGGCGAACTCATCGCCGCCGAGCCGCGCCATCATCTGCTGGTCATCCAGCAATGCACCGATGCGCGAGGTGAAGGTCTGCAGAGCCCGGTCGCCGGCGGCATGGCCGAAGAGATCGTTGATCTCCTTGAACCGGTCGAGATCGAGGCAGAGGATGCCAAGGCTCCTGCCCGGTACGAGCGCTGCGATTTCCTGGTCGACGCGCATGTTGAAATAGGCGCGGTTCGGCAAGCCAGTCAGCGCGTCGTGATGCGCCAGGAAGTGGATGTGTTGCTCGGCAGCCTTGCGGCGCTTCAGATCGCGAACCGCAATGACGTGATGAGGACGTTCGGCAAAGATGATCGGCCGCATGATCAATTCGACCGGCGCCATCGAACCGTCGCGGTGGCGCAATTCCGTTTCGATCGTGTGATTGGGCCGCGACATCAGCCTGGCGCGGGCGGCGGCGTCGGGAACGAAGTTTTCGAGCGTGCCGCCGATGAGACTGTCGGCCGAGCAGCCCACGAGTTGCGAGAAACTCTTGTTGGCCGAGACAACCAACTCGCCGTCGCAGACCAGTAGGCCCTCGACGGTAGCATCCGCAAGCTCGCGCATCCGGTCGGTCTCAAGCTCCGAGCGGCGGTGATCTCTGATATCGATCACGACGCCGGCCGTCGCCAATCCGAGAATGCCGAGGCTTGCGATCGTCACTCCGATCGCAAGCCATCCGGCCGGCAACGCGATCTGCGAAACCGTGATGCTCGGATCGGGGATGATCGAGACCGCGCCCATCGCCGTAAAATGATGGCTGCAGATGGCAAGCGTCAGCAGCAGCGCGCCGCCGATTTTCCAGCCCTCGCCTTCGCCGTGCAGACCAACCGGTAGCGCGATTGCTCCGATCATGGCGCCGAGTACGATAGAGGCGGCCACCAGAACGGGATCCCAGACCACTGTGCCCGCGATCTCGAAGGCCGCCATTCCCATGTAATGCATGACGGCGATGCCGCCGGCGACGATGGCGCCGCCGACCCAAGCGCTGGGACGCCAGTCTTCGATCAGCGATACCGCGAGGCCGACCCCCGTGAGCAGGATGGCTACGATGAGCGACACGATGGTTAATATAATATTATAGCCGCTCGGAATGCCGGGCGTGAAGGCGAGCATGGCGACGAAGTGCGTGGCCCAGATGCCGAAACCGGTCGAGATCGCGGAAACCGCCAGCCACAGGCTGCGCATGCGCCCCTTGGAAATACGGGCATAGCGAAGCAACCTGATCGCAGCGATCGAAGCCAGGACGCAAACAAAGACGGCAAGCGCGACGAGCCTGAGATCATGCGCCGTCGCGATACAGTTATAGACCTTCAACATCAGGGGAGTTCCGCCACGGGAATTCGTTGGCCGAAGCTACCCTTGCGGACGTGAAGGCCGCGTAAATTCACATCGCGCGAGACTCAGCCATGCGGCCCCGTAAAAATGCGGAACCTGCTTAAACCAGTCCGAGTTCCGCAGGATGAACACCCGCAAAGATGCGTTGAATGTTGGCCGGCTGAAGACCGAACTGGTGCTGGAACAGGCCCGCGAGCATCGCGCGATAGTCGGTCAGCACCGGATAGTCGCGGTTCTGAAACAGCGTCGCCTGCTCGACCTTGATCTGCTCGCCGGCAATGCGTCCGCCATTGATGCCGCCGCCCATCACCCAGTAGACGCTGCCGTGGCCGTGATCGGTGCCGCGGTCGCCGTTCTCGCGAAAGGTGCGGCCGAATTCGGAGATCACGACCACCACCGTGTCGCGCCAGCCCGCAGGGCCAATCTCCTCGGAAAAACCCGCGAGCGCACGGCCGAGCTCGCCGAGACGATCGGCGAGATAGCCGGTGGCCGCGCCCTGATTGACATGGGTATCCCAGCCGCCGACATCGACAAAACCGAGATTGAACTGATCGCGCATCAGCCGACCGATCCGGCGCGCCGACAACTCGAAGCCGCGTGGCGACACCGCGCCGCGATTGGCCGCCGTCATTTCTTCAGAGATCGAACGGTAGACGTCGTCGCGAATCCGGAAACCTTCGGAAACCGACGATGACAGGTCGCTGTGCGCATACATGTTCTTGATGAGGCGCGCCTGACGATCGTCGACGCCGGGCTTGCCGACGCTGTTGATGCCGATGTTCGGCGTTTGCGTCTTGCCGCGGAAAATCAGCGGCAGTTGATCGGTAAACGAGATCGGCTTGGCGCGCGTCAGTTCGGCGGCCAGCCTGCTCATGAAACCCGAACGATAATCGCGCGAGCCGCCGGCGGCCTGACCGAGTTCGATGGTGTCCTGGGTTTCGAAATGACTGCGCGTCAAATCGTCGGACGTGCCGGCGAACGGAACGAAGGCAATCTCGCGTTTCGCCCACATCGGATAGATGCTGTCGCGCAGCGACGGATGCAGTCCCCACTCCGCGTTCAGCGACAACACCGAATTCGGATTGCCGGCATCGGGCTTGGCAAGACCGAGCGTCGGGCGAGCCGTGTGGTAGAAGTCGCTGCCAATGGGCACGACGACATTGGCCGCATCATAGGCGCCGCGCAGGAATACCACGAGGAGCCGCGCATCGGTTGCCGGCGCGGCCCAGACGCGGCCGGCGACAGTCAACGGAACGGCGCCGGCAAAAGCCTTGAAGAGATCACGGCGGTTCATGTTGGCCTCCAGGAGTTCTCTTATTTTTTGAGCATGATCTTAATCGAAAAACCGGTACCCACTTTTTGGGGCCATGCTCACCGCATGAATTCGGGTGACGACAAAAACAGCGTGTTCCAGTCCTGCGGCGACACTGCCTGGTCGAGCGCGGCTGTTGTGGCTGGGCCCAGCGTCTGGCGCAGGCCGTTGAAATAAAGCGCGTTCTGGATCAGCGGAAACGCCGGCTTTTCAGCCGCATTCGGCACATCCGGCTTGAACAGGCCGGCCGAACCCGAGCCGATCTGGCGCGCGATCTCAAAGCGCAGGGTCATTTGGCCGGGGCCGTCCCACGACGCCGACGTCATCGAATAGCCGTCCGGCGTTTCGTGATTGAACAGCCCCTCGCCGAGACGATTGAGCCAGTTCTGGATCGGCTGAGTGTTGAGGACCACCTTGTCGTCATAGGCAAGCCGAACGGCCGACAGGACATAATGCACCGGATCCTTGAATTTCGTCCCCGCCTTCAAGGAGGCGTTGAACTCGGCTGAATGCACCATGGTGGCGAGCACGGCGGCAATATCGCCGTCGGTCGCCTTGAAGGTCTGCGCCATCTTTTGCACTAGCGCATCCGGAGGATTGTCGGAGACGAAATAGGTCGCAATCTGCTTCGACAGATGCACAGCCGTCGCCGGATGGTGCACCAGGATATCTATCGCTTCGTCGACTTCGGCAAACCCCCTGCCCTTGATCTCATGTCCAAGGAAGGTTTTGTCGCCGTAGTCGTGGCGCGCCGGATTGAATTCGAAGGCGCCCTCGCGAATGAGCTGCGATTGCAGCTCGGGCTTGAGTTTCGGCTGATCCGGTTTCACATCGATGCCGATGCCGGTGAGAATGCGTGCGAGCGCCTCGACATCGGCTTGCGTATAGCCCGAGCCGACACCCATGGTGTGCAGCTCCATGATCTCGCGGGCGTAGTTCTCGTTCAGATGGCCGGCGGCGTTGTCGGCGTTATCGAGATAGCGCAGCATCGCCGGGTGGCGCAGCGTCGCGATCAGCAAATCGCGAAACTTGCCGAGCGCATGGGCGCGAATCGCGTGATCCTCATAATCGCCGACGAGGACGCGCAGGTTGGACTTGTGCTGATACACATTGAAATGATTGAACCAGAACCAGGTCATGCGCTCGCGCAGCTGGTCCGGCCCGTAAAGCGCATGCAGGATCGAACGGGCTTGCGCCTGCCTCATCCGCTCGTTCATCGCCTGCTGATAGACCTGCTGCGCCGCCTTCTTTTGATCGGGATCGGCAACCTGATTGGCGCTCTTGGCCTGGGCGTCGAACGCCATCGCGATGTCGAAGGGGAACCTGTGCACATCCGCCATTGCTTCGATCTGCGCGTGCGCCGCCTCCGGCAGCGCTGAATTGGCCGGTGGATGCAGTTGCTCGTTCAGCCAGCGCTCGATGCCGACCGCTTGCAAGTGCGCGGCGCTGGAAGCGTTGATTCCGAAGCTAAGGCGATCGAGGAAAACGAGGTCGTGCGGCGTCAGCTCGGCCGCGTCAGCCATTCCCGTGCCGAGGACGACGGCGGCACAGCTCGACAAGATCCATATCCGGCCGCAGCGGAACTTCGTTAAAGTTTTCGGTTCCATCGAAAGGAGCTCGTCATGCAGTGCCAGCTAATCTGCCGCATCCGGCATGAATAGGCTCTGAACGAATAGCCGTGATTCGTGGCAAAAACGATTCACGGCGGAAAAGATTACCTTCCTGCCATGAACGACCGCGATTGCGCCCAAGCTCCTTCTCCCCCACGCGGGGAGAGGTGAGATCGCTAAAGAACCTTGAACACGCGCTCGTCGTAAAGCGCGCCGCCCATCGGCTGCAGTTCCTCGCGAAAGGTTCGCACCGTCTTCGACGAGATCCACGCGTTCTTCTCGGCCTGCGATTTCCAGGCTTCGACCACCGTGAAATGGTTCTTCCGGTTGGCCTGGACGTTGTCGTCGAAGCGAAGATTGCCGGGCGCTTTGCGGCCTTCTTCGACAAAGGCTTTCACCTTGGCCGTGCCTGGCTCGACCTGCGTCGGAATCACGTCGACATGGGTGAGCACCAGGATCGCGCCCTTCGGCGCCGGCTTCGACGGACCCACGGAAAGCGCGCCGTGAATGCGCTCGTCATAGGCGGCGCTGCGGAGCGGATCGAGCGCGGCGCGATATTTAGTATAGGTATCGGTCGATGCGAAGGCCTGCTTCGCCGCCAGCGACTTCCATTGCTCGACGAGCGCGAAATGGCCGGGATCGGAAATCCGCTGGCCGATCTCGATCTGCACGGCGCCATCGGCTTTGCGGGCGGCCTCCGCATAGCTGATAACAAGTATCCGCGCTTCGGCCGCTTTCGCGGGCGCTACTTCCGCATAGGTCACAATGGTGACTGGACTGGCGTCTTGCGCGCACGCGATCTGGCCGGTGGAAAAAAGACCGGCCATGGTGACGACGGCCGCCAGAAAAGAACGAAACATCGGGCATTTCCTCCACGACGGATGGACGCTCATGCGAGGCATCCTTGTTGTCTTTCGTCCCCGTGGTCCGTCTTTTCTTCCGGGGAGCTTGAGTGCGGATATGTTGATCGCAGCAGGCAGGTGGACGTCAAGCCTTGGGAAGAAGTGTCCCGGTTCTGACATTCGTATGCCGTTGCGGCGGGTTCGCTTACGAATGCCGGAACCAAAAGGGACACTTCTGCAAACCTATGATACCAGTGTGGTTTTGGATTTGACATTCGCTCCCCAGTCAACATCGAGTTCGCAAAGCGAATGTCAAATCCGAAACTCCACTAGAAACAAATATTTGCCAGTGGTCCTTTTGATTCTAACATTCGCAAAAGTGTCCGCTGAGAAGGGATGCGAATGTTAGAATCGACCACTGCAACGATCCGGCTACCTGAAGTTGAGCGGCATCGACGGGAATCGCGGACCTTCGCCGCGCCCTCGACGCCGCGGCCCTTGGTGAACCACGGCGTGTCGATATAGCCGGGGCATACCGTGTTGACGCGGATCAGCGGCGCCAGCGCGCGCGCAAGCGACAGCGTGATGGTGTTCAGCGCGCCCTTGC
>NZ_JBAVCF010000017.1:0-2868 GCF_049586575.1 Bradyrhizobium sp.
CGGAGGTTTTCACCGCCTTGGCGTAGGTCATCTGCTCCGGCGTCAGCGGGGTGTCGAGCAGCAGGCCGCTCATGCCGATGATGCCGTTCAAGGGCGTGCGGATTTCGTGGCTCGCCATCGCGAGGAAACGCGACTTGGCGCGGTTGGCGGCATCCGCCTGGTCGCGGGCCTCCGAGAGCGCGCGTTCGGTTTCAGTGCGGTCGGTGACGTCGCGGCCGACACATTGCAGCTCAGCAGGCGCGCCGGCATCGAAACGAACCAGCGCCTCGCGCCAGGCGATCCAGCGCGCGCCGAGCGCCGTTTCGATTCGCTGGTCGTGAATCCGCGTGCCATTGGATTCGATCGCGCTTTCGCCCTGTTCGAGCACGGTGAACTGAAAGCGGCTTCCGATCAGCTCAAGCCGATCCTTGCGGGCCAGTTCGCAATAGGCGTCGTTGACGAAGGTGATCTTGCTGTCAGCGTCGCGCAGCACGATCAGGTCGCCCTGCGATTCGAACAGGCTGCGCGCGCGATCCTCGGCTTCCTGCAATTCCCAATTGCGGTCGGCCAGCGCCTCGTTATGCAGCGCGATCTTGCGCATTTTCCGACGCAGGAAACGCAGCCGCATGCTGACGGTCGCCAGCGCCAGGCACGCGATCGCAAACAGGAAACTCGCGCCGATCGCAAAATTGTTGGGATCGTAGCCCGAATGCTCCGACCGGCTGCCGGTGATGAAGCCGTAGGCGCCGCCGAAAGCCGCGGAGAAAATCACAAACGAACGAACGCCCAGCGTGATCCACGGATGACGCCGCGACCAGCGGCGCAGATGCAATTTGATCCGGATCATCCGCCCCATTGCCGATCACCTCATGGTTTTGCGTGTCGTTTATTTGGCGATGAAGATGCAGCTTGCGACCTTGCGAACTGCTTGAGGACACGCCCGTTCCGTGGGCGGCATGCGAACATGGTTAATCAGAAGTCAAGCTGCGTGCGGGGTCTAGTGGAAGCGCATCAGAGCGAGGCGGCTTTTAGCGGATGCCTGCTGACGCCGGCGCCGACGACGAGCGCGGCCGCCTCGCGCTGCGAGAAGGTCCTCGAGCGGACGAAGATTCGATAATCCGAAGGACCTTTATGCGAGAGATAGATCACGGGCATGCCGCTTGCGGCAGTATCCGAAATCGAGACGGCGTGGGTGGCGGGGTTGACTTCGCAGGCGCCGGCCTCCGTGGTGTCGGCGTCGTCGACCAGCGCGAAGTCGGCCGCTTCCGGGCTTTCCGATATCTGCACCCGCACGGTGGCGGCTTTCGGATCGTCGGTGAAGGCGACATGGAGATCGGCGCGCCAGGGCAGTTCGGCGATCTCGACCGACGTGCTGGCGATCGCGATGCAGGGGTGCGGTCCCGGCAGTAGTCCGCCGCGTGCGAAGAACGCGGCGACGAGTAGAGGAACGGCCGAGGCCAGGATCTTGAAACGCAACATGCAACCGCCCGCACATCCCAAGCCTTCGGAACCGAAGGCGTATGGTTGGCGGAGCGTAAATAAAACAGGTTACCGTCGCGTTGACGGGGGGCGTAGCGCTGGCGGAGTTCCCGCGCACTTTGCATCGATTCACGTGTCAAACAGCCAGCGTCCGGGCCTAATGGTTCGAGACGGCGCGAGCGCCTCCTCACCATGAGGTTCAATATGTTCCGCCTGCCGAAACCTCATCCTGAGGAGCGGCGACTTCGCCGCGTCTCGAAGGATGGCCACAAGCGAGACAGCGGTCACACCTTCGCATTCCCGCGGCGCTTGTACGCCCGAGCTATGCATGATTCTTCCGCGTCCCAGAGAGAGGGCGCAGGGAATGCCGGGCGCCCGTTGCGCCCGCAGCCTTGTGTGCGAAATAAAAAAGCACACAAGCGTAGTCACCACGGTCACACCGGATTCACCCGGCATTCCCTACGCGGCTGGTTTTAACGGTTTCCTCCGTGGTCTCCCTGGTGACCGGGCTTTCTTGCCACCATCCCCGCGCAATGCAAAGCATTGTCGCGAGTTGATACCAGCGTCGGGGTATCAGGACGCCACGACTTCGCCGTCCGCAACGCGCGCATTCGTCTGATGCGCTGTCGCGTCCACCGCATCTTCCGCCCAACGTTTAGTGACGATCGCGAAACGCCCCCTTTACCGGGCAGAAGACGCGCGGAAAAATGCCCGTGATTTGCCCGACGTCACAAGCGAAAACGTCTGCGGCGAATTAACGCGACGGGCAAATCAGATAATGCACTTGCCGCGCTTCGGCGGATGTCAAGCGTCATCGTCATTCCGGGGCACAGGCACAATGTCTCGACGCTGGCGGTGCGCTCCCTCTCCCACAAGGGGAGAGGTGAAGAAGAGACTAGCCCTGCGCTGCTATCGCGGCCGAGCGCTAATTACACACCGTCTCCAGCATCATTCCAAATCGCGCCGTCTGACAGTGGGGCGCCTTGGGCGCCGGGTTCTGGAGCTGTGGCGTGCCGGGGTCAACGGCAGGCGCGGGGTGGCCGATCGAACCCGTGATGTCGGCCGGTGCAACCTGCCTGGGCGCGCCAGCCATTTTGGCCAGTTGGCGGCGCTGAAACTCGGTCACGACCTGCGAATGAAGCTGCGCCTTGACCGCTTTCATTTCGATCAGCGTCATCTTGCCCCTCTGCACCTTCTCGGCCAGCATTAAATTGTTGGCCAGTTCCTGGTCCATGAGATCCGGGTACACCATCGACGGTCTCAGCAATTCCATGCTCCGGTTTTCGCACGAGGCGTGCGCGACAGCCTGCCTGATCGGATCCGGGTACTTGCGCCTGCATTCCTCGTTCGCGGCCTGAATTTGGTTCAGGAGCGGTGCAGATGGATTTTGCTGGGCGCGGACTTCGCGAT
>NZ_JBAVCF010000018.1:0-1823 GCF_049586575.1 Bradyrhizobium sp.
GATGTCGGGTCTTTTGATTGGCACGCTGATCCTATGGCTGATCATCGCGATCATCGTCATCGTGGTGTTCGTCTATGTAGTGAATTGGCTCTACCATCGCTCCTCCAAGGAGGTCGCGTTCGTACGCACCGGCTTTGGCGGCGAGCGGGTGGTGATCGACGGCGGCGGCTTCGTGCTGCCGTTCATTCACGACTACACCCCCGTCAACATGAATGTGTTGCCGATGGCGATCGTGCGCGAGAAGGGCGATGCGCTGATCACCCGCGACCGCATGCGCATCGACATCGAGGCCGATTTCTATGTCCGCGTGCAGGCGACCCGCGAAGCGGTCTCGATCGCGGCGGCGACATTGGGGCGGCGTACGCTCGAACCCGAGCGCCTGCACGCCCTGCTTTCGGGCAAGTTCGTCTCCTCGCTGCGTTCGGTGGCGTCCGAAATGACCATGGAACAGATGCACGAGCAGCGCGGCGAATATGTCGCGCGGGTCAAGGCCGCCGCGGCCGAAGCGCTGGCGCAGAACGGGCTTGAGCTCGAATCCGTCGCCATCACCGATCTCGACCAGGCCGACCTCGAATTCTTCAATCCTTCCAACCGGTTCGACGCGGAAGGCTTGACCCGGCTGATCGAGGACATCGAAGCCAAGCGCAAATTGCGCAACGACATCGAACAGGATTCGATGATCCGTATCCGCACCCGCAACCTCGAGGCCGAGCGCCAGGCGCTCGATATCGAGCGCGACAGCGAAGCCGCACGGCTCGAACAGCAACGCGATATCGAGGTGCGGCGCGCCGTGCAGCGCACCGAAGTGGCGCGCGAGCGGGCGCTGCGTGAGACCGAGGCCGAGCAGGCGCAGATTTCCGCCCGCGAGACCATCGAGAAGGCCCGCATCTCCAACGAACAGGCGATCAACGAGGCTAGAATCGCCTCCGAGCGGGAAATCCGCCAGCAGGAAATCGAGCGCACCCGCGCGGTCGAGGAAATCGAGATCTCCGCCCGCGAGGGCATCGAGAAGGCGCGGATCTCCAATCAGCGATCGGTCGACACCGCCCGCATCGCCTCCGAGCGCGAGGTCCGCCAGAAGGAAATCGAGCGCACCCGCACCATCGAGGAGGCCGAGATCCAGGCCCGCGAAGCCGTCGAAAAGGCGCGTATCCTGCAGGAGCGCGCGGTCACGGAGGCGCGCATCGTCAACGAGGAAGATACCCGCCGGCGCGAGATCGAGCGCACCCAAGTGGTCGAGGAAGCCGAGATCGCCGCCCGCGAAGCGACGGAAAAGCTGCGCATCGTGCAGATGGCCTCGATCAATGCCGAGCGCATCGCCTCGGAAGAGCGCACCCGCTCGCTGGAAATCGCCCACACCCAGGCGATCGAAGCCGCCGAAATTGCCGCCCAGCAGGCCACCGAGGCGGCCAAGATCGCGCGCGAGCAGATGCTCGCCGCCGAGCGCATCCAGGCCGAACAGGAAACCCGCAGCCTCGAAATCGAGCGCAACGAAACCCTCGACAAGGCCGAAGTCTCCTCGCGCCATGTGGTCGCCTCGGCGCGGATCGCCTCGGAGGTGGAAATCCGCGGCCGCGAGATCGCTCGCAACCAGAGCATCGAATCCGCCGAGATCAAGGCGCGGGAGGCCATCGAAGCCGCCAAGATCGCGCAGGAGAAAATGGTCGCTGCCGAGCGGATCCTGGCTGACCGCGAGACGAGAGGCCTGGAGATCGCGCGCTCCGAAATGCTCGACGCCGCCGAACTCAAGCGCCGCGACGTCATCGAGCGCCAGCGCATCGGCGTCGAACTGGCGCTGGAAGCCGACCGCATTGCCTCCGCCC
>NZ_JBAVCF010000019.1:0-1502 GCF_049586575.1 Bradyrhizobium sp.
CGAGCCCATGCCCATCGCGAGCGCGCCAAAGGCCTTGCCATGCGCAATTTCAGCCCGCAGCAGGCTGGTGCCGTCCTGCGCGGCGGTGACCTTCACCGCGCCGCGCGCGTCGAGGATGGTGATGACCAGCGGCTTCAGTTTCTTCTCGACGGCTTTTGCAAGCGCGGCATCGAGGATCTTGCGGGCAACGTCGAGGCTCAGTTCAGACATGAAAGGTTCCTTGTTTGCATAAGAAAGGATTTACGATTTTAAGCGCGCCCCGTCGAGACTCATCGCGAGTGCGCGGGCGACGTGAAGGGCGGTGCGTTCCGTGCCGTCCCTGATCTGATGGCGACAGGAGGTGCCGTCGGCGATCACGAGCGTGTTCGCGTCGGTGCGTCGCACGGCGGGCAGCAGCGAGAGTTCGGCCATCTCGATCGAGGTGTCGTAGGTGTCCGCGCCATAACCGAATGCGCCGGCCATGCCGCAGCAGCTTGATTCGATGGTCTCGACTTTCAGATTCGGAATGAGACGAAGCGCCTGTTCGACCGGTTTGAATGCGCCAAAGGATTTCTGGTGGCAATGGCCGTGCACGACCGCTGTCTCCGCGATCGGCTTCAGCGGCAGCGAAAGACGCCCCGCGCCGGCTTCGCGCACCAGAAATTCCTCGAACGTCAAAGCGTGCGCGCTGACGGTTTTCGCCGTCTCGTCCGAGCGCAGCGATACTAGTTCGTCGCGCAAGGTCAGGAGACAGCTTGGTTCGAGGCCAACGATCGGCACGCCGCGCGCGGCGAACGGCGCGTAGGTCGCAACCAAACGATCAAGCTCCGCGCGGGCGTTATCGACAAGACCTGCCGAGAGGAAGGTGCGTCCGCAACACAGGGGACGTCCACCGCCTGATGGCTTCGGGACATGAACGCGGTATCCGCCGGCGACCAGCACCTGCAGCGCCGCTTCGAGATTTTCCCGCTCGTAGGTGCGATTGAAGGTGTCGGCGAACAGAACGACCTCGTGTCCATCGGTCGGGCCGAATACTTCGCCATCGGGCGCGAACACGTCACGCCGCCATTCCGGCAGCGTGCGTTGCGCGCTGATGCCCGCGACGCGTTCCAATATCCTGCGTAGCAGGTTGCTCCGGTTCCGCCAGTTGGCGAGCGGCGCGAGGCGCGAGAACAGCGGCGCATAGTGGGGCAGGAAGCCGACGAGCCGGTCGCGCAAGGAAAGGCCGTGTTTGGCGTAGCGCGCCGCGAGCACCTCGATCTTCATTCTGGCCATATCGACGCCGGTCGGGCATTCGTGCCGGCAGGCCGTGCAGGACACGCAAAGCTTCATCGTGTCCATCATTTCGTCGGAGGCGAGCGCGTCGGCACCCAACTGGCCGGAGATCGCGAGCCGAAGCGTGTTGGCGCGGCCGCGCGTGACGTCCTTTTCGTTGCGCGTGGCGCGATAGGAGGGGCACATCACGCCGCCTTCGAGCTTTCGGCAGGCGCCGTTGTTGTTGCACATCTCGATCGCGCCCTGAA
>NZ_JBAVCF010000020.1:0-6746 GCF_049586575.1 Bradyrhizobium sp.
GGCGGACAGCCATATGACGCTTCTACCCGCTGCGCGTGTGATCAAAAATCATTTAGCCGGTTGATTGCGGAACCGTCAGCATGAAAATGGAGGTACAAAGTAAAGACAATGCGGTGAGTCGGGTCCAACACCGGCGGAGACGAGCAGATGATCAACGAGCTTCAACGCCGTCGCGTCGTCGACCTGATCGACGCCTTCTATGCCGGCGATATCGAGCGCGCCCTGACGTATTGCAGCGACGACGTCGATTTTTTCTCCAACGCACCGATCGATATCCTGCCGCATCTCGGCCACCACCGCGGCAAGGACGACGTCCGGCAGATGTGGAAGACGATTCATCAGCGCTATTACAGCATGCGCTACGAAATGCCGTTCATCGCGGCCGAAGACGACAAGGTCGCGGTCCATCTTCGCGCGTTCTTCGGCAAGCGGCGCAACCAGCGGATCGTGCAGTTCGACGCTGCGCTGTTCTTTACGCTTCAGGACGGCAAGATCGTCAGGATTCGCGAGATCATCGACACGTTCGACCTGATCCAGCAGGTGGTGGAGCGGGACGTCATCGAGATGATCGTGAGCAAGGCCGGCGAGAGTATTTAGAGTATATTAAGTCGCATCCGAAATTGGCGGCGCGGGCATTGCTGTTTGGCCTGACGGCGGCCCGCGACGACGCCATCGCCGTCCAGCCGGGGCCACCTGCCCCGAACCAAGTCAGGCCCGGAAAGTAGTCCGCATTCGTGCAATGCAAAATTGCATTTGCATTTGGGCAAACTTCGTTTATTTGAAGCTTCAAATATCGTCAGCCTCCAGGCACGGCGTCGCCAATGACGCCCATCAGGGCCGGTCGCTGATCAGGAAATCCAGTCAGGAAACAGATGTCATGACAGAGCACAGTCTCTGGCGTTTCTCTCGTGCGTTGCATCGCGCGATCAACGACCGCCAGCCTGAAGAACTCATAGCCATGATCGACGACGACGTCGACTGGGCGATCTATGGGCCGATCGACATGTTTCCGTTCTTCGGCGCGCGCCGCGGCAAGGCCGCCGTGCTCGATGTGATCCGCCAGGTCGCCGATAACGTCCGGGTGCACCGGTTCGACCGCGAGTCGATGATGTTGGGTCCGGATTCGGGCGCCTCGATGATGCGCTATTCGCTGACCCTGCTCGACGCCAACAAGCCGATCAGCCTGCGGCTCGCGCAATTTGCGCAGTTCAAGGCCGGCAAGCTCCTCAGTATCCGCATCCTGGTCGATACGTTCGATCTGGTGGAGCAGGCCCTGGGCCACCCCATTCACCTGCCGCGGATCGCCTGAAGCTACAGACCTTGCAGCCGCCTTCCCTGCACGCCACATTTCCGCAACGATGAACCGTCATCCTTGACGGGCGGGCAGGATCGATGATTTCCGGAATTGGATACGGTTTAGCCGGGTTTCTTTTGCTGGCGGCCGCCTCCGGCCTCGGTGGCCGGCCCGCTCACGCGCAGGTCAAATCCCCAGAAGCCAAATCCTCCGAAATCAAATCCTTGGAGGATGTGCCTTTGCAGGCCCCTCCCAAGGTATCGCCCTGGCCCGAGTCGTCCGATCAGCAGCCGCAGGAAGCGACCGAATCGCCTCCCGGAGAAGACCAGCCGGCCGCCACGGCTGAAGACGCCGATATCGCCAACCTGGATATCGACTGGAGCCTGCTCGACGTCGACGCTTCCACATTAATGATGACGCACCCGGTGAAGCTGCATGCCACCTCGCGCGCCCCCTCGTCCGACGAAATGACATGGTCCTCGCAGGAAAAGGCCAACGGGTCGGCGGTCTCGGTCAAGCAGCCGATTTCGCGATTCTGGGACGCGCGGGTTGGCGCCGACATGACGGTGGTCCGGCAACCGTCAACGCTTTCGGAATTGCTGGCCGAAAAGGCCACTAATGGCGGCAACGAGCCGCAGTCTTCCGGCACCGCATGGGCCTCGGCCACCGCGCCGGGGGTGGGCTCGATCTGGGACAAGACAACGGTCGAGGCAAGGCTCGATCCTTCGCAGGATCAGGGCAAACTCGGCACCTCCCTGAGCAAGTCGCTCACATTCAGCGAGCAATATTCGCTCACCCTTCAGAACGGCTACAACATGACCCAGGGCCTGGCGCCACTGCCGGGGTCGGCCGGCCACACGATCTATGAGACCGAGCAATCCGCAAAGCTCGGGATTGCCGATACCGGCACCAGCTTTTCGGCCGGCCAGACGCTGTCGACGTCAGACGACAGGTGGCTGCGCAAGATCGGAGCCGAACAGAAAATCGTCGGTGGTTTCAACATTTCCGGCTCGATCGCGGAGACCCCGCTCGGCATCGCCAACAAGAGCGTTTCCGCCGGTTTCAAGCAGAGCTGGTAGGCGGAAAGGACGTCAAATTCGCCGCTCCGGCGGTCATTCTCTGGTCCAGCGAAAGCACCTGCATTGCCGCATATTGGCCGCGATCCAGCCAGAATCGGAAGTCCTCATGGTGGCGTCAACCTGGTCGTGCGGGGGTATTCGCGCTCGCGACCAATGCGAAACAGGGAAAAAGCCGATGAACCCCATTCGTTCCGAGAAGATTGAATCGATCGACGAGGATCAAAACTCCGCTGCCGTCTCCGAGGTCGAGGACGGCATTCGTGATTTCGTCCGCAACGACATCGCTTACCTGCGCCGTCCGGTGCCGAACATGGTGGCAAGCACCGATGCGGCGGTCGACCCGGCCGCCGAAGCCACCGTCAACAACGTCAACTCGCTGATCCAGCGCGTGGCCGGCAGTTCGCTTGCGGAAATCGAGAACCTGATTTCGGAGCTCGAGAGCCTCCGCGACATCCTGCACGCCGAAGGGCAGCGCGTTCAGCGCGAGATTTCGGGTTACGCCCAGCTCAGTCAGGCGGCGATGAAATCGACCCGCATGATCGCCGACAATGTGGCGCAGTGGAAGCGTACCGCCGACGGCTTGCGCCACAGCTAGGCGGCCTGAACACGAGATTTCGAGCCGGGCCATACGGTCCGGCTCGAATCGTCGATGGTGACGAAGTCCGTTGAACCTACCGGGTCAGGCTCGCGACCAAGTGCAGGTAAATCCGGGGAATTCCTGCATGAAGACCGTTCGGCCCGACAACGGCGATTCGATTCCGCTGGAGACACCGCCTCAACACGTGGGCACGATCATGATCCGCTTTGTCGGATTGCTGCTGGCGGCGGTGGTGGTTCTGGCAATGATCTGGAGCCGATGAGCGAGCGCCCTTTCACAAAAAGCGCCCTTTCAGCAACCATGGTTAGCAGTCTCTGACTTAACGAGCCGCGAGCTGTTCGCTTTCGAGCGAATAGGCGCCGTCCGCATAGCCTTTCACCACCATTCCGGTCGTGAACATCACCGCGATCGTCACGGTGGCAAAGATAAAGCCCAATAATTTCAACCCGTGGCGGTCAGCCATGATTTAACCCCTCGCGCGCGCCCCGCATCTATTTGGCAGGCACTCGTTCAAAATAAGTTAGCGGGGGTTTGGTTCCTTTGGGCCTGGTCAGGCGCCGGCGTTCCGCCGCGGCACGAAGGCCGTCGACAGCATCGAAAACACCGGCTCGCCTTTTTGATTGGTTCCGGCGTTGCGCGCCTCCAGAATTCCCCATTGCGGTCTGCTCGACGAGATGCGCATCGATTCAATTTCGCCGATGAAGCTGATCGTATCGCCCGCGAGCACCGGCCTGATCCAGCGCAATTCGCGAAACCCGGGAGAAGGCCCCCAGACCGCGACTTTCTCGCCGCGGGCTGCGGCCTCGCTGGCCCGACGCTGGCCGTCGGCCACCAGCAGCTTCATGCAGACGGACCCGACATGCCACCCCGAAGCCGCCAAGCCACCGAACAGCGATTTGCGCCCCGCTTCTTCGTCAAGGTGAAAGGGCTGCGGATCAAACTTCACAGCAAATGCCTTGATCCCGTCGGCCGTGAAGGTGAACGAGCCAATCTCGCGCCGCTGCCCGATTTCGATGTCCTCGAAAAAATTCATCAGGGAGCCTCGCCGGTTGCAGCTTCGTCGCGGCGACGAACGATGATCGGCGACACCATCTCGCACAATGCCTGCCCCGACGCATTGCTCGCCACGGCTTTGAGCGTGACAATACCGGTCGTCGGACGGCTGCGCGAAACGCGCGCTTCCGTCACTTCGACGTCGAGCGTGATGTCGTCACCGGGCCGAAACGGCGCCAGCCAGCGCAACTCATTGACGCCCGGCGAGCCCAATGACGCGGTGCGGCCGATAAAGCCATCGAACATCATGCGCATAATGATCGAGCACAGGTGCCAACCCGAACCGGCAAGCCCCTTCAACAGCGAGCGCGAAGCGGCCTCTTCGTCCAGATGCATCGGCTGCGGATCGAACTCGGTGGCGAAGGCGCGAATTTCCTCGGCCGTGACATGTCGCGGCCCGAAACGGCCCAGCGGGCCGGGTTTAAAGTCTTCGAAAACGAGAGATTTCATGATTGGGGACATCTTGCGGGAAGCCTGATTGTGGCCGCACTTTGTGGCAATCTCAACCCGATCCATATGCATGGCTCGCCTTCGACTTGCCCGAACCTCCATTCGGAGCTAGCCATTTATCGAAACAGACCGATCGCGCGAATCAAATTCGACTTGCCGGAGAAGGACCGATGTTCGATTTTCAGGATCTGTTTCAGTGGGACCGCTTCATTACGCCCACGATCATCAAGACATTTTACTGGCTGGTTATCGCGCTGATTTGCCTGTTTGGCATCGCCGGCATTTTCGCGGGCCTTGCGGCGATGGCGATCAGCCCTTTCGGGGGATTCATTCAATTATTGTCGTCGATCGCAAGCGTCATCGTCGGCATCATCTTCTCGCGTATCGCGGCGGAATTCGTCCTGATCGTGTTCCGCATCAACGAACATCTCGGAGCGATCCGGGATCAGGGCGCAGGACACTAGCGCACCTCGTCGAGGCGGCCGCATCACGCAATATCAGTTGTTGAACCTGAAATGCATTACGTCGCCGTCGGCAACGACGTATTCCTTGCCTTCCAGGCGCAGCTTTCCAGCATCGCGAGCACCGGCTTCGCCGCCTAGCGAGACATAGTCGGCGTAGGCAATGGTCTCCGCGCGAATGAATCCCTTTTCGAAGTCGGTGTGAATAACGCCGGCAGCCCCTGGCGCCTTGGTGCCTCGATGAATGGTCCAGGCGCGCGCCTCCTTCGGGCCGACGGTGAAATAGGTGATGAGGTCGAGCAACTGGTAGCCGGCACGGATCAGCCGGTCGAGGCCGGCTTCCTCAAGACCCAGCGTATCGAGGAAATCCTTGCGCTCCTCGCGCGACAGCGTCGCGATTTCGGACTCGATCTTGGCCGATATCACCACCGCAACGGCACCTTCCTGTTTCGCGCGCTCGAATACCTGCCTGGAAAAATTGTTGCCGTTCTTTGCAGACCCTTCCTCGACATTGCAGACGTAAAGCACGGGCTTCGACGTCAGAAGCCCGAGCATGTCAAACGCGCGATCCTCTTCCGGCTTGCGTTCAAGCAGCCGCGCCGGCTTGCCGTCGCGCAACAAGACCAGCGCGCGGTTAACGAGATCGAGCTGTTCCTTGGCGTCCTTGTCGTTGCCCTTTGCCTTCTTGGCGAGGTTGTCGACGCGCTTCTCCAGGCTATCGAGATCGGCAAGCATCAACTCGGTCTCGATGGTCTCGATGTCGGCGAGCGGCGCGATCTTGCCTTCGACATGGGTGACATCGGAATCCTCAAAGCAGCGCACGACATGCGCGACTGCGTCGACCTCGCGGATCGTGGCGAGAAACTGGTTGCCGAGGCCCTCGCCTTTCGAGGCGCCGCGCACGAGGCCCGCGATATCGACGAAGGTCAGCCGCGTCGGAATGATCTGCGCGGATTTTGCAATCTCCGACAGCTTGTCGAGCCTTGGATCGGGAACAGCAACCTCGCCGACATTGGGTTCGATCGTGCAGAACGGATAGTTCGCCGCTTGCGCCGCCGCCGTCTCGGTCAACGCATTGAACAACGTCGACTTGCCTACATTCGGCAGTCCGACGATACCGCATTTAAATCCCATGATCTGTCCTGAAAGCCTGAACGCGAAGCCCGCGGGCTACGCGTCACCGTCCTCGTTATCGAAAAATCCGCGCGCCTGCATTGCCAGATGCACCTTGTTCTGGAACGTCGAATCCGTGCCGCTGGCCAGGAGACCGGCGTTATCCGCCATCACTGCGCAAAGTGCTTCGACCCACGGCCGATCGCTCTTGGCAAAGTCCGACAGCACGTAACCGTGAACCAACTCCTTGACGCCGGGGTGACCGATGCCCACCCGCACGCGGCGATAATCGTTACCGATGTGCGCGGAAATCGACCGCAGACCATTGTGACCGGCGATGCCGCCCCCGATCTTCACCCGCACCTTCGCGGGCGGCAATTCGAGTTCGTCCTGAAACACGACGATGTCGCTGGCACCGAGCTTGAAGAAATTCGCCGCTTCCTGAACCGCACGGCCGGATTCGTTCATGAACGTTCCCGGAAGCAGCAGAACGACCTTGTCCTGATCGAGGGTGCCTTCCGACGTCACGCCCTGAAAACGACGGCGCCATGGTGCGAAACCATGACGCCGTGCTATTTCCTCAACGGCCATGAAGCCGATGTTGTGACGGTTATGCGCGTATTTCGCGCCGGGATTGCCGAGACCAACAAAGAGGCGCATGGCGCGGCATCCCGTCTCCTCTTACTTCTTCTTGTCTC
>NZ_JBAVCF010000021.1:0-2909 GCF_049586575.1 Bradyrhizobium sp.
GTCAAGGACATCATCCGAAATTTGGAGCACAACGTGGGCGACCTGATGGGCTACATCATGACGGACGGCCCCGGGGGCTGACAGACGAACCGCGGTGCTTTCGCCGGCGTCCGCGAGGGAAAACGGAAGGGCACCGTTAACGGGTCACCCTCCAGCTGCCGAGGAGACTGCATCGTCCCGGCTCAAGCAAATATTTTGATAGAGCTGAGACTCGCTTCGCTCTGCAACATAAAACGCTGGACAATGTCGCTGCTGGGTCATTCGCGCGGATTTTGATCGGCGGCGTCAGGTCGGCTTATCCCCCCAATAGCTGCCCTGACAACGGACATCGAGAACCGACGCTCGGTGCCAAGAACCGCCGTGAGCAGGTGCAGCAGCCGACATTATCTCAACGCCAGCCCTCCTAGAGCATTGAGAGCGCCGAGCAGGGATTGACATCGCGCCCGCAATTAGAGAACGATCCTCCGGCTGCCGTGTTGACCGGTAGAAAGGTTGGCGAACGGAGTCGCGCATTGGCCGGGCGACGCTCGCCGACACGTGCTTTTTCGTTGAGGCAAACAACGGCCCTTCGGACCGGAGCCGAACAGGCCGAAAGTTACTTCCGTCTCTCAAAAGTCGTGACGTGTTTTCGTCGGCCCCTGCGCCAGGGGCCTCAAAGCCTTTCTCGAACCAAGTGCCATCGTCGCCATGACGACAGAGCCGCAGCTAGAGGCCGTCTCCGATCGCGTCAGGCGGGAAAACCAGCCGCGCTCTCGCGCAAAGAGAATTTCTTGGCTACGCCATTCCGGCAGCCAAAAATAATTTCTGAATCTTGGGAATAACGCGATGGCTCCCTGAATCCCTTCTCTACTATCCGTTTGGCTTATCCCGGGCTGGGGCCAGATGCGGCCGCATGGCGGCGGCCTGCAATCCCGGCAGCGGAACGACCTATTCGTCGTCTGATCGAAAGGTTTTCCTCCGCCGCCGTTGCACTGTGATCTGCGGCACAGACCTAGAGCCTGCAGTTTTCTACAACGATCGCGACACGCAAAAAATGTTTAGGGGGCTAGCGATGTCATTAATTCGTGCCTAGGCGCAGTGCGCCACAAGCCGTTCCAAATCGTCAGTCGTCGAATTGCAGGGGGTAGACAATGTCGGCCCAGTACGTCGGCTCGATTCTGGCAGACCACATCACTTTAATTATAACGCTGCTGACTATCTTTGCCGGCTCGTTGGCTGCCGGCCTCGCCGGCTTCGCCTTTTCGGCCATCACCGGCGCAGTCTTGTTTCACTTATTGGCGCCGGTTGAAGCCGTGCCGCTGCTCTTGGCATGCAGCATCACAACCCAGCTCTTTAGCATTTCAAAGCTGTGGCACACGATGCAATGGCGCCAATGCCTACCCTATCTGGTTGGTGGGTTCGCCGGCATACCCATTGGAGCCGAGCTGCTGAAAGCCTTTGACGCGCGCATCTTTGCGGCAGGCTTCGGATTATTCTTGATTTGTTACAGCCTCTATATGCTGCTGCGTCCCAATTTCGTCGCACGTGGCCGCGGCCGTTTCGCCGAAATCGCTGCTGGCTTTGCCGGAGGCATCACCGGCGGTGCTACGGCTTTTCCCGGAGCCATTCCTGCCGTCTGGTGTAGCGTGCGAGGCTTCACCAAACTCGAACAGCGAGGAATCGTACAACCCTTCATTCTGCTTATGCAGATCGCGACGTTGGCCTATTATTCCAGATTGGGCATTCTCGTCTCCGCCACCCTGACAACCTACTTGTGGTGCGCGCCCGCTGTCATCCTAGGCACATGGCTAGGGCTGCAATTTTTTGATCGCATTGACGACAAGCGATTTCGACAGGTCGTCCTATTCTTTCTCCTGATTTCCGGCGCAATTCTCATTGTTTGATGAGGCAAGAGCTGACCTGTGCCATGAGGAAAATACTTATTCGCGCTGCCATATGTTTGCTGTTGCCGACAGTTGCGCTGGCACATGATGATGGCCGCTTCGCGGGTTCGCCGCTAAAGGCATGGTTTGAGAGCTTGGCTACGAAAGCAGGTGGCTTATGCTGTGCTCTGGCTGATGGCATCGTCGACGTGACTTGGGGAACGACCGCTGACGGCCATTATCGCGTGCATGTCTGGGGACAATGGGTCGTTGTGCCCGACGAAGCTGTAGTCCACGGGCCCAATCGGCTGGGCCGAGCGGTCGTGTGGCCGTACATCGATGACGTCGCGGGTGGGTCGCTCGTTCAGATCAAATGCTTTCTGCCGGGGGAGGAAAGTTGAAAGATCTTCCCTTCGACGAATGCGTCTATTGTTGCTGGCGCAAGGCTCCATGCTTTGGGGCGTCGTTGCGCCAACCTGGGGGGATGATTGCCCTCCTGGCATGAGACATAAGTGCACCCATAACAGTGACGGGAGTCACTGCGAATGCGTTCCGCGGGACTGAGAGACTTGGCATACGTCGCGCGGAGGCAAGGTCATGTGATGTCTGCTTACCGATAAAGCTGATGTCAAAGCGGGCATTCAATTTGTCGCTGATGTGCCAATCACTGCCGTGAGCAGGCGCAGCAAATTGGACCGCGTCCCAGCTCACGCGACCGCGACGCTGCCATCGTTGCGCCGGTAGTTACCGGTGACCAGCGGGGCACTCTGGCTCGGCAGTGGCGCGCGCAGTTAAGGTCGCCCGCTCGTAGTAGGTTGGACAGTATTCCTGGCAAACGCTCCCGAAGCTGGCTCACCGGGCAATATCCGGCGCATTACGCCATCGCGCTCGCTCTGGATTCCGAGCCGGCACATTGGTGTGTCTCGGACGTGTGCTCGCTCCGAGATTTCAGCCGTGCACTTTATCCGTTGGCTGGGCGGCGCCGAGCGCCGCGCCGGATTTCTTTTTGCACAATTCGCCGGCGGCGCTGGCCGCTGGCCGAGCTAC
>NZ_JBAVCF010000022.1:0-1875 GCF_049586575.1 Bradyrhizobium sp.
CCGGCAGCCAGATGCGGCGTGTTTTCGCGGTAAAACGGACCGAGCAGGCTCGTGTTCGTTCCCTCTTCCATGGCGGTCTTGTCATGCAAGCCGTTGACCAGCGCCGACAGGCCCAGCGTATCCGACAACAGAATGAATTCCTGCCGCGCCGGCGTGCAGATTTTTCCGACCGCGGTCATGAAGGCGATGCCCTTGATCCATTCCGCCGGCGTCAGGTTCACATCCTTGGCGAAGGCATGCAGGTGCTTCACCGCCGAGGCCATGATCTCTTTCAGGCGGGGATTGGACGTTGAAGCCATCTGATCAAGCACCGCTTGCGTGATGGTTTCCGGCGTCAACTCCTGCATAGCGACCTCCCTTCGACCATGGCTTTGGCTATCCACGGCTTTTCTTGTCGTATTGTACCGATAGCCTATCGCGCGGCGGGCGCAACCGCAAATCCGGAAGCCGCTGACTCCGACCGGAAATTGGGCGTCTCGCCCGTCCAAAATTTCATCCGGTGAGAAGTTAATCCGTCTGGTCCCGGCGAACGCTGAGCGCATGGGTTTGTGCGGTCGCGGTTGCAGTGCCGAACGACCGCGGCTGGGTTAGCACCTCCGGCTGCAGGATCTGGTCGAGTTGCTCGCGGGTCAGAAGCTTCTTGGCCAGCACCAGATCGTAGACGCTCTGATCGGTCAAAAGCGCCTGCTGTGCGATCTCGGTCGCATTGGCGTAGCCGATATAGGGATTGAGCGCCGTGACGATACCGATCGAGCGCTCGACGCCGCGGCGCAGATGCTCGCGGTTGGCGGTAATACCCTTCACACATCGCTCGGACAGCGTCAGGCAGCCAGAGCGCAGATGATTGACGCTCTTGAACAGGCTGTGCGCGATGATCGGCTCGAAGGCATTGAGCTGCAATTGGCCGGCCTCGGCGGCAAAACTCACCGTCACGTCGTTGCCGATCACCTCGAAAGCAATCTGGTTGACGACTTCGGGGATCACCGGATTGACCTTGCCTGGCATGATGCTGGAGCCCGCCTGCATCGGCGGCAGGTTGATCTCGTTGAGGCCGACGCGCGGGCCCGACGACAACAGCCGCAGATCGTTGCAGGTCTTCGATAGCTTGACCGCGACCCGCTTGAGCACGCCGGAGAGTTGCACGAAGGCGCCGCAGTCCTGCGTCGCCTCGATCAGATTCGACGCTGTGACCACGGGAATGCCGGTCACGTCCCGCAAGTTCTGGCAAACCAGCCGCGCATAGTCCGGATGGGCGTTGATGCCGGTGCCGATGGCGGTCGCGCCCATGTTGATCTCGCAAACCAGAAGCACGGCTTCCTTCAGGCGCAGTTCGTCCTCGCCCAGCATGACCGCATAGGTCGAGAATTCCTGACCCAGCGTCATCGGGACGGCGTCCTGCAACTGGGTCCGCCCCATCTTGACGATGTCCTTGAACTCCTCGGACTTGGCCTCGAACGCCCCGCGCAGCTCCGCCATCGCCTCCACCAGGCGCATGATGCCCGAATAGGCCGCGAGCTTGAGCGCCGTCGGATAGACGTCGTTGGTGCTCTGGCTCATGTTGACGTGTTCGTTGGGGTGCAGAAACTTGTAGTCGCCCTTCGACCGGCCGAGCAACTCAAGCGCGCGGTTGGCGATGACCTCGTTGGCGTTCATGTTGGTCGAGGTGCCGGCGCCGCCCTGGATGACGTCGACCACGAACTGCTCGAGCAAGCGGCCTGCCCTGATCTCTTCGGCGGCGGCGATGATGGCATCGGCCAGCTTGGCGTCGAGCAGGCCCAGTTTGCGGTTGCTGCGCGCTGCCGCCAGCTTGATCGACGCCAGCGATGAAATCAGGTCGGGATAGATCGAGATCGGGGTTGCCGTGATCGGAAAATT
>NZ_JBAVCF010000023.1:0-21480 GCF_049586575.1 Bradyrhizobium sp.
GCATAACCTGATGTACTGCTTCCTCGGCGTGCTGGTCGGCAACCTCGTCGGCGTGCTGCCGGGCATGGGTCCGGTCGCCACGATCTCGATCCTGCTGCCGCTGACGTTTGGCATGCATCCTGTCCCGGCGATCCTGATGCTTTCCGGCGTCTATTACGGCTCCCAGTATGGTGGGGCGATCTGCTCGATCCTGCTCAATCTGCCATGCCATCCGCCGCACGCGGTCACGTGTCTCGACGGATTTCCGCTGACCAAACAGGGTAAAGGCGGGACGGCGCTCGGCATCACCGTCATCGCCGCCTTCGTCGGCGCCTCCTTCGGCATCACCGAAATGATTTTCCTGGCGCCGTTCCTGGTCAAGATGGCGCTGGAGTTCGGCCCGGCCGAAGTGTGCTCGCTGATGCTGGTGGGTTTGATTGCCGGATCGACGCTCGCGAAGGGCTCGCCGCTCAAGGGCATCGCGATGACGGTGTTCGGCCTTCTGCTCGGCATTGTCGGATCCGACATCGAGACCGGCCAGCCGCGCTTTACGTTCGGCATCACCGAACTGTTCGACGGCATCGAAATTGTTGCGCTGGCGCTTGGCATGTTCGGCATCGCTGAATTTATGAACAGCGTCAATAACACCGAAGCGGTCGACATGAAGTATGCCAAGGTCGGCATTTCGGACATGTTCCCGTCGAAGGCCGACCTCAAGCAGGCGTTCTTCCCGATGCTTCGCGGCACCATTCTCGGCAGCCTCTGCGCGCTGATTCCCGGCACGGGTCCGACGATCGCCTCTTTCGTGTCTTACGCGACCGAAAAGAAGATATCGAAAACGCCGGAGCGCTTCGGTCACGGCGCCATTGAAGGCGTCGCCTGCCCCGAAGCCTCGACACACTCCTCGGTGCAAGGCGACTTCATTCCGACCATGAGCCTCGGCATTCCCGGCGACACCGTGATGGCGCTATTGTTGGGCGCGTTGATCATCCATGGCATCGTGCCGGGACCGCAGTTGATCAGCCAGCACGCGGACATCTTCTGGGGCCTGATCGCAAGCTTCTGGATCGGCAATATCCTGCTCGTTATCCTCAACGTGCCGATGATCGGCCTCTGGGTGAAGTTGCTCAGCATTCCCTATCGCTACCTTTATCCGAGCGCGATGTTCTTCGTCTGCATCGGGGTTTATGCCGCGGGCAACGACATGTTCCAGGTCGGCGAGACGCTGGTGATCGGCATTGTCGGATACATCCTGCTCCGTCTGGATTTTCACCCCGCCCCGATCCTGCTCGGCTTCGTGCTTGGACCGCGCTTCGAGGAGAATTTCCGCCGCAGCCTTCTGATCTCCCGCGGCGACCTGATGACGTTCATCGACCGTCCGATCAGCGCGTTCTTCCTTTTCATCTGCGTCGTATTGCTCTCCGCGCAGATTTACGTCTGGCTGCGGCCGAAGGCCGTCAAGGAAGCAAAGGCGATCGAGGCGCAGGTGCCGACGACGCCCTACACGGAACTGGCGGAATAGCGAGACCGCCCCCCTTGGCGAGGCTGGCGGCGTAACTAGCGCCGCCCATAGCAGTGGAAGCCGCCGTAGATCCCTGAACGATCCAGCGCAAATCCGACCGCGCTTCGTTCGTCGTCGCGACGCCACGTCCGGCGCAGCGTGGCAAGCTCGTCACTCTCGATCGGCGATCCTTCGCCGGCTGTGCGAAAGATCACGTGGACGTCGTCCCGGCCGGCGCGGTCGATCGCATTCCACAGCGCGCGTGTCTCGTCGATCGCCATCCAGTCCTGGGAGTCCAGGAGAATGACAGCGTCGACTTCCCGCGCGGGCAGGCTTTCCAGGAATTGGCGGAGGCTGGCGTGATGCGGAATGATCAATCCTGCACCGTTGCGCATGCATTCATATCGGCGACGCTGCAAATAAGGCGGCAGGCAGCGATCGCCCGGACCGGCATAGCCGCGATGGAGCGCCTGCCAGGCAAAGTAATTGATGTCGTTGGGGTGACCGTCAATCAGCCGCAAAAGGCGCTGGTAAAGGACGTCATTCAATGGAGCGCCGCCGCCGAGCCGCGCGCGCTGCCGCGGCGGAATGCCGAGACTGAGCAACAAGGCCGGCGTCGCCATGATCAGCCGGGCCAGCGGCGAGTGGAACGCGCGGTCCAGCCGGTTCAGCGCCTCGATGCGCGCGGGCGCATCCGGTCTGCCGTTCAGGAGCAACTCGGGATCGATCCCGGACAGTTTTGCCGCAAGATGGGCAAGACCGATGAAGCGGCCGAGCAACCCGTGACGGTAAAAACCGTCCGTGAAATAGGCGTGGCGCGGGCGGCCCATCAGGTTGCGCTTGTCCCAATAGCTGCGCGCCTGGACGTCCAATAGCGGCCGCAGCCTTTCGCGGTAGAGACTGGAATTGGCCGACGCGTTCGCCGCACCGAAGAATTGCCAGAAATGCGAATAGTCGGAGAAGGCGCGAATACCGGCGAGCTTAAGCTTGAGGAGCGCGAGATGCGCCTCGTTGAGGTTGACTGCATAAACCTGCGCCGGTTGCGCCGTCAGGTAGGACAGCGCGTTACATCCGCCTGACGAGATGGTGACGATGGTCGAGCCGAGCGGCAAGCGAAGTGCTGCCAGATCGGCGACCGGGTCTTCCCATATCTGGGTATAGACCAGACGGCGGAACCAGAACGCAACCAACCTGTCCCAAATCGTCGCTTCCTCATCGCCTCTGCTGTTACCGACAGCATCCGCAATCAGTTGCGTGTCCATCCGAGCCTCGAATCAACAATTCGATCAGGCTATCGCGCGCTCGCTGCAGTTTTGCGACAACGACATCGACAGCCGTCCCGGCGATGCTGTCGGACTCCGCTCGGTTCCGTGATGACCACCAGCTGTCACATCCTTGTTGCGCGAACATCGCAAGGAGTAGCTGCGTCGAATCGAGGACGAGGTGGACAATGTCGGCTTTGGCACAGGATACCGGCGTCAAAACAGGGATTGAGAAATCCGCTCGCGACCGCGCCCGATATGGCGCCCCCTCCTTCACGCTGCCGCCGAGGTTGCCATGACCGGCTGGCTAGCCGTCATTGCCGCAGGTGTGTTTGAGATCGCCTGGGCCTTCGGTTTGAAATATTCCGACGGCCTCACCCGGTTCTGGCCGACGCTTGCAACCGCGATCGCGATTCTGGCAAGCTTCGCGCTGATGTCGTTTGCGCTGCAGTCGCTGCCCTTTGGTACGGCCTACGCGATCTGGACCGGCATCGGGGCTGCGGGCAGATCGTCCTTGGAATGGTGATCTTCAGCGAGCCAACCGACCCGGTCCGGATCATTTGCCTCACGCTGATCGTCGCCGGAATGGTCGGGCTGAAGCTCAATTCGCCGGTGTAAGAGATTTCACTTAAGCTTCCGCCGGCGCAAACCTCGCCATGCCTCGACAAGGCCGAACACACCAAGCGCTAATATAAACGGCAGGAAGTGATACATCAGGCGAAACATCAGGAGTGCCGCCACCAGCGGCTCCTTGTCTCCGTTGCCCAGCCCGATCAGGAACGTTGCATCGAAGACGCCAATTCCGGCCGGCGTGTGACTTGCAAATCCCAGTAACGTCGCTGCGATGAAAACAGCCATGATCGGGAATATCCCGATATTCGGTCCTGCGGGAATCAGCACGTACATCGCGAGTGCCGCAGCACCGAGATCGAAAACGCCGATCACGATCTGCAACAGCACCAATGGCCCCGACGGAAGCCGCACCGGCCAGCGCCTGGTTCCGATGTTGCGCGGATAGCAGCACCAGACCAGAAAACCGCTAACCCCAAGAAGCAGCGCAGCGGCGAGCCATTGATTGACCTTGGGCGACAGGAAGTCGACCAGACTGATCGCGTCGGGCGCAAAGAACAGTCCGATCCCAAGCGCCGTCAGATTGCCGAGCCAATAGGTAAGTCCGGTCAGAAAGCAGATGTTGACGACGTCAAACGCACCAAGGCCGTGAAATGAATAGACGCGAAAACGGATCACGGGCGAGATCAGCGAAACCGCACCGATGCCGTGCGCGATCGGGTAACTGGTAAAACTTGCAAGGGCTGCGATCCGATAAGGAACATCGGAGCGGCCAATCGTCCGAAGCGCCAGCAGATCGTAAAACGTCAGGCTGATATAGGAGACAATCACCAGCGCTGCGGCCAGCACGATCAGGGATATGTCGGTGTGCCTGATGACGGCGAACACTTCGTCGGTGTCGATGCTTTTTAACGTGTGCGTCAGCGCGAAGATCGCAATCGTCGTGATGACGAGGCTGATGACGACGCCGAGGCCCTTCAGCTTGAAGTGGTTGCCGGGCGATTTGGTCGACGCGATCACCTTCGGTGCGTTCATCCGGGCTACTGTCCCGATTCCGAAGTTCGCATCATCTTTCGGAGCCACGTTTCGAACTTCGGAATCGAAAGGACACTAGCCAACCTATTTATCCAGTGCGGCTTTGGTTCAGAAGTCCGCATGACGAAGCCGCGGACAAATGACGCGGACTTCTGAGCCGCCGCACTTGGCAAACATCGCGTCCACCTGATTCGCGATGGCCGACGCCGTCCATTGACACGTGGATGTGACAGCCACGTTACCAGTGCCCACTTTCCGCCATTTCCGGCGTAGGGCGATTCAAGAAAAGTTGCGTTAAAGAACGAATTGCAGACGCATTGCGGTCGCATCGGATTCACGCATCTGCGGTAGAGAGCAACGCATCGCGACCAGCCAAATCGAGTCAGCATGAACGATGATCACGATTTCGATCTTAGACCGGATCAATGGGAGACGTTGAAAGCCCTTCGCTCGCCGGTTGCCGGGCTGCCTGCTTCGACTCACTTCGCCCTCGCCGATCTTGTCGCGCTTGGCCTTGCGACCATGAGCGACCGCGCGCCGGCGATCACGGCGAAGGGACGCACGGCGCTGATCCGAGGCTCGTTCAGGCTATTGGATGCGGCCGCCTGACGGCGGTGATCCGCTTCAGAATTCGCGATTGTGAAAGCCGCCTGCCCCGCCAGATTCGGCGGAGCCGCGGCCTTGTCGCCGCCACCGGATCAGATAACAATGGCTCGTTTGGGCCTGATCACCCTCCCGGTCTTTGGACCACAAACAGGGCCTGGACGACATTCTTTGATTGTTGCCCCGCTAGTCGCGGTCTGGACGAAAAGTGCAATTGTTTCCGATTGTTAATGCGACAACGCTAGGCGGGAACGTTCAAATGAAGGTCGCCAGCGGACCCTGGAGGCGGTTCCTGCGACAAACTGCGGAAGATTGCCGCGCCCACGCTTCTCATCTGATGGCAGGTTCATGAACCAACCGATTAAGAACTTCCCGGAGGCACCCGTGACGGGTCCTGCGCAGTCCGCCAAGCCGCGGTCGCGCGGACGGTTTGTCCTGACCATCATCCTTATCCTGCTGGTGGTCGCCGGCATCGTCTGGTGGACCAGGGAGGGGACCGCTCCGCAACAGGCCAATAGCCGCCGCAATTCCGCACCGATGTCGATCGTGCCCGAGGTGGTCGGCAAGGGTGATATCGGGGTCAACATCAACGCGCTCGGCACGGTGACGTCGCTCGCAACCGTGACAATCCGCACGCAGATCAGCGGCTACTTGCAGAAGATCGATTTCACGGAAGGCAATGAAGTCAAGAAAGGCGACCTGCTCGCGGAAATCGATCCACGGCCCTACGAAGCTACGTTGGCGCAAGCCAAGGGACAGCTGGCGCGGGACGAAGCGATGCTGAAGGGCGCGCAGGTGGACCTGGCGCGATATCAGGGATTGGCGGCGCAGAATGCTGTCCCGCACCAGACACTGGATACCCAAGTTGCTCTCGTCGCCCAGGATCAGGGCACGGTGGAAGCTGACAAGGCCTCGGTGAAATCCGCCGAGGTTAACCTCGCCTATTGCCGTATCGTCTCACCGCTCGATGGCCGCGTCGGACTGCGTCAGGTCGACCAAGGCAACTACGTGACGCCCGGCGACGCCAGCGGCATCGTCGTCATCACGCAGCTGCAACCGATCAGCGTCCTGTTCACGGTGCCCGAGGACAATCTGCAAGCGATCTCCAAGCGACTCCAGGCGGGCGCGGTGTTGCCTGCAACCGCCCTTGATCGCACCGGCGTCACCAAGATCGCGGACGGATCGTTGCAAACCTTCGACAGCCAGATCGATCCGACGACCGGCACGATCAAACTGCGCGCGCAATTTCCCAACAACGACAAGCTGCTTTACCCAAATCAGTTCGTTAACATCCGCCTGCTGCTCGATACCCACAAGGACGTCACCACGATGTCGGCTGCCGGCATTCAGCGCGGCGCGCCGGGGACGTTCGTCTATCTCGTCAACGACGACAGCACGGTATCGGTTCGCCCGGTCAAGCTTGGCGTCACCGACGGCGATCGCGTGGAGGTTCTTTCCGGCCTTGCTCCCGGCGACCGCATCGTCATTGACGGCGCCGACAAACTCAGGGACGGCGCCAAGATCGTCATTCGGTCCGAGAATAACCCGACCCAGACGAACGCGCCGGCCCCGTCCAACAAATCGGGCGACGGCAAGCGGAAGCGCTCGGACGGCGGGCAAAAACAATGAGTCCATCGCAACCGTTCATCTTACGACCGGTCGCGACTACCCTGCTGATGATCGCCATCATGCTGTCCGGCTTGCTGGCGTTTCGCTTCCTGCCGGTCGCTGCACTGCCTGAGGTCGATTATCCGACCATTCAGGTCCAGACCTTCTATCCCGGCGCCAGCCCGGATGTGATGACGTCGTCCGTCACCGCGCCGCTCGAGGTGCAGTTCGGACAGATGCCGAACCTCAACCAGATGAGTTCGATCAGTTCGGCCGGCGCGTCGGTCATTACCTTGCAATTCGGATTGACCATTTCTCTCGACGTGGCCGAGCAGGAAGTGCAGGCCGCCATCAACGCGGCGGGCAACTTGCTGCCGGCCGACCTTCCGGCGCCGCCGATCTACGCCAAGGTCAATCCGGCCGACGCGCCGATCCTGACCCTTGGCCTGACGTCGAAGACCATGAAATTGACGGAGGTCGAGGATTTCGTCGACACCCGCCTGGCGCAGAAAATCTCGCAGCTTCCAGGCGTCGGCCTCGTCAGCATCAGCGGCGGTCAGCGGCCGGCGGTGCGGATCCAGGCCGATATCCGAAAACTTGCCGCCTACGGCCTCAACATCGACGATCTGCGCACCACGCTCGGCAACGCCAACGTCAACACGCCGAAGGGCAATTTCGACGGCGCGATGCGCGCCTACACCATCAACGCCAACGACCAGATCAGGAATGCGAGCGACTATGAATCGCTGATTGTGGCCTACAAGAATGGCTCACCGGTCCGCCTCAGCGACGTCGGCAACGTCGTCGACGGCTCGCAGAACGACAAGCTCGGCGCCTGGATGAACGAGACGCCGGCCATCATCCTCAACATCCAGCGTCAGCCGGGCGCCAATGTCATCGCCGTGGTCGAAGGCATCAAGAGGCTGCTGCCGCAATTGCAAGCCTCGCTGCCGGCAGCCATCGACCTCAACGTACTGACTGACCGCACGGTCACCATCCGCGCTTCCGTTGAGGACGTCGAGTTCGAGCTGACGCTCGCCGTGATCCTCGTAGTGCTGGTGATTTTCGTCTTCCTGCGCAACGCGCGGGCAACGCTGATCCCGAGCCTGTCGGTCCCGTTGTCGCTGGTCGGCACGCTGGGCGCCATGTACCTGCTCGGCTTCAGCCTGAACAATCTGTCCCTAATGGCGCTGACGATTGCCACCGGTTTTGTGGTCGACGACGCCATCGTCGTGGTCGAGAATATTTCGCGCTATCTCGAGGAAGGCGATACACCACTGCAAGCCGCGCTCAAGGGCTCCGAGCAGATCGGCTTTACGATTATCTCGCTGACGGTCTCGCTGATTGCCGTGCTGATCCCGCTGTTGTTCATGGGCGATGTGGTCGGCCGGCTGTTCCGCGAGTTCGCGATCACGCTTTCGGTGACGATCCTGATCTCGGCCGTGGTTTCGCTGACGCTGGTCCCGATGGCGTGCGCCAAGCTGCTCAAACCCGAATCCCACAACCAGGAAAATGCCTTCCAGCGCCGCAGCCGTGAAGCATTCGACTGGATCATCGAGATGTACGGCCACGCTCTCACCTGGGTGCTGGACCATCAACCGCTCACCCTGGTGGTTGCGCTCGCAACTTTCGTTTTGACGGCACTGCTTTATGTGATGATCCCGAAGGGATTCTTTCCGCTTCAGGACACTGGCGTGATCCAGGCGATTTCGGAAGCCCCGCAATCGGTGTCCTATGCGGCGATGGCGGAACGCCAGCAGCAACTGGCTTCCATTATCCTGAAAGATCCCGATGTCGTCAGCCTTTCTTCCTTTATCGGGGTGGATGGAACCAATAACACGCTCAATAGCGGACGAATTCTGATCAACCTGAAGCCCTACGACCAACGGAAATCCAACATCTCGACGGTGATGCGGCGTATTCAGAACGCAACCGGCCCTCTCGCCGGCATCACACTTTACATGCAGCCGGTTCAGGACCTGACGATCGAAGGCACGGTCAGCAAGACGCAATACCAGTTCATCCTGCAGGACGCCGACCCGAAGCAGCTCTCGGAATGGACTCCCAAGCTGATCGACAAGCTGAGGCAGCTGCCACAACTTGGCGATGTCGCCAGCAACATTTCCGACCAGGGGCTTTCGGTCTTTGTGGAAATCGATCGCGACCAGGCCGCCCGCTTCGGCATCACGCCGGCAACCGTCGACAACGCTCTCTACGACTCCTATGGCCAGCGGATCGTCTCCACGATCTTCACCAATTCCAACCAGTACCGTGTCATTCTGGAGGCCGACCCGCACCTGCAGACGTCGCTGCAATCGCTCTCGGACATCTACCTGCCCTCCTCGGTAAGTAGCACCCCCGTGCCGCTCGCAACGCTGGCCAAGTTCCGGCAGGAAACCGCGCCGTTGCAGATATCGCATCTCGGGCAGTTTCCCGCAGCCACGGTGTCCTTCAACCTTGCTCCGGGAGCCTCGCTTGGAGCTGCGGTAACCGCGATCAAGCAGGCACAAGTCGATATCGGCTTGCCACCAAGCGTCATCACCAGCTTCCAGGGCGCAGCGCTCGCGTTTCAATCGTCGCTTTCCAATCAGCTTTTCCTGATCTTGGCGGCGATCGTCACCGTCTACATCGTGCTCGGCGTTCTCTACGAGAGCTTCATTCACCCCGTCACGATTCTGTCGACGCTGCCGTCGGCCGGAATCGGGGCGCTGCTGGCGCTGATGATCGCCGGTGACGACCTCACCATCGTCGCCATCATCGGCATTATTCTCCTGATCGGCATCGTGAAGAAGAATGCGATCATGATGATCGACTTCGCGCTCGACGCCGAACGCCATGAGGGTAAATCGCCTCGCGACGCCATCTATCAGGCCTGCCTGCTGCGCTTCCGCCCGATCCTGATGACGACCATGGCCGCCGTCCTCGGCGCATTGCCGCTGATGCTCGGCACCGGTGCGGGCTCCGAGCTGCGCCATCCGCTCGGCATCTCCATCGTCGGCGGCCTTTTGCTCAGCCAGTTGCTGACGTTGTTCACGACACCGGTGATCTATCTCTGGTTCGATCGCCTGGCGATCCGGTTTTCCGGACGTTCGGACGAAGCCGCCCAGCCGGCGGAATGAGGCACGTCGATGGGTCCCTCTACGCCATTCATTCGGCGGCCGATAGGAACGACGCTGCTCACTTTTGGCCTTGCCGCGGCCGGCGCGGTAGCCTTCTTCAAGTTGCCGGTCGCGCCGCTGCCCCAGGTCGATTTCCCTACCATTTCGGTCCGCGCCACGTTGCCGGGCGCGAGTCCGGAGGACGTCGCCGTCACGGTGGCGAGCCCGCTGGAGCGTCATCTCGGGCAAATCGCCGATGTCACCGAGATGACGTCGGCGAGCACGGTGGGCTCCGTCCGCATCACCCTTCAGTTTGGCCTCAACCGCGACATCAATGGCGCCGCACGCGACGTGCAGGCCGCGATCAACGCCGCCCGTGCCGATCTGCCGACGAGCCTGCGGACCAACCCGACCTATAAGAAATCCAATCCAGCTGATGCGCCGATCCTGATCCTGGCCCTGACGTCGGATACCCAGACCCGCGGCGACCTCTATGACGCGGCGTCAACCGTGCTGGCGCAGAAATTGTCGCAGGTCAACGGCATTGGCGAGGTGGTTGTCGGCGGCAGTTCGCTGCCGGCGGTGCGGGCCGAACTCATTCCACAGGCGCTCTACAAATACGGTGTCGGCCTCGAAGACGTGCGGGCGGCACTTTCCAGCGCCAACGCACATAGTCCAAAAGGCGGCATCGACGTCGGCGAGCAGCGGTACCAGGTCTATGCCAACGACCAGGCGAACCATGCCGACGACTACAAAAACCTTATCGTTGCCTATCGCAACGGCGCTCCGGTCCGTCTCTCCGACGTAGGTGAAGTTACCGACTCGGTCGAAAATTTGCGCAATGCCGGACTTGCCAACGGCAAGCCGGCGGTCCTGATCATTCTCTACCGGGCGCCGGGCGCCAATATCATCAGTACCGTCGATCTGGTGAAATCGCTGATGCCCCAGCTCAGGGCTTCGGTTTCGCCGGCCATCGACGTCGGGATTGCGGTCGATCGCTCCATCACCATTCGCACATCGTTGCATGACGTCGAACGCACGCTCGTCCTTGCCGTGCTGCTCGTGATCGTGGTGGTGTTTGCCTTCCTGCGCAGCCTGCGCGCCACGCTGATCCCCGTCGTCGCCGTCTCGGTGTCGCTGATTGCGACTTTTGCCGCGATGTATCTGTGCGGCTACAGCCTCGACAATCTATCGCTCATGGCCTTGACGGTCGCGACCGGCTTCGTCGTCGACGACGCCATCGTGGTACTCGAAAACATCACCCGCCATATCGAAGCAGGCATGTCTCCGCTGGAGGCTTCCCTCAAGGGAGCCGGCGAAGTCGGATTTACCGTGCTGTCGATGAGCATCTCGCTCATCGCCGTGTTTATTCCGATCCTGATGATGGGCGGCATCATCGGCCGCCTGTTCCGTGAATTCGCGATGGTGATTTCGATCTCGATCATCATCTCGCTCGCAATTTCGCTGGCGACGACGCCAATGATGTGCGCGGTCCTGCTCCGCCCCGCGAACTACGAACATGGGCGACTCTATCGAGCGAGTGAGCGCTTTTTCGACGCCATGCTCGACGTCTATCGCCGCACGTTGGCGGTCGCCCTTCGGCATCCCGCCTCGACGATACTAACGTTGGTCGTGGTGCTCGTCCTCAACGGCTATCTCTACTACATCATTCCGAAAGGCTTCTTCCCACAGCAGGACACCGGGCGCCTCGTCGGCTCGATCCAGGCCGACCAAAGCATCTCCTTCCAGTTGATGCAGAAGAAGCTGACGCAATTCATCACCATTATCAAAAGCGACCCAGCCGTCGAGACCGCGGTTGGCTTTACCGGCGGCGGGCCGACCAATTCCGGCTTCGTTTTCGTCTCGCTGAAGGCACTTAGCGAACGCAAGATCTCAGCAGACGGCGTCATTGGCCGGCTACGGAAAGAAATGGCGGCGATACCGGGCGCCACTCTCTTCCTGCAGGCGGTGCAGGATATTCGTATCGGCGGCCGCGCCAGCAACGCCCAATATCAGTTTACATTGCAAGGGCCCACATTCGAGGAACTCAACGAGTGGACTCCGAAAATCGCGGCCGCCCTGCAAGGCGACCCCAACCTGACCGACGTCAACAGCGATCAGCAGAACAAGGGGCTTGAATCCGATCTGGTCATCGATCGCGATGCCGCCGCCCAACTAGGGGTCACCGTCAGCCAGGTCGACAACACCCTTTATGACGCATTCGGTCAGCGGCAGGTATCGACCATCTATGTGGCGCGGAACCAGTATCACGTGATCATGGAGGTCGCGCCGCAATACTGGCAAAACCCGGAAACGCTGAAGGACGTCTGGATCTCTACGTCGGGCGCCTCGGTCGGCGGATCGCAATCGACCAATGCGGTCGCCGGAACCGTGTCAGCCGGCACGAATGCGGCGAGTTCGGCGACCTCCGCGAACGCGCAAGCCGCCCGGAATCTTGCGAACAATTCGATCGGTACCACCGGTAAGGGCGTAGCCTCCACCGGTTCGGCGGTCTCTACCGGCGCCGAGACCATGATTCCGCTGTCGGCGGTCGCGCATTTCAAGCAAGGCGCTACGCCGCTCGCGGTGAACCATCAGGGTCTCCTCGTCGCAAACACCATTTCGTTCAATTTGCCGCCAGGCGGCTCGCTCAGTTCCGCCGTCACCTCGGTCGAGGCCGCCATGAACCGGATCGGTGTACCCGCCACGATCCGCGGCACGTTCCAGGGCACGGCGAAAGCTTTTCAGGATTCTCTGGAGAACCAGCCGTACCTGGTTCTGGCCGCGCTGATCACGATCTACATCGTGTTGGGCGTTCTCTATGAAAGCTACGTCCATCCGCTGACGATTTTATCGACGCTGCCGTCGGCCGGTGTAGGCGCCCTGCTCGCTCTGATGGCGTTCAAGACCGAGTTCAGCATCATGGCCCTGATCGGCGTCATCCTGCTGATCGGAATTGTGAAGAAGAATGCGATCATGATGATCGATTTTGCACTCGAGGCCGAGCGCAGCCGCGGCTTGAGTTCGGTTGATGCGATTTACGAAGCGTGCCTGCTGCGCTTCCGGCCGATCATGATGACGACGATGGCCGCCCTGCTGGGCGCCCTGCCTCTGGCCATCGGCTTCGGTGAGGGCGGCGAGCTGCGGCAGCCGCTCGGCATCGCAATTGTCGGGGGACTGATCCTCAGTCAGACGCTGACGCTCTATTCAACGCCGGTAATCTACCTGTATATGGATCGATTCCGGCTATGGGGCCAACGTCTCAGGGGGGGCGCACCGCCGCTCGCGCCCGAGACCAGGCTGCAACCCGGCGAGTAGGTGTTGGCATTCCAATGACCGGTAACGTTTCGGCACGGACCTCACGCGGCCCCAACAAGGTGGCTCTTGCTATCTCCATCTTGCTGCTCGGCCCAGCCTTGTCCGGCTGCATCCTTGGAACCGAGCGGCCCGATCTCAATCTCGATGTGCCGGCGGCGTACCGCGAAGGCGGACACACCGCTGCCGACACCCATCTTCCCGCCGTCGACTGGTGGCGCGGCTTCAAGTCCAGCGAGCTGACCTCGCTGATGGACGCGGCGCAGATCTACAATCTCGACATAGCCGTCGCCATTGCACAGATCTCTCAGGCCGATGCCCAGGTCGGGGTGGCCGGTGCGCCGCTCTTGCCGTCGGTAAGCGGGACCGCGAACGCGGAGCAGAGCCAAAGCGCAGCCGGTTCGTTTGCCACCGGAGGCGGAATTGGCGGACGAAGCTTCTCGCAGTATAGCCTCGGGCTAACGGCGAGCTACATGCTCGATTTCTGGGGCAAGAACCGCGCCACCCTCCATGCTGCCGAAGAGACCGCGACCGCATCGCGCTACAATCGCGAGGTCGTCACGCTCACGACCATTGTGACCGTTGCCAACACCTATTTCCAGGTTCTGGCCGCGCAGGATGAATTGCGCGTCGCGCGGCGCAACCTTGCCGCGGCCGAACGCATTCTCACCCTGATCAAGCAGCAGTTTGCCGGCGGCACCGCGTCACAACTCGACGTGTCGCAACAGGAGACGCAGGTCTCGACCGAACGCGCTGCGATCCCGCCGCTTGAAATTACGCTGCGGCAGAACACTGCCGCCCTCGCCGTGCTGGTCGGACGCGCGCCGGCCAATTTCATGGTGAAGGGCGGCACGATGACGCAAATCGCCGTTCCGCGCGTCACGCCAGGTCTGCCTTCGGAACTGCTCAATCAGCGGCCGGACATCCGCGAGGCCGAAGCGCAGCTGGCGTCATCGAACTTCAGCGTGGAGTCGGCGCGGGCCGCGTTCTTCCCGCAGATCCAGTTGACCGCACAAACCGGCGTACAGAGCGCGGCGCTGGCTTCGCTGTTTGGACCTGGCGCCTGGTTTTACACGCTGTCGGCTGGGCTGACGCAGCCGCTGTTCGACGGCTTCCTGCTGGAAAGCCAGTTGAAACAGGCCAAAGGCGTGCAGTTGCAGAATCTGCAGGCCTATCGCAAGGCCGTGCTTTCGGCTTTCTCCGATGTCGAGAAGGCCCTGGTCGCGCTGTCGCAAACGACCTTGCAGGAGCGCCTCGAAGCTGAAGCCGTGGCCAACGCCCGCAAGGCCTTCGAGGTATCAGAGACCCAATTGCGCGCGGGTACGGTCAACCTCATCACCGTGCTACAAACCCAGCAAACGCTCCTCATCAACGAAAATGCGTTGGCGCAGGTGCGCTTGAATAAACTGCTCGCGGCCAGCAGCCTTTTTCAGGCGCTCGGCGGCGGCTGGACGCCGACCGGGCAATTATCTTCGCTGCAACCGCGGGACAGCGCGCCGCAGCAGGCGCAGTGAACCAGCCGCACGCTTGCAGCGCGGCATAGCCGCTTGGCAGGTCGAAGGGCAAAATATTCAAGAAAATACAATTACTTAATCGCCGTTGTATTCGGCGGCGAGATCTCTATATCTTAACTTCGGCTGCGCTCGTAGCTTTGTATTGTTAGCTTTCATGGTTGATGACGAGGCCCGTCTGTTCAGGCGGGCCGTCGCCATTTGAGGCTATAGTTTGGAGCCGAAAAGCTTAGGCGAATCATGTCTGAAGGATAGACGGCGATGGCCCCTTCCAACCGAGTTGACCATATCCGGATCACCTCGCATCCGGCGCCGGGAGGCAAACTCAACTTCCCGATCCAATGGGGTGCGGCCAGCGCGCGTGAACGCGGCCCGATCATCGGCACCGTCTCCCGCCCGCACGATCGCAACGTCATCGGCTCCCACGGCGGCTCATATTCGGTGTATCGCGCGCTGGCGGTCTCCTCCGGCGCCCTCGACCCGATCCGGCGTCCCGACCTCACCAACACGCATCCCGCCGCCATGATCGGCCCGTTCCCGCAATGGAGCGATCCGCAGCGCATCGTTTCGCTCGATCCCTGGGGTCATCTCGTGGCGGAAAACTTCGCCTCGGAAATCGCCGAGGGCATCGATATCAGGCCGAGCATCGCGATCACCCGTGCCCGCCTGGACCTGCCGGAGATCAAGGCCGCGATCGATGCCGGACGGCTGAAGCACGACGGCGAATTCGTTCACAAGAACGGCAGCGTTTCCGTGGTCAAGATCGCGATCGATCCGGTTTGGTACTTGCCCGGTCTGGCGCAGCGGTTTGCGACCACCGAAAACAACCTGCGCCGGCAGTTGTTCGAACAGACCGCCGGCATGTTTCCGGAGTTGGTGACACGACCGGACTTGCAGGTCTTCCTGCCGCCGATCGGCGGCATGACGGCTTATCTGTTCGGCGACGTCACCAAGCTGCCCGACCACCGCACCAAGATCACCTGCCGCGTGCACGACGAGTGTAACGGCTCCGATGTGTTCGGCTCCGATATCTGCACCTGCCGTCCCTATCTGCTTCATGGCATCGAAGAGTGCGCGCGCGCCGGGCAGGAAGGCGGGCTCGGCATCATCGTCTACAACCGCAAGGAGGGGCGCGCGCTCGGCGAGGTCACGAAGTTCCTCGTCTACAATGCGCGCAAGCGTCAGGAAGGCGGCGACGCGGCCGCGCAATATTTCGAGCGCACCGAATGCGTGGCCGGCGTGCAGGATGCGCGCTTCCAGCAGTTGATGCCGGACGTCATCCATTGGCTTGGCCTCAAGCGCATCGACCGTTTTGTCTCCATGAGCGACATGAAACACGATGCGCTGACCGGCCAGGGCATCGAGATCGTCGAGCGCGTTCCGATCCCGGACGAATTGGTCCCGCCCGACGCGCATGTGGAGATCGCGGCGAAAAAGGCTGCCGGCTATTACAGCGCCGAGCCGGCACCGCCGGACGAACTTCTCAATTCGGTCGGCCGCCCTCTTGAAAAATACTGAAGCAAGGACGGTCGTATTGCCGGCAGATCCTGAAGCTGCGGCCGCGCTGACGCTGCTGAGCGCCGCCGCCGTCCGCGAGCGGGCGCATCGCATGCTGGCGCTGGCGCTGGACGACAAGCTGCCAAACTTCCGGATCAACCCTGAGAAGATGGATGGCGTCGTCGATCTGGTGCTGCAGACCACGCGCGACGCCTATCCCTCGTTCGAGGTGCCTTTTCACTCGCGCTGGCGGCATTTCGTTGCGAACAACGACAATCGCTGGGCGGCCATCGCAGACCGGACGCAATGGCAAAATCCTTCGGCCCGGGCGCGGGCGGAATTCGACCTTGCGATCGTCTCGGTCTTCCTCGACGCTGGCGCAGGTCCCACCTGGCGCTATCGCGATCAGAACAGCGGTCTCACCATTGGCCGTTCGGAGGGGCTCGGACTGGCAAGCCTAGCCATGTTTGAAAGCGACGTATTCTCGGCCAATCCGCACGATCCATTGCGCGCCGATGCGGACGTGCTCGCCAATCTCACGCTGTCCGATCTGGAGCGCGGCTTGCAGGTATCCAGCGAGAATCCCCTCGTCGGTCTTCAGGGCCGCGTCGATCTCTTGCGCCGACTTGGCCAACTCGTTGCATCGAAGCCGGACATTTTCGGCCGCAACGACACGCCGCGGCCGGGCGGGCTGTTCGATCGTCTGGCAGCACGGGCGGAAAATGGCCGCCTTCCCGCCCCCGTCATTCTCTCCGAGCTGTTGCAACAGCTCGGGCCAATCTGGCCATCGCGGCTATCGCTCGGCGGTATCGCGCTCGGCGATTGCTGGAAGCATCCGGCGCTGATTACGGGCGATGCTACCAACGGCCTGGTGCCGCTGCACAAGCTCTCGCAGTGGCTCGCCTATTCGCTGATCGAGCCGCTGCAAACAGCCGGCATTGAGGTCATCGATATCGACGGCCTCACGGGTCTCGCCGAATACCGCAATGGCGGATTGTTCATCGATTCCGGCGTGCTTGCGTTTCGTCATCAGGAAGATGCACAACGCGAGCATGAAGTGGCTGCACCGCTGGTCGTGGAATGGCGGGCGCTGACGGTGGCGTTGCTCGATCGTCTCGCCGAAGGGATACGAAAACGGCTTGGACTTGATGCGGTATCATTGCCGCTCGCCAAGGTTCTTGAAGGCGGATCCTGGGCAGCGGGGCGGCGGCTCGCGCGCGAACGCCGCATGGATGCTTCACCACCCGTCAAGGTCATCAGTGACGGCACTGTATTCTAGATGTTTCGAGATATGAGGCAGCAACATGGACGGCGTCACGATCGTTAGTCACCCGCTGGTTCAGCACAAGCTGACGCTGCTGCGCGAAAAGGATGCGTCGACCAAATCCTTTCGCGAGCTGCTCAAGGAAATCGGGATGCTCTTGTGCTACGAGGTGACCCGCGACTTGCCGCTTGCCGACGTCGATATCGAAACGCCGCTTGCCCATATGAAGTCGCCGCAGATCGCCGGCAAGAAGCTGGTATTCGCGCCCGTGCTGCGCGCCGGAATGACATTCGCCGAAGGCATGCTCGATCTGGTCCCGAACGCGCGCGTCGCCCATATCGGGCTTTACCGCGAGCCCGAGACGTTCGTTGCCGTGGAATACTACTTCAAGGCGCCGAGCGATCTGCATGAGCGGCAGGTGATCGTGATCTCGCCGGTCCTCGCCACGGCCAACACCGCGGTCGCGGCGGTCGATCGCCTGAAGGAGCGCGGCGCCAACGACATCCGCCTGGTATGCCTGATTGCGGCGCCGGAGGGCATCGAGCGGATGCGCGGCATTCACCCGGACGTACCGATCTGGCTCGCCGCCATCGACGAGCGGCTCGACGACCACGGCTTTATCCTGCCGGGCCTGGGCGATGCCGGTGACCGTGCTTACGGCACCAAATAGACGAGCTCGTTCAGGTTCCCACGCGCAATGCGGCCCGCTGCTTTCGCAACAGCGCGATCACCGATTGCGCGGTGATCCGTCCGGTCTTCGGATTTTCGGAGGGAATGCCCTCGATCGACATTGAGAATCGCGCCGAGTCGGAATCGACTTCAACGCGGTGCACGTTGCGCGTCAGTGCCGGATCGGCCCAGATCTCAAGCCGAGTCCGGTCGGGGCCTATGCCCGCGAGCGACAGCGCCACCGCGACGTTCAGATTGGCAGGAAAACCTTTCGCGGCCTCCCGCGCCGTTCCATCGAAGACCTTCAATGGCTCCTTGATCGATTCAATGTCGATGTTGTTCTCGACTAAAAATGGTGCGCCCACGAGACCCCGAACCGGCTTGCGCGTCACCATCCGGACTGAGTGGATTTCGCCGACGGCCGCCGCCGTCACCGCATCCAGACCGATCAGCGCGCCCGTCGGCACCACGATCTGCCCGCCGTTCTGCCGGGCTATATCGATCAGATCTTCGTTCTCGAGCAACGCGCCGGCGCTGAGCACGATCGCGGTTTTTCCCTGTTCCACGAATGGCGCGACGATCGATCGCAGAAGTCTTGCGGGCGCGCATTCGATGACGACATCGGCCACATCGGAAAGCCCTTCGATCGGCAGAATTGCCGGTGGCTTCTTCAACGTACCCAGCCAGTTGTGATGCTTTTCCGGGTTCTGCACCGATACGGCGGCAAGCGAGAACCCGTCGATGCCCTGGTCGAGCGCCTCGGCCGCGCCCTTCCCGATTGGGCCCAACCCCGCAATCGCTACGCGAAGGGTTTTATCGGAGTTTTTCGTCAAGTTCGCCATAGGGTTGGCTTCTCTTCGTCAAGCTGGCCGCTGCGGCTGGCTCCCTTTGCCCGCCTTATAGGCTGCCTCTCATGGCTACGGAAGGCGTCGGGCCGTGGGCCAGACCAGCCACTGCCTTCGGTTTGATCTCGGATCGCCTGAAAATTGATCTTTGTCGCCTTGTCAAAATGCGATTTGCTTGCCGTGGGTTTTTCGCGCGCCCCACCGACAGAAGGGCGCAGGTCTTTCAGGGAGCGGGACATGAACGGACTTGGCGGACTCAACAAATCGCCCAATGGCATTGTGATTGGGTTGGTGCAGCTTCAACTCCCTGTGGTCGTGACCAAGGCCGATCTCGCCAGGCAGACCGAACGTATCGTCTACATGGTCGGCAAGGCGCGCCGCAACCTCGGCACCATGGATCTGGTGGTGTTCCCGGAATACTCGCTGCACGGCCTGTCGATGGACACCAATCCCGCGATCATGTGCCGTCTCGACGGTCCGGAAGTCGCAGCCTTCAAGAAAGCCTGCATCGACAACAATATCTGGGGCTGCTTCTCGATCATGGAGTTTAACCCCGACGGCAACCCCTACAATTCCGGCCTGATCATCGACGATCAGGGCGAGATCAAACTCTACTACCGCAAATTCCATCCCTGGATTCTGGTCGAGCCGTGGGAGCCGGGTGACATCGGCATTCCCGTCATCGAAGGGCCAAAGGGCGCCAAGATCGCGCTGATCATCTGCCATGACGGCATGTTCCCCGAAATGGCGCGGGAATGTGCCTACAAGGGCGCGGAAATCATGATCCGCACAGCCGGGTATACCGCTCCGGTCCGGGAGAGCTGGCGCTTCACCAACCAGGCCAACGCGTTCCAGAACCTGATGGTGACCGCCAATGTCTGCACGTGCGGCTCCGACGGCTCGTTCGATTCGATGGGCGAAGGCATGATCGTGAATTTCGACGGCAGCATCCTTGCGCATGGCACGACCGGCCGCGTCGACGAAATCATCACCGCCGAAGTGCGCCCCGATCTCGTGCGCGAAGCGCGGATCAACTGGGGCGTCGAGAACAACATCTACCAGCTCTGGCATCGCGGCTACGTCGCGGTGAAGGGCGGCGCGATGGATTGTCCCTACACCTTCATGCAGGACATGGTCGCCGGGACATACCGGCTTCCCTGGGAAGACGAGGTCAAGGTCACCGACGGCACGTCGTGCGGTTTCCCTGCGCCAGCCCGGATGTTCGGCGCCAAGACCAACAAGGCGGCGGAGTAGCTTTAACCTGGGATTTGGTTTGCGTGGCGATGAAGCTGCGCCCGCGGCCGCGTGAACGACTTGCGGCCGCGCTTGAAACCCCACAATGGCTGCGCCAACGTGGCGACCGCGTCCGTGGGATTGGTTGCGTCAAGACAGACGAGATCGGCCGGCGCTCCAACCTTGATGCCGTAATCGCTGAGCCGCATCAGCCGCGCCGCCGAACCCGTAATCATATCGAGGCATCCGGCGAGATCGGCTGGACGCGCCACATGGCAGACATTGGCATAGAGGTTCGCCATCCGGATCAGTGACCCATCGCCATAGGGCGTAAATGGATTCAGAATATTGTTGGTCGAGATCGAGCAGGTCACACCCGCCTTGCGCAAGGGTTCGGCCGGCACGACGCCGCGCGGCACCGCGTGATCGTGGCTGCGGCCCATCAAGTGCAGATCGGTCGAGGGCAGGATCGTCACGGCGACGCCGGCATTGGCCAATCGCGTGGCGATCTCGCCAAAACGCTGCGGCGGCAGTAGCGACATCTGGGTGACGTGACCGACCGCCACCCTTCCGCCGCGGCCGAACTCCTCGGTCTTGCGGCAGACATATTCGATCTGCATGTTCTGTGTGGTCTCGGCGAGGTCGAGATGCATGTCGATCTCGGCGTCGAAATCGCGCGCGATTGCAAAGATGCGATCGATCTGTGCGCGCGGATCGGTATCGAAATATGGCACCGCGCCGATGGTCCGCGCGCCGCGGCGTAACCCCTCGATCAGCAATTCTTCCGTGCCGGGATAGTTGGTCATCCCTTCCTGCGGAAACACGCAGATTTCGACGTCGATCGCCCAGGCGTAGTCGCGCGCGAGCTGTTCGACACCCTCCAGGCCGATCAATCCGATACCGGGGTCCAGTTCGACATGGGTCCGCATCCGCATCGTGCCGTGCTTGATGCAACGTTCGAGCGTTTGCTGACCCCGGGCATAGACATCCTCGACCGTAAAGCCGCGCTTGGCGGCCGCCGTTTCGCGAACGGCTTCGGCCACGGTGCCCTCCTCGATACGACACCGATCGAGGATGCAGGTCTTGTCGAGATGAATATGTGTTTCGATCAGGCCGGGGACGACGAGACACCCTTCCGCTTTCAGTTCGGGTCCATCCGCCGCCAACGCCGGAGAGATCGCCGCAATCGTCTTGCCTTGAATGGCAATATCAGTGTTGACGAGTTCGTCGCCGCGCAAGATGCGAGCGTCCCGGACAATCAGATCCATCACTTCATCCAATCACGAAGCGGAACCAAGATAGGCGTCGTCGATCATGGCGCCGCGCAGTTCCGCAGGACTTCCTTCCGCTACCACGCGACCGCCGCCGAGGACATAGCCGCGATCCGCGATCGCTAGCGCATAATCCGCCATCTGGTCTACGATCAACAAGGTCATGCCTTCATCGCGTAACCGCGTAAACTGCTCGAACAGTTCGGTTACGACCGCCGG
>NZ_JBAVCF010000024.1:0-5892 GCF_049586575.1 Bradyrhizobium sp.
TCTATCGATGACATTGAGAATTGCCCAGATTGCGCCGCTCGCGGAATCTGTTCCCCCTCGCACCTATGGTGGCACGGAGCGGGTATGTTCCTGGCTCACCGAAGAACTTGTGCGCCAGGGACACGAAGTGACCTTGTTCGCCAGTGCGGATTCGTCAACCTCGGCTACGCTCGCGCCTTGCTGCCCGACGGGATTGCGACGAGCAGGTGTGCACAATCACGCGCCAGCTCTGTTGCTCATGCTGGACCGCGTGCGCAGGCTCGCCGGTAGCTTTGACGTGATCCACTTCCATGTGGATCTCTATCAGTTCCCGCTATTCCAGGATCGCGCCCGAAAATCCTTAACCACACTACATGGGCGGCTGGATCTGCCGGACATGCATCCGGTATATCGCACTTTCAACGACATGCCATTGGTGTCGGTCTCCGACGCGCAGCGCCGACCGATCCTCGACGCAAACTGGTTGGCGACCGTCCCTCACGGCATGCCTAACACACTCATTCCGTATTCGGCTGACCGAGGCAAATACCTTGTTTTCCTGGGCCGTATCTCGCCCGAGAAGAGACCGGATCGCGCCATCGCGGTCGCCCTCCGCGCCGGCAGTCCGCTTAAGCTGGCGGCCAAGGTCGACACGGTCGATCAAGAGTATTTCGACGCTGCGGTCAAACCGTGGCTAGACCATCCGCTGATCGAATTCCTCGGCGAGATCGACGACTTTCAAAAGAGCGAACTCCTGGCCGGCGCGCTCGCTCTGCTTTTTCCTATCGACTGGCCCGAGCCCTTCGGATTAGCGATGATCGAGGCCATGTCCGCAGGCACGCCGGTGATCGCCTGGCACAACGGCTCAGTTCCTGAAATTGTGGACCCGGGCGTCACCGGATTCATTGTCCAGTGCCTCGACGGGGCGCTCGAAGCCTTGAACCAAGTGCCTACGCTAGACCGCCTGAACGTCCGCAACCGGTTCAAAGATCGGTTCACGGTTGACCGTATGGCGGAAAACTATCTGCTGCTCTACAGGCGGCTCGCGGACAATGCGCGCTCCTCTAGGTCTTGGGCCTTTGCGGGATCGCGCGACTGCGACCAGGGTCACGGCTTGTCGGGTCCGCGAAAGGGAGCCTTAGGCCCCGTTGACCCGTTGTTCGAAGACGGCGTCGCCGACGTTCGACGTTAAACGCCCCTCAACGGCTCGCGGGGAAACAATCAATGGCCCTTGAAATCACCGTCGGACCGCCAAGGCTGGCGATCAACCAAGGCTACGGCGTCCTCATCACCGACCAGGACGGTCAGATCCCCTGGCCGACCGACAAGGGCTTCTATCACTCTGACACCCGGGTCATCTCCTCTTGGCAGATCTTCGCCGACGGCGAGCCGTGGGAACTCTTGAACGGCGGAAATATCGCGTACTACGCCAACCGCATCTTCCTCACCAATCCGACCATTCACACTGAAATCGGCGAGGTTGCAGAACATACTCTCGGCCTTTCGATCAGCCGTTCCATCGACGGCGGAATCCACGAGGACCTCGATCTGGTCAATCACGGCATGGGCAAGGTGCACTTCAACCTTGAGATCGCGGTGCGCAGCGACTTCGCCGACATCTTCGAAGTGAAGTCCGGCGACATTGTCCGGCGGGGCCGGATCACCACCGCGTGGTCGCAAAGCGCTGCACGCCTAACGATCGCTTATATCAACAAGGACTTCGAGCGCCGGGTCACAGTCACGGCACACAAGTGTGATTCCAAGCCGGTCTACGCCAACGGCCGGATCAGCTTCGAACTCGAACTCAAGCCCGGCGAAGCGTGGCACTCGTGCCTGCTCTATGCGGTCGGCGACGGGAAGACCCTCGATCACGCGCCAGCTCACTGTATCGCTCAGACGAGGGGCGCTGGCGCGCGCCGCAAGCTGAACCAATGGCGGGAAGCGGCGCTGAAGATCGAGACGAGCAACGAGGAGTTCTACCGCTTCTACCACCAGTCGCTGGAGGATATGGCCGCCTTGCGACTTCCCATCGAGGGCACCAGCCACTTGGAATTCGTGCCCGCGGCCGGGGTTCCGTGGTTTCTGGCCCTGTTCGGGCGCGACAGCCTTACTGTCTCGCTGCAGAACGCCATGGTGTATCCTGGTTTCGCCCGCGGCGCGCTGGAGGTGCTGAGCCGCTACCAGGCCAAGAGGCGCGACGATTATCGCGACGCGGAGCCCGGTAAGATCATGCACGAACTGCGTCGCGGCGAGTTGGCGCACTTCAAGCTTATTCCGCACACGCCCTATTACGGCACCGCCGACGCCACCATCCTCTATCTGATCGTGCTGCATAACGCCTGGCGCTGCACGGGCGATGCCGATCTGCTGACGCGGTATATGCCGACCGCGGAGAAGTGCCTGACCTGGATCGACAAATACGGCGACCGAGACGGCGATGGCTTTCAGGAATACCAGACCCGATCCACGGCTGGCGCTTACAATCAGGGCTGGAAGGATTCTGGCCAGGCGTTGGTCAATACCGACGGGTCGATCGTCACTGCGCCGATCGCGCTCGTGGAGATTCAAGGCTATGTCTACGATGCCTGGCTGCGCATGGCTCAGATCTACGACGCTCTGGGCAAATCAGCCCGGGCTCAGACTCTGCGGGAAAAGGCCGAAGCCTTATTCATCAGCTTCAACGACGCGTTCTGGGATGAAGAGTCAGGCTTCTACGCTCTCTGCCTGGACGGCGAAAAAAAGCAGGTGTTGAGCGTCGCTTCCAATCCCGGTCAATGCCTGTGGTCGGGCATCGTGCCTCCCGACCGCGCCGCCAAGGTTGTCAAGCGGCTGATGGAATCTGATATGTGGAGTGGCTGGGGCATCCGGACCCTTTCGACCCACAATCCCTCCTACAACCCCAATTCCTATCAGAACGGCGCGGTATGGCCGCACGACAATGGGATCATCGCCATGGGCTTCCGCCGCTATGGTTTCGTCGAAGAGGCGGCCCGCATTGCCCGCGACATCAGCGGGGCGGCCAGCTATTTCATGTGTCATCAGATGCCGGAGCTCTATGCTGGCATGCAGCGCGATCCGACCACCTTTCCTGTCCAATACCTCGGCGCCAACGTGCCGCAGGCCTGGGCGGCGGGATCGTGTTTCGCGTTGCTCCAGATGATGGTCGGCTTTCAGCCTGACGCGCCGGCCGGCAAGCTCTACATCGATCCCGTTCTGCCTGAGTGGCTCCCCAAACTCACCATCAGAGATCTTCGGGTCGGTGAAAACATCTTCGATCTGCGATTCTGGCGCGACGACGAAGCTACGCGGTTCGAGACCCTCAAAGGCGATCCGCTGGCAGTCGTCCAGAAGAGCTATGCCACGGCCACCACGCGATGGCTGTAGCGTGCTACCAGGTAAGTTGGTGGCGGTAACTCTATGAGCAGGATTGCTGTCGTCGTCGGTGCTGGAACAGGCGTTGGACGAGCGGCCGCGATGGTGTTCGCCCGCAACCGCTGCACGTTGCCTTGCCTCGGATCAGGGATCGAAACAGGCGGCCTTGGAACCTCCGCGGGTTCGGCGTGCGCGCGCTGGCGACCTTCAAATCATCTCTAACCCTTGGAAGCCGCAACGATCAGTGCGCGACATTTTCGCGCACTCGAATCTGTCAAGGATATCGTTCCTCCGACGATCGATAACAAGCTACGATTAATTTAGACCAACTTTCGCACTTCGTTCCTCAGTTCAGGAATTACCGCCTCCTCGAACCACGGATTTTTCCGCATCCAAATTGCGCTACGCCAACTCGGATGCGGCAACGGGAAGAATTGGGGACGGTACTGTGAAAATGCCTTGACGGTCTCGGTCATGGAGGCCTTCGGCCCTGCATCCAAATAATATCGATGCGCGTATTGACCGACCAAAATCGTCAGCTGCAGGCCAGGAAGATGCTTGAGCAAGCGTTCGTGCCAGCGCGGCGCGCATTCCGGACGAGGTGGATTATCACCACCATTCTTTCCAGCCCCGGGATAACAAAATCCCATGGGAAGAATCGCGACTTTTCCTTCATCGAAGAAGGTCGACCGATCCAGCCCCAACCAGTCGCGCAGGCGATCGCCGCTTGCATCATCCCAAGGTATCCCACTCCGATGGACTTTGCTCCCTGGCGCCTGGCCGACGACTAAAAGCCGAGCGGTGTTCGCCAGTTGTATTACAGGTCGAGGACCGAACGGCAGTTCTGCCTCACAGATCCGACAGGCCCGAACTTCATGCAACAGACGTTTCAACGACATTTAAAACGCTTTCAGTGATGATCCACACGTTTTTCCGCGCTCGCAGCCACATTTCGCTTACCCGCGGTCTCGCAAGACCTGAATCGATTCCCATCATCTCGCAGCTCAAATGACCTATGCGACGGAGGACGTTGATCCATTCGTTTGCTCGAAGAACTCAAGAGTTTCAAACCAGGCGCCGGCGGCGGCCTTCGGTCGATAGCCCCTTTGGTTGGAGGGGTCCTCGAACGCGTGACCGGCGCCGTCGCAGATTTCAATATCGACTCGCTTTCCTGCAACGTTCATACAAACTTCGAACGCTCGAACCTTGTCCGCAGGGATCCCCCGATCGAGAGCACCGAAGAAGCCCAGCACAGGGACATTGATTTTCTGAATCTCCCCGGTATTAGTGGGCAGCGGGCCGTAATTCACTACACGCGCGGCAAGTCGCGGCTCATGGATCGCGAGTTGAACCGCCAGGCCGCCGCCCATGGACCACCCGAGCGAACCAATGTGCTTTGTGTCTACATCAGGACGATCGGCGAGATAGTCGAACGCCGCTTTCAGATCGCCTATCGCGCGCTCTTGCCGAAGACCGCGCTTGAGCTTACGAGCTTCAGAACGATCCGTTGTGACTCTGCCTTGGTAGAGATCCACCGCAAGCGTCACGTACCCATTCGCCGCCAGCTTCTCGGCTTGTTCCTTCACCCACTCGTTCAGACCCCACCATTCATGAATGATAATTATCGCTCGATGACGCCTCGTATCACGAGGCAAGGCAAGAAATCCTGTAACTTTCTCAGTAGCGCGCGCGAATGTCACCATCCGCGTTTTCGGCCTAGCTGGCTGACACGCTGCGGAAGACGATGACACCGTTTCTAACCTAACATGGCCAGAGCTCTTTTAGATACGTTCTCCGCCGTGAAGCCGTATTCACGCATCACGACGTCGCCTGGAGCCGACGCGCCGAACCGGTCAACACCCAGCACGTCGCCGCCGTCACCGACGTAGCGATGCCAGCCCTGCGAGGCACCCGCCTCAACGGCCAGCCGCGCGCGGACTGAAGGCAACAACACCTGATCGCGATAACTCCGCGGCTGAGCATTAAACAGTTCCCAGCTCGGCATGGAGACAACGCGCGCCATGACGTTGCGCTCTTGCAGTGTCCGTCGAGCGGCCATAATCAATCCAACCTCCGAACCGCTCGCAATCAGAATGACGTCCGGCTTGCCGTTTGCGGCATCGGCCAGGACGTATGCGCCCTGGCGCAAGCTATCTGCCGAAGCACATCGAGTGCGATCGAGCGTCGGCACATTCTGACGCGTCAGAACCAACGCAACGGGGTGATCCCCCGCTTCCAGCGCCACGCGCCAAGCGACGGCCGTTTCATTGGCATCGCCCGGACGGATGACCGTAAGGCCTGGAACCGCTCGCAGGCCAGCGAGCTGCTCCACTGGTTGATGGGTCGATCCGTCTTGTCCCAAGGCGATGCTGTCGTGGGTAAAAACATAGATCACGTGCAGCTTCATCATCGCCGCGAGGCGGATCGGCGGCCGCATGTAGTCGGAGAAAATCAAAAATGTCGCGCCGAACGGCACGACACCGGCATGCGCCGCCAAACCGTTCAGGATCGCTCCCATGCCGTGCTCGCGCACGCCGAAAT
>NZ_JBAVCF010000025.1:0-8201 GCF_049586575.1 Bradyrhizobium sp.
GATGTCGGCTGCAATATCGAGTGACCGGCGCACGATCGTCTCGGCGTCCTTGTCGGTTTCGATCAAAGCGCGCGCCGCCGCCAAGGCGTAATTGCCGCCCGAGCCGATCGCCATCACGCCGGCCTCCGGCTCCAGAACGTCGCCAGTGCCGGTCAGAACCAGCGAAACATCCTTATCGGCGACGATCATCATCGCCTCCAGCCGCCGCAGATAGCGGTCGGTTCGCCAGTCCTTGGCGAGTTCAACAGCGGCGCGGGTCAATTGGCCGGGATATTGCTCGAGCTTGCTTTCCAGTCGCTCAAACAACGTAAAGGCATCGGCCGTGGCTCCGGCGAAACCGCCGATGACGTCGCCCTTGCCGAGTTTACGGACCTTTTTGGCGTTGGATTTGATGACGGTCTGTCCGATCGAGACTTGGCCATCACCGCCGATCACGACCTTGCCGCCTTTGCGGACCGTTAAAATCGTGGTGCCGTGCCAAACCGGCGTCTCGTGGGCGGATGGTTGCATGGAATACCTCGTGTTCTGGCCAGATTTAAGGGCAGGTCCCCATGGTTACAACATGAGGTCTTGTACGATGTGGCTTCCGGCCGACGCGAGGGGCCGAAATTTCGGTCACCATAGGCCGAAGTCGGGCCTCCAAAACGGCATCCCGCAGTGGCGAAGCCCGGGGCGGCCTGTTAAAAGAACCGCGTTTTCGGCCAATGGTTTGGCCCAGTGGCCCGATTCTGGAGAAGGATGCTTATGCGCAGCGGCACCATCAAGCGCAAGACCAAGGAAACCGACATCGAGGTGACGGTCAACCTCGATGGCACGGGTGTGTCCAACGTCGCCACCGGAATCGGTTTCTTCGACCATATGCTGGACCTGCTGGCTCGCCATTCGCGCATCGACATTACCGTGAAGGCCGCCGGCGATCTGCACGTCGATCATCACCACACGACCGAAGACGTCGGCATTGCGCTGGGACAGGCGGTCAAACAGGCGTTAGGCGCCATGGCCGGCATCACTCGCTATGCCAGTGTTCATATGCCGATGGACGAGACCTTGTCGCGTGTCGTGATCGATATTTCCGGCCGGCCGGTGCTGGTGTTCAAGGTTGAGTTCCCGCGCGACAAGGTCGGTCAGTTCGACACCGAGCTGGTGCGCGAGTGGTTCAACGCTTTCGCCATCAATGCCGGCGTGACTTTGCACGTTGAAACCCTATATGGCGACAATAGCCATCATATCGCCGAGTCCTGTTTCAAGGGCCTGGCGAGGGTGTTGCGGGCGGCGGTTGCCATCGACCCGCGCGCGGCAGGCGAGGTGCCGTCCACCAAGGGTCAGCTCGGCGGCTGATCCAGTTTTGGGGCGGCGAGCGACGAACTTCGGAAACGAGGGCACTACAATGCCGGTCTATACAGTCCATGCTCCCGCGACCAGCAATCTGGATTTCCGCGCGACCGATCGTTTTGCCTTCGTTCGTGACGGCTTTCATCTGTGGGCCGCCGTCTTTGGCGTGATCTGGCTCGCCTGGAATCGTCTTTGGCTGGCGCTGATCGGCTGGATCGTGCTGATGACGGTTATCGATGTCGCGATGGTCAGGCTTGGTGTGGACGGTGGGACCGTCGTTCTTATCGACGCCTTGCTGGCGCTGTTGCTGGGTTTTGAGGCGGCGAGCCTGAAGCGCTGGACGCTGTCGCGGCGCAAATGGCGGCAGCTTGATATTGTGGTCGCTGACGACGAGGAAGCCGCCGAGCACCGCTTCTTCGATCGCTGGACCGCCAGACAACGCTTGCCAAGCAACGACCAGCCGGCGGTCGATCGTGGCGGGCCGCCACCGACACGTGACGTGCCGGGCCAGGGTTTTTCGCGGCCGCCATCGGCGCCGCGTGACGACATCATCGGTCTGTTTCCTGAACCGGGAGCGCCGCGGTGAGCGTTGCGATCATAGATTACGGCTCGGGTAACCTGCACTCGGCGGCGAAAGCATTCGAGCGCGCCAGCCGCAGCATGGAGACGCCGGAAAACATCGTCGTCACACGCGATCCCGACGTGGTGTTTCGGGCTGACCGGATCGTGCTGCCCGGTGTCGGCGCCTTCGCCGATTGCCGGCGTGGCCTCGATGGGCTCGACGGCATGGTCGATGCTCTGATGGAGGCCGTGCGGCACAAGGCGCGGCCGTTTTTCGGGATCTGTGTTGGGATGCAGCTGATGGCGACGCGCGGGAAAGAGTACGTCACAACCGCCGGGTTCGACTGGATTGCTGGCGACGTCGAAAAGATTTCGCCCCGCGATGAGAGCTTGAAGATTCCGCATATGGGGTGGAATACGCTCGATCCGATCCGCGAACACCCTGTGCTTGAGCGCTTACCGCTCGGTCCCAAGGGTCGCCATGCTTATTTCGTGCACTCCTATCATCTCAACGCCGCCAATGAGGCGGATGTGCTGGCGCGCGCCGACTATGGCGGACCGGTGACCGCGATTGTCGGCCGCGACACAGCCATTGGAACGCAATTCCACCCGGAGAAGAGCCAGCGCTTCGGGCTCGCTCTGATCTCGAACTTCTTGAAGTGGAAGCCGTGATTCTTTTCCCCGCCATTGATCTGAAGAACGGACAGTGCGTGCGCCTCGAGCAAGGCGACATGGCGCGCGCCACGGTGTTCAATCTCGATCCTTCGGCGCAAGCGGCCAGCTTCGCAGCGCAAGGGTTCGAATATCTGCACGTGGTCGATCTCGATGGCGCCTTTGCCGGAAAGCCGGTCAACGCGCACGCGGTTGAGGCGATGCTTGCCAAGGTTACGATGCCGGTGCAACTCGGCGGCGGCATCCGCGATTTGAAGACGGTCGAAGCCTGGCTCGCCAAGGGAATTAGGCGCGTCATCATCGGTACCGCTGCGGTGCGCGATCCCGAACTGGTGAAGAACGCGGCGAAGAAATTCCCCGGCCGGGTGGCCGTAGGTCTCGATGCGCGCGACGGCAGGGTCGCGGTCGAGGGCTGGGCCGCAACCTCGGAGGTGACCGCGCTCGAAATCGCGCAGCGGTTCGAGGATGCGGGTGTCGCCGCCATCGTCTTTACCGACATCGCGCGCGACGGCCTTCTTAAAGGCCTCAACCTCGATGCCACCATTGCGCTTGCCGATCGCATTTCCATTCCCGTCATCGCGTCCGGTGGATTTGCGTCGATTGACGACGTGAAAGCGCTGCTAGCGCCCGCCGCTCGCAAACTGGCCGGCGCCATTGTCGGCCGCGCGCTCTATGACGGCCGCCTCGATCCGGACGCCGCGCTGGCGCTGATCCGCAGCGCGCGGGCAGCAGCGTAGGAGTTTCCATGTTCAAGGTCCGCGTGATCCCCTGTCTCGACGTCAAGGATGGCCGAGTGGTCAAAGGCATCAACTTCGTCGATTTGCGCGACGCCGGCGATCCAGTCGAGGCGGCGATCGCATATGATGCGGCCGGCGCCGACGAGCTTTGCTTTCTCGACATCACCGCCACCCATGAAAACCGCGGCACCATGATGGACGTGGTGCGGCGTACCGCGGAGGCCTGCTTCATGCCGCTGACGGTCGGCGGCGGCGTGCGCAAGGTCGACGACATCAAGACGTTATTGAGGTCCGGCGCCGACAAGGTCTCGATCAATTCCGCCGCCGTCAGCCGCCGCGAATTCGTCAAGGAAGCCGCCGAGAAATTCGGCGACCAGTGCATCGTGGTCGCCATCGACGCCAAGCGGGTGAAACGCGCCGGCGGCTCGGACCGCTGGGAAATCTTCACCCATGGCGGGCGCAATTCCACCGGGATCGACGCCATCGAATATGCGCAGGAAGTGGTTTCGCTCGGCGCTGGCGAAATCCTTTTGACCTCGATGGATCGGGACGGCACCCGGCAGGGGTTCGACCTGCCGCTGACCCGCGCGATCGCCGACAGCGTCGCCGTTCCGGTGATTGCTTCCGGCGGCGTCGGCAATCTCGACCATCTGGTCGATGGCGTCCGCGAGGGGCGCGCGACCGGCGTGTTGGCCGCCTCCATTTTTCACTTTGGCGAATTTACCATACGCCAGGCCAAGGACTACATGGCGCGCGCCGGCTTAGCCATGCGGCTTGATCCCTGACGACTCTTTGTGACAGAGGTGCTACATTTTGAATCGTGTTTGGTGTCTACCCGCGGACCGCGTGTGCGTTTGAAACAGAGTTTACAGTGATGTCGCGTTTTTCTCTTCCCGATCTCGTCAATATCATCGACGCCCGTGCGGCGTCGGGCGGCGAGGTCTCGTATACCCGCAAACTTCTGGACAAGGGACCGGAGCATTGCGCCAAAAAGTTCGGCGAGGAAGCGGTGGAAACCGTGATCGCCGCTGTCGGCGATAACCGTGACCATCTGATCGAGGAAAGCGCGGATGTGTTGTACCATCTGCTCGTGCTGTTGAAGTCGCGTGGCGTCAGGCTTGACGAAGTCGAGACAGTGCTGGCGCAACGGACCGGCATGACCGGACTTGAAGAGAAGGCCGCGCGCAAGCGCGATTAGCGCATCGTCCCAGGGAGCCAGACAGGCAGCGTCATGGATATCAGGGCACCGGATCAGCAATATAATCCCTATCGAATCTTCACGCGCCAACAATGGGCGCATCTGCGCGACGATACGCCGATGACGCTGGAGCCGGGCGAGTTCGATCGCCTGCGCTCGCTTCACGATCGCCTCGACATCAGAGAGGTCGAGGAAATCTATCTGCCGCTCTCGCGGTTGCTGTCGATTTATGTCGATGCCGCGCAGCGGCTGTATTATTCGCAGCGCCAGTTCTTGGGCATCCGCGACCGCAAGATGCCCTACATCATCGGCATCGCCGGCTCGGTTGCGGGCGGCAAGTCGACTACGGCGCGCGTGCTCCAGGCGTTGCTGGCGCGCTGGTCGCCGCGACCCAAGGTCGATCTCGTGACGACCGACGGATTCCTGTTTCCTAACGCGGTGCTCGAACGGCTGGGTTTGATACAGAAGAAGGGTTTTCCGGCGAGCTACGATCAGTCGTTGTTGTTGTCGTTCTTGAGCGACATCAAGGCTGGCCGGCGGCATGTGCGCGCGCCGGTTTATTCGCATTTGAGCTGGGACATTGTTCCGGGCCAGTGGCAAGAGGTTGACCAGCCCGATATCCTGATCGTCGAGGGCGTCAACGTGCTCCAGACCGGGCGGCTGCCGCGAGACGGCAAGGCAGTGCCCGTCGTGTCGGATTTCTTCGACTTCTCCGTCTATATCGACGCCGAGGAGCCTGTGCTGCGCGACTGGTATGTCCGCCGCTTCCTGGCCCTCAGGGACACGGCGTTCCACGATCCGAGGTCGTACTTCCATCGCTACGCGCCGCTGTCTGACGAAGAAGCCACCGCAACGGCGATCGCGATCTGGGAGCGCACCAATCTCGCCAATCTCGAAGACAATATCCTGCCGACGCGGCCGCGCGCGACGCTGATCCTCAAGAAGGGCGCCGACCACGTCGTCGAAACCGTGGCGCTGCGCCGCCTTTAATCTCCCTTACTTCAACGCCAGCGGCCGCTCCTCGTCGAGGAATCCCATCAGTTCGTGGAAGAACTGCATGCGATTCTTTTCCATCATCACGGTATGGGTTCCCTCGCTGAGCTCGATCAGCCGCTTGTACGGCGTATTCTTGAGCTGCGCGAAATAGGCTTGCGCCTGATAGCTCGGCAGGTCGGCATCCCACTCGGCGTGGAGCAGCAGCGTCGGCACCGTGATCTTGCCGGGGTCGTAGAGCGCCTTGCCGGCGCCATACGTGTTCGCGCTGTCCTCCATCACGCCGTTCGGCGCGCGCAGCATCTGCGGATTGTGTTTTGAGGCTTCAGGGTCGGTCGCCCAGGTCGCCGTTGCCCAGGCCTCGAACACGCCGGGCGGAATCAAATCGGCCTGCTTGTCCGCCGCGACGCCCTTCAGCCACCGCGCCTTGGCGGAATCCTTCGACACCAGACGGTAAGCGCCGAGCGGTGTCACCGGCGGCGGAGCCGGCTCGTTGCGAATCCATTGCGGCGCGTACAGCACGAGCTTCTCGATCTTGTCGTTGTGCCCGGTGGTGTAGGAGCCGGCGATCGAAGTGCCCCACGACCAGCCCATCAGGTTGATCCTGGTCACCTTGCGCTTGTGCAGGATGTAATCGACGGCCGCGCCGAGATCGTGGGCGGCGACTTGGGTTGACACGATCGGCTTGTTGGCCTCCGGCGGCTGACTCATCTCGGGAGGCCGGGTGGAATGACCATAGCCCCTGACGTCGACGAGATAAACGTCGTAACCGCGCCTCGCGATCAGGTCCATCATCGACACGCCTTCGATCGGCAGGTCGAAGGCGGTTTCCGCCGGATAGGTCGCGCCATGCACGAACAGCAAAATCTTGTCAGGCGAGCTCTCGCGGCCGGCGAGATGCTTGTTGCGCACGAACAACTGAATGCCGGCGTCCCCCGACGGGATCATGGTGTCGGAGCTCTCGAGCTTCGGCTCTTTGGCGTTTACTGGAGGCAAAGCGGACAAGCTCACCACAAGAAATGCCGAGACCAACAAAAAAGAAAGCCGCAAAAGCCTGCCGCGCATCGAGTCCTCCCAAGTGTTTTTATTGAGGTGGATGCTCGGTGGAATCGGCAGCCGCTGTCAAGGCAGGCGGCGGCAATCGTGCCTTGCGCAAGACAGCAGGCTCAGGCTGCCAGATGCGGCGAAGCCGTAAGCCCGGCGAGCGCCTCGGCGAGCTTTTCGCGGTCGAGCGGCTTGACCAGGAATCCGTCCATGCCGGCTTCAAAGCAGGCATAGCGATCCTCCACAAGCGTATTCGCGGTCAATGCGAGGATCGGGGTCCGGCGTCCGGCGCCCACGGTTTCGTGGACGCGAATGCGCTTGGTGGCCTCAATACCGTCGAGGCCCGGCATCTGGATATCCATCAGCACCAGATCGTAAGGCGTGCCGGCGGATCTTGCGGCGAGCCAGGATTCCAGCGCCTCCTCGCCATTGGTGGTGATGAGGGCCTGATGCCCGAGCCGGGTCAACAACGAGCGCATCAACAACGCATTGATCTCGTTGTCTTCGGCGACCAGCACGGAAAGGCCGCGCGAACTCACGACAGGTGCGGCTTCGGCAGTCGCCGCCGCTTCCATCAACGCCTCATCGATTATGCTTGGCGCAGCCACCTCCGGCGGGCCGGCAAGCCGGGCCGCGAGGGAAGCCGCGCGCAACGGCTTGACCAGATAGGCTGTCAGCGCCGAAACGCCGCCCGACTGCAATTCCTGCCGCGTCGCCGGGGTCACCAGCACGATCCGCTGCGCCGCGAACGGCTTTGCGGCTTCCGCCAGCGCCTCGACTTCCGTTGTGCCGAGCGCATGGTCGAGCAGGACCGCGTGCCAGTTCCGTTCCGGCAACAGCGCCCGCGCCACGTTCACGTCGGAAACCACACAGGTCTGGCCGCCCCAGCGCTCCAGCCGCCGCTCGATCAGCGAGGCCTCGATGCTCTGCGGCGCCACCAGCATCACCGAGCGGCCGCCGAGGTCGGGCGTCGCGAGTGGCGGAGAGGCGTCGTGGCGGGCCGCCAAGGGAAGACTGATCTCGAAGGTCGAACCCTCGCCGGGCTTGCTTTCGAGCGCGATGCGGCCGCCCATGCGCTTGACGATGCGCTCGGAAATGCTCAGGCCAAGTCCTGTGCCGCCATAGCTCCGCGCGATGCGATCGTCGGCCTGTTCGAATTCGCGGAAAATGCGCTGCTGCGCCTCGGGCGCGATGCCGATGCCGGTGTCGCGCACCAGGAACGAGATTTCATTGGGCCAGATGCCGGGCTCGACGATCAACGCCACGCCGCCGGTCGCGGTGAACTTGATCGCATTGCCGGCGAGGTTGAGCAGCACCTGCCGCAGCCGCGCGGCGTCGCCGATCACCTGCGACGGCAACCGCTCGTCGATGAAGGCCGCGATCTCGAGCTTTCGCGCCTGCGCCCGCGGCGCCAGCAATTCGGTGATGTCCTCGATCAAAGCGGCGAGCGCGAAGGGGCGCGATTCCAGGTCGATCTTGCCGGCTTCGATCTTGGAATAATCAAGCAGTTCCTCGATCAGCGCGAGCAGCGCATCGCCGGAGGTTTTCACCGCCTTGGCGTAGGTCATCTGCTCCGGCGTCAGCGGGGTGTCGAGCAGCAGGCCGCTCATGCCGATGATGCCGTTCAAGGGCGTGCGGATTTCGTGGCTCGCCATCGCGAGGAA
>NZ_JBAVCF010000026.1:0-7512 GCF_049586575.1 Bradyrhizobium sp.
TCTTAAGGTCCTTGGTTGGGGCGCATGTCGCCCCGGCCACCAGTACGCTCGATCGGGAGCATCTTGTTAATGCAAAGATGGATGCATAGTGCGGCCGGCGGCACCAGCCAGCGGTTGAAGCCGGCCGTCGCGATCGTGCGTTCTCGATCGAGAATGCTACCTTCGAAACCCCGTATCGTGCCGTCCAGTTCGATTGTAGCCATAGTCGTCTCCTCCAAACCAGCTGCGCTTGTGGACATGCTGCCGTTTACAATCCTGTTGTCTTGCGAGCTTCCCCTGCATCTAGATGGACGAGCCGAGCCCCGCTCTCTCGTCTCGCAATTTTCTTGTCAAGCCAAGTATGGCACCAAAGCAAAGTGGATCAGTCACGACAGCGGTTGCGTCGGAAAAATCATCATCCGCAGAATAGAGACTCGGGGTCGCAACGACTGCAATGCCGGCGCTGCGAGCGGCTTGCACACCATTCCAAGAGTCTTCGATCGCGATGGTTTCTTCTGGTCGTTTACGGAGGATCCGCAGAACCTCTTCATAGGCATCTGGCGCTGGTTTTTTACGCGCGACCATGTCACCGCAAACTATCGTCGCAAACCAATTGACAGCGTCCTGGCCAAGGTTGGCAGCGAGCAACGCATCGACATTCGAGCGGCTAGTCGTCGTTGCAATGGCTAGTCTGAACCCGTAATCACGGGCAGCTTGCAAAAGCGTTTCAATTCCAGGTCGAAGCGGAACATTGCCGGCGGCAACGCGCGCAGCATAGAGCTCCGTCTTCCGGCTGTGCAATGCGCGGATGGCCTCGCCGCGTTCGCCCGGCGGCGGAGCCGCCCCCCAGCTTTCGATGTAGTGCAGCATCCGCTCCTTGCCGCCGGTGATGCGCAACAGATTTTGATAGTCCGTATGCGACCAGGCCCAATCAAGACCGGCTTCTGCAAACGCGTCATTGAAAGACATACGATGCGCTTCCTCTGTCTCCGCAAGCGTTCCATCTACATCAAAAATGAGGGCGACGATCATGGCGCTGCCTCCTTGTTTCTTCTGTCAACGATGGCTGTAAGCTCGGATAGTTCGCCCAATTGATATTCCGGCTCAAAGGCAGATATTGGAGATGGATACCCGGGATGCCGCACACGCGCGAAGGGAACCTGGGCCGCAAAGGCCGCTTCGTCGTCGATCGCACTGTCACCTACAAAGACCGTCCGGGAGCTGGTCGCTTTAAGGCGCTGCAGCGCTGCGTAAAGCGGCGCCGGAGAAGGCTTAAGCCCGAAGCCGCTATCGGCGCCAATGATTGAACCGAACATAGGCACAAGCTTCACCTTCTCAAGAATTGCCCGTGCAATCCCTTCCTGCTTATTGGTGCAGATTCCAAGGCTCAGCTTTCGTCGGGCCAAGGCCCCGATGAGCTTTATCGCGCCCGGGAAGAAGACGATGTCGCGTTCCGCGATCGACGCGTAGTTGGCAAGATAGAGCTTTTCCTGAGCTACGATCTGCTCATTCGACAGAATCACTCCCCGCGAAGCGAACGCCGATTCGACGAGTTTGTGCGATCCCCAGCCGACGTGGCGTGCGATCTCTCCCGCGAGAAACGTCTCAAGACCCCTCGCACGTAGCAGCACATTGATTGCAGCAGCGATTTGCGCGGCGGAATCTAGCAAGGTGCCGTCGAGATCAAAAATGATTGCTTCTATGGGACAACAGCGGATTGGAGCGGTCATCCTCAGTCCGCTCCCGCACTACGAATTGCGGCAATATTTCTGCAATACTCAGCTTTGCCACCCTTGAAGATTGCGGAACCGGCAACCAGAACACTGGCGCCTGCCTTGACTAACAGAGGAGCCGTCTCGGGCGTCACACCGCCATCAACCTCGATAACGATAGGTCGGTTGCCGATCATTGCTTTTATGCGTCTTACCTTCTCAACGATCGCCGGGATGAAGGCTTGCCCGCCAAAACCGGGATTGACGCTCATCACCAGTACGAGATCGAGCCTGTCCAAGACGTATTCAATCACGGATTCCGGCGTGTGAGGATTGAGCGAGACGCCCGCTTTCCTGCCGAGCGACCGAATAGCCTGGAGCGAACGGTCGAGATGTTTAGTCGCCTCAGCATGAACTGTGATGATGTCGCAACCCGCTTTGGCGAAGGATTCCAGAAAGCGGTCTACGGGCTCAATCATCAAATGGCAATCAAACACTTTGTCCGAGTGCGGCCGCAATGCCTGGATCACTGCGGGCCCGAACGTGATGTTTGGGACGAAATGCCCATCCATCACATCGAGATGAACCCAGTCGGCGCCCGCTGCCATAACATCCCGGACGTCTTCGCCGAGCCTGGCGAAATCCGCAGAAAGGATGGATGGTGCGATGATGATCGGCTCACGCATCTCGCTCGGGCCCTTTCTCTACTCTCGATTGACCGACTGGATCGGTCTCTGCCTCGACGAAAACGCGGCTTGCGAGAACATCCGGCGGCTCGATAGACATGATCTGGTCGGCCGTCAGCAAACGGTCGAGATCGGAGACAAGCCGGTTGGCTTGGCGCAGCCGTATGCGGTCCAGCGCGTTGCGGATCGAGCGCGCGTTCGAAAAAAGCGGCTGTGTCTTGCGCAGCGCGATATAGCGAACGAAGGCCTCTCGTGCATCCGGGCTGAAGCGGTAATTCTGCTCGCCGAGCATCATCTCGGCGATTGAAAGCAATTCGTCGTCCGCATAGTCGGGGAAATCGATATGATGAGCAATGCGCGAGCGGAACCCCGGGTTGCTTGCAAAGAACTTGTCCATGCGCTCGCCGTATCCGGCCAGGATGACGACCAGATCCGCGCGCTGATTTTCCATCACTTGCAAAAGAATTTCTATGGCTTCCTGACCGTAATCGCGCTCGTTGTCAGGACGATGCAGATAGTATGCTTCATCGATGAACAGCACGCCCCCCATCGCCTTTTTCAATATCTCCTTCGTTTTTGGCGCGGTGTGACCGATATATTGCCCGACCAGATCGTCCCGAGTCACCGAGATGACGTGACTACGTCTCACGAACCCAAGTCTGTGCAGGATATCGGCCATCCGCAACGCGACAGTTGTCTTGCCTGTTCCAGGATTTCCGGTGAATGACATGTGCAATGTTGGCGAGGACGTCGAGAGATTTAACTTGCGGCGTACACGCTCGATCAACAAAAGCGATGAAATTTCTCGAATGCGGGTCTTCACCGGCTTGAGGCCAATCAATTCGCGATCGAGCTGTGCAAGGACATCGCTGATTCCGACCGCGTCCAATTCTTCACGCAGCGAAACTGATGCAGGAAGTGTATCCCGAGGTGCAATGCTCATTGTTTTGCTTTGTTGATCAGACACTATCGCCTCACTCACCTTCGGATAAAGGAATCCCCGCTGTCCCAGCGGCACAACGGGGACTAGGCTTCCAAGCCACTAAACGCATTCAGGGACGATGCGGGACGGCCTGGTATCAGTTTTACTTACGGGGTTAGCCGTAGCGTTGACCTTCGGGCTTATCGACCCCATAGGATTTCGTTGTGTAGCGGACATTTCGTCCAACCACTTCCTGACGCTCGAGCCGGAAGCCCGGCTCGTCCTTCGGCCGGTTGACGATGAAGGAAATCCTGACTGACTCCCAGCCGTGATTGGAATCGAAACCAGACATTCGAATGTAGCGATCGCCATAGGTACGGCGGCAGTCAGCGAGTTCCATCATGACTCCTGCGGCATCCTTCAGATCGAACATCGGAAGACCCCACATCTCCCAGTAGATATTGCGTGGGTGTGGATCGTCGGTGAATTCGATGTTCACTGCCCAGCCCTTGTCGAGGCAATACTGGACCTGTCGAGAAATCTGCTCGTCGGTGAGATCTGGCAGGAATGAAAAACAGCCTTGGGTCACGCGCATTATGTTGCTCCTTTACGTTGAGACGCTGGCGGTGGGGGCATAGTCCGGCATGTCGGTGGATTCGTAGTTGAAGGTGACGTCTTTCCACACCTCCAGCGCCGATTTCAGAGGCGTACAGGTCTGCGCCGCTTTCGCCAGAATTTCCGGCCCTTCATGCAGATAGTCGCGGCCTTCGTTGCGGGCGAGGATCATCGCCTCCAGTGCCACGCGGTTCGCGGTCGCGCCGGCCTGGATGCCCATAGGATGACCGATGGTGCCGCCACCGAATTGCAACACCACATCCTCCCCGAGATGATCCAATAACTGGTGCATCTGGCCGGCGTGGATGCCACCGGACGCAACCGGCATCAGCTTGTTGAGGCTCGCCCAGTTCTGATCGAAGAATATGCCGTGTTCGAGCTGCATCGGATTGAAGTCCTCACGGCAGATGTCGTAATAGCCGCGCGTCGTCGCCGGATCGCCCTCCAGCTTCCCGACCACCGTGCCGGCATGGATGTGATCGACGCCCGCGAGCCGCATCCACTTCGTGATCACGCGGAACGAGACACCATGGTTTCGCTGCCGTGTATAGGTCGAATGACCTGCCCGATGCAGATGCAGGATCATGTCGTTGCGACGCGCCCATTTCGCCATCGACTGAATCGCGGTGTATCCGATCACCAGATCGATCATGATGATGACGGAACCCAGTTCCTTGGCAAACTCGGCGCGCTCATACATATCTTCCATCGTCCCCGCGGTGACGTTGAGATAGGTGCCCTTGATCTCGCCGGACGCGGCCTGCGCCTTGTTGACCGCTTCCATGCAGTACAGAAATCGCTCGCGCCAGTGCATGAACGGTTGCGAGTTGATGTTCTCGTCATCCTTGGTAAAATCGAGACCACCCTTCAGCGCCTCGTAGACCACGCGGCCGTAGTTGCGGCCGGAGAGGCCAAGCTTGGGCTTCACCGTTGCACCCAGCAATGGTCGACCGAACTTGTCGAGCCTCTCGCGCTCTACCACGATGCCGGTCGCCGGTCCCTGAAACGTCTTCACATAGGCAACCGGAAATCGCATGTCCTCAAGCCGCAGCGCCTTTAGCGGTTTGAAGCCGAACACATTACCGATCACCGAAGCCGAGAGGTTCGATATCGATCCGTTCTCGAACAAGTCCAGATCATAGGCGATATAGGCAAAGTATTGCCCGGGCGAGTTCGGCACCGGATCGACGCGGTAGCATTTCGCACGATACTTTTCCGCCGCAGTAAGTCGGTCGGTCCACACTACAGTCCATGTCGCTGTTGAAGATTCGCCGGCGACTGCCGCGGATGCCTCGATCGGATCGACGCCGTCCTGCGGCGTCACCCGGAACAGCGCGATGATGTCGGTGTCCTTTGGCGCATAGTCGGGCTCCCAGTAGCCCATCTTCTTGTATTCCATGACACCGGACTTGTAGCGTTCTTTCCCATGTAACGTAACGGAATGCTCGTTCATTTCATTCTCCTCAGAGACGTTGGCCGGCGCTCGTGTCCGGACTGAAGTTTCCCAATTCTACTCGGCTGCTGTCGCCATAGTTCCGATATGTGGATCGAGAGCGCCCGCGCGATAACGCCTCGCCATTTCCGCCAGCGGAATCACCTTGATCTTCGCGGCATTGCCAGCGGTGCCGAATTGCTCGAACCGCTCGCGGCATAGATCTCGCATCGCGTCCATCGCCGGTTTCAGAAATTTACGTGGATCGAATTCACTTTTTGTCTGCGCCGCGACTTTCCGAAATGCCGCGGTCATCGCTAAGCGACAGTCAGTGTCGATATTGACCTTGCGAACGCCATGCTTGATGCCGCGAATAATTTCTTCGACGGGGACACCCCACGTCTGAGGCATTTCGCCGCCGAACTTGTTGAACATATCTTGCAGAGGCTGCGGCACAGACGACGAGCCGTGCATTACCAGATGGGTGTTCGGAAGCCTGCGATGAATTTCCTCCACCACGTTCATGGCAAGGATGTCGCCATCAGGCTTGCGCGAGAATTTGTAGGCTCCGTGCGAGGTGCCCATGGCGATCGCTAATGCATCGACCTTGGTCGCGCGGACGAAATCCACCGCCTGATCCGGATCTGTCAGCAGTTGATCGTGGCTGACCTTGCCTTCGACGCCGTGGCCGTCCTCCTGTTCGCCACCGCCATGCTCAAGCGAACCGAGCACGCCCAATTCGCCTTCCACTGACGCGCCGATCCAGTGCGCCATGTCGACGACGCGCCGGGTGATGTCAACATTGTATTGATAGTCGGCCGCGCTCTTGGCGTCGGCCTTCAGCGATCCGTCCATCATCACAGATGTGAATCCGTATTGAAGCGCGGTCGCGCAGGTTGCCTCCTCGTTGCCGTGATCCTGATGCATGCAAAGCGGGATCTGCGGATACATCTCCTCCAGCGCGTCGATCATCCTCGAGAGCATGATGTCGTTCGCATAGGAGCGAGCGCCCCGCGACGCCTGGATGATGACAGGCGCATCGACGGTGGCCGCAGCGTCCATGATCGCGAGCCCCTGCTCCATATTGTTGATGTTGAATGCAGGCACGCCGTAACCATACTCAGCTGCGTGGTCGAGCAATTGTCTCAGGGTTATTCGAGCCATCGATGCCTCCGTTAGATGTTGAATGTCCTAAGGATTGCCACACCCGGGAGATCGCGCCCCTCGAGCCATTCCAAAAATGCGCCACCGGCCGTCGAGACATGGCTAAAGCTATCAGTCACATCCGCGGCCGCGAACGCCGCTAGAGTGTCGCCGCCACCGGCTACGGTCAGAAGTTTTCCTGCCTGTGTCAGCCGAGCGGCAGTTTTGGCGAGCGCAAATGTGCCGCGTCCGAACGGTTCGATCTCGAAAGCCCCGACAGGGCCATCCCAGAAAAGCGTTCTGAGATTGCAGAAGAGTTCTTTGATGTCGGCAACCGTCTCTGGACCGATCAAGAACCATCGTGTCTTCCGGCACGGCCCGAACGTTAACGTGAGACGCATCCTTCGCGAACTCTTTGGCGACGACCACGTCCCGAGGCAGGATAACATTGCAACTATAGGCTTCAGCCTGTTTCAAAATGCGTTCGGCTATCGCGCTGCAATTCGGTTCGCAAAGCGACCTTCCAACGGAAATCCCCTGAGCATGCAGGAATGTATTCGCCATGGCGCCGCCGATAATCAACTCATCCACACGCTTTACGGGGTTCTCACGAACCAGGATCTTCGTCGAGACCTTGGCGCCACCGACCGCCGCACCGACAGGCCCGACCGGATTGCTAAGCGCCTGATCCAAAGCAGAACTCTCCGCCTCCATCCCCGGGCCCGCGAAAGACGGCAGTAGTCGCGCGATACCCTCGGTCGAAGCATGCGCGCGATGAGAAACGGAAAACGCGTCATTCACGAAGATATCGCCCAGACCAGCAAGCGCTCGGGAGAAGCCGGGATCGTTGCCTTCTTCACCTGGATGGAACCGAATGTTCTCCATCAGCAGGATGTCCCCAGGCTCGGCAGCCGCGGCCGCCGCATGATGAATACCGTTTCGCCAATCGGTCGGTACAAACTGACCAGCTTTCTTGAGGGATCGTTCGAGCGCGATGCGCAATGGTGCGAGCGAATATTTAAC
>NZ_JBAVCF010000027.1:0-3461 GCF_049586575.1 Bradyrhizobium sp.
TCGCATAATGACCGACGATGGCGTCGAAGCCGAACAACGCCTTGATCAGGTCGCTCTCGAACACCTCGTCCAGCATCTCGCCAGCCGAACGTGTAAACAGATCCAGCAGCATGCGTTGCTGTTCGAGTGAAAGCTGGCGCAGGATATTGGCTGATCCAAGCGCGTTAAAGCCCTCGCGGATCGCGCCTGCACCAAAACCTTCAACAATGTTCGGCGGCGCGCGCAGCACGAAGGCGCGCAGCACATCGGCGATTTCTTCCAATCTGCGGTTGAAGCCGTCGAGTGCTTCCGCGTCGCGTGGGCTGAGCTTGGCCAGGGATTGCTTCGTGCGGCCTTCGCCGGTCAATAGTGAGCTGCCATCGGGCGCTGGCAGGAAATTCTGTGCACGGCGCTCGACGATTCGCAGGCCATACTCGCCGAGTTTCAGGTCGGAAATAATTTTCGGATTGAGCAGGCTCACGGTATAGGCCGCGACCGAATTGCGGAAGCCGGGAACGAACTCCTCGGTCACCGCGGCGCCGCCCACGACCTTGCGCCGCTCGACCACCTTCACCCGCAGGCCGGCGGCCGCGAGATAGGCCGCGCAGGTGAGGCCGTTATGTCCGGCACCGATGATGACGACGTCTGTTTCGTTCATGTGGGCTTCAGGTCACGCGGTTACGACGGAAAATGACAGAGGGATCACATAGCGAACCCTTGGCCGCTAGTGGAGTGGATTTGACATTCGCAACCGGCCTAGCCGCAAATCTGGAAAGCGCATGTCAAATCCTAAACTCCACTAGAAACCTGTATTTGGCTAGTGGTCCTTTGATTCCAACTTTCGCAAAGCGGCCGCTGAGAAGGCACGCGAATGTTGGAATCGGACCACTAGCACAGCGGTTTGATCGGCTCCCCGATTGCCCGTGTCTATGCCATATGCTCCATTGCGCCGCCCTCAAGCCGGCGTCTTACCGGAGTTTTCATGTCCGCTGCCGAATTGGTTACAAGCCAGCCGTCTGTCGCATCGCGCAACCGGGTGGTGCTTCTGACCTACACGGCGGCGATTTTCGTCAGCGCGCTGTTGTTGTTTTCGGTGCAGCCGCTGTTCACGAAAATGGTGCTGCCACGGCTCGGCGGATCGCCTGCGGTGTGGTCGGTGGCGATGGTGTTTTTCCAGTCGCTGCTGCTCGCGGGCTATGTCTATGCGCATCTGTTGATGCGGATCAAAAGCCGTGTGATCCCGATCGTGGTGCATCTGGTGCTGCTGCTGGTCGCGTTTGCCGCGCTGCCGCTGACGATCGCGGCGCGCTGGGGCGAACCGCCGACCAGCGGCTATGCGGTCTGGCTGCTCGGCCTGTTTGTGGCGTCGATCGGCTTGCCGTTCTTCGCACTCGCCGCGAACAACCCGCTGCTGCAAGCCTGGTTCGTCCGTACCGGCCATCCGGATGGCGCCGATCCTTACTTTCTCTATGCGTCGTCCAACATCGGCAGCTTTCTTGCGCTGTTGTCCTATCCGCTGGTGCTGGAGCCGATCTTTACGCTCAGGATGCAAAACCTGATCTGGACCGGCGGCTATGGCCTGTTGATCGTTCTGATCGCCGCGTGCGGCTTTCTGTTGTGGCGTGCGCCGATCTCTGCAATCGCAAACAACGCGGCGGCGGAAAGCAACGCGCCGGCGCCTTCCTGGGGAACGCGCTTGCGCTGGATTTTCCTGGCCGCCGTGCCGTCAGGCCTTTTGATTGCGGTGACCGCGCATATCTCGACCGATGTCGCCGCAGCGCCGCTTTTATGGGTGTTGCCGCTCTCGCTTTATCTGCTGACCTGGGTGCTGGTGTTCCAACAGCGTCCGCTGCTGCCGCACAAATGGGTGCTGTGGGCGCAACCGGCCGCGATTGCGGGCGTCATCGTGCTGCTCGCGGTCGGCGGCGAGCAGAACCTGCTGCTGACGCTCGGCGGCCACCAACTCTGTTTCTTCGTCATTGCGATGGCCTGCCATGGCGAACTGGCGCGGACGCGGCCGCCGGCGAAATATCTCACCGGCTTCTATGTGGCGCTTTCGTTTGGCGGCATGATCGGCGGACTCTTTGCCGGCCTCATTGCGCCGAACGTATTTTCCTGGGTGGCCGAGTATCCGATCCTGATCGTGCTCGCGGCGCTCTGCCGTCCGCCCGCCGACGAGCGTCTGCCGCGCTTGAGCCGCTGGCTCTGGCCACTTGCGGTGATTCTGGCGCTGGTGCTGATCGCGCCGTAGCAGATGAAGGGCGAGACGTTCGACTGGTTTGAGGGCCATCGCGTCTATGTGGCGGGCGGGGTCGCCGTCTTCGCCATGCTGCTGGCGCTCGCGCTCAACACCGCGCGCCTCAAGCTTGCTGCGCTGGCGGCGTTGGCGCTGTTGCTGATCCGCGTCTACCCCGCCGATGAGGGTCGAGTGGAGACCGTGCGCAGCTTCTTCGGCGTCCACAAGATCGTGACCACCCCGAACGGCCGCTACCATGTGCTGATGCACGGCACCACGATCCACGGCGCCGAAAAATACGCCAATGCCGACGGCACGCCGGTCGCAGGCCGTCCCGAGCCGATCACCTACTATCACAAGGATGGCGGCATCGGGCAGGCGATCACGGCGATCCGCCAGCGCAAGGGCGCGCCGTTGCGGGTCGCCGTCATCGGCCTCGGCTCCGGCACGTTGACCTGCGCATCCGCGCCCGGCGAGACCTGGAAATTCTTCGAGATCGACCAGTCGATGGTCGATACCGCGCGCGATCCGAAGTATTTCAGCTATGTCGAGAAATGCGAACCCGGCCTGAAGCCGACCATCGGCGACGCGCGGCTGACCTTTGCGCGTGAGCCCAACGGCGTCTACGACCTGATCATCGTCGATGCCTATTCGTCGGATGCGATCCCGATCCATCTCGCCACCAAAGAGGCGATGGCGATCTACAAGAACAAGCTTTCGCCGCAAGGCGCGGTCGTGATGCATGTCTCGAACCGGCATCTGGAATTGGCGAGCGTCGTGGTCGGCATCGCCAACGCCAACGGGCTCAAGAGCTGGGTCTACGACGAAGACTCCGGCCGCGACAGCGAATACATCTTCGCCACCAATGTCGTGGTCTCGGCGCGCGCGGAAGCCGATGTCGGCAAGCTCGCTTCCACCGAGCAATGGGCAGAAACCGACGCCAACGCCAATCAGCGGGTCTGGACCGACGATTATTGCAACGTGCTGGGGGCAGTTTATCGGCGGCTACGCGACGGCGAATAGCAACTTAAATCGTTTTTATCCTCCGTGTGAGCGCGAACGATCTGCGCCGACGGAACCCGCAAGATCATTCCGGCGTTGGTGGCATTGGGTGTCCCAATTGTGCCGCCGCACGCCGTTCTAATTTGGGCAGTGCGAGACCACCCATCCGCTGGAGAAAATGCCCATGCCCAACATCAAATGGTTATCGGTCCTTGTGTTGTCGGTCGCGCTGTCGGGGACGGCC
>NZ_JBAVCF010000028.1:0-2329 GCF_049586575.1 Bradyrhizobium sp.
TCCTGCGCGATGGTTTTACGGGTTCCTTCGTGCTCTTCCCGGCGATCGGGCTTTCTTGCCGCCGTCACCCCCGAGAAGCGTTGGCTTCTTGAGAGTTTGATATCAGCGTCGAGATATCAGAACCACACGACTTCACCGTCCGCGACAGGCAGCGTTCGTCTGCCGTGCTGCCGCGTCCATCGCATCCCGCGCTCAACGTTCGTGACGACCGCGAAGCGCCCCTCCGTGAGGAGCGCGAGACGGCCGAATTATTGGACGTGATTTGCCCGACAACGCAAGGGGAAGTTTTCGGCGCTGGCGCCACGCCGGTGTCGCCAATTGGCACGAGGGGCAAATCAGGCGATGCGCCCGACAGTGTGTCAAGGAAGTGTCGTCATTCCGGGATGCCATTGCACATCGTAGCTCGCTCGTTGCACTCGCGCCCCGGAATGACGAAGCTTATTGGCCCAAAGCGGTAGTGCTGCAGCGTGCAATGTCCGCTAACATGGCACCGCAAGTAATCAAAAACAGCGGTTTTGCCGCGGGGAAACGCCATGAATAAGCGAAATTGGTCACGCCGGCAGGTGCTCGGTGTCTCGGCGGGATTGGCATCGGGCGCGCTTTTCGCCGAGCCTCTCAGGGCTGCCACGATTGCACCCTCCGCCGTCACTCCTGGCCTGATCGAGGCCGCGCGCAAGGAGGGCAAGATCTCCTACTACGCGGCGATCCAGTTGGACGTGGCCGAACGCCTGGGGAAATTGTTCGAAGCCAAATATCCCGGGATCGCCGTGCACGTCGAGCGTTCAGGGGCCGAGCGCATCTTTCAGCGTATCGCCCAGGAAAACGACAGTGGCATCCATGCGGTCGACGTCGCCAACTCCACCGACGTCTCGCACTACCTCGACTGGAAGAAAAAGGACTGGCTCGCGCCCTATCTGCCGGAAGATGTCGTCAAGCATTTTCCCGTCGACCAGATCGATCCCGGCGGATTGTACGCGACCGCGTGCGCCTGGTTTGAAGCGATCGGCTACAACACCAACCTGGTGAAGGCCGAAGACGCGCCGAAAAGCTACGCCGACCTGTTGGACCCGAAATGGCAGGGCAAGATCGTCAAGGCTCACCCGAGCTACAGCGGCGCCATCCTGACGGCGACCTTCGTGCTCTCGCGCGATCTCGGCTGGTCTTATCTGGAAAAACTCGCCAAGCAAAAAGTGATGCAGGTGCAATCGGCGGGCGATCCGCCGAAAAAGGTCATGCTCGGCGAGCGCGCGGTCATGGCCGACGGCAACGACTACAACCTCGTCGTGTTCAAGGATCAGGGCAAGCCCGTCGAGGTGGTCTATCCGCTCGAAGGTTCACCGCTGATCATCGTTCCGAGCGGGGTGTTCAAGAACGCGCCCAACCCGAATGCAGCGCGGCTGTTCCAGAGCTTCTTCTTCAGCCGCGAGGCCCAGCAGATGCTGGTCGACGAATTCGCCCATCGCTCTTTCCACGCCGAGGTGAAGCCGCACCCGGGCCAAAAGCCGATGTCGGAAGTGAAGATGCTGAAATCCGATCCGGCCGCGGTGGAGGCGGCGAGCGAAGAACTGAAGGCGCACTACGCGAAGGTGTTTAAGGTTTGAGGCGTTTACCGGTGGACGCTCGTTAGCGCAGCGCCAGGTTGCTCGTGGCCGCCTGCATTGTCCGGGTTTGAATCGCAGCGATTACCCGTCTAAACTCTCGTCAATGCGGGCGGCGTGAATTGCCGCGTTCGTTGGCGACGGAGCAGGACCTTGCAACAGCCACCCAACCATCACCTTGCAGAACTGAACATCGGCCGTATCAGATACGAGATCGACGATCCGCGCATGGCGGATTTTACCAACAATCTTGAACTGGTGAACGGCGTCGCCGAACGCAGCGCCGGATTCATCTGGCGCTATATCGACGACAGCGGCAGCGCCACCAACACGCGGCCTTACGCCGACCCGCGTATCATCGTCAATTTTTCGGTGTGGGAGAATATCGACGCGCTGGAGCATTTCGTCTGGCAGACGGTCCACAAACGCTTTTACGGCCGCCGTCCCGACTGGTTCGAACATTTCGAGGGCCCGTCGATGGTGTTGTGGTGGGTACCGGCAGGGCATCGGCCAAGTGTCGAGGAAGCTGTCGCGCGGCTTGAGCATCTGAAACAGCACGGTCCCAGCGAGCACGCGTTTGACTGGCAAACAGCGTCTGCGCAACTCTGGAAGACGGCGCGCTGCACGCCCTCCGGACAGGTGGCGTAGGACCTGACCGGAACACCGCGGTATCCGCGGTCACAGGATCTTCAGGTGTGTTGACGCGGTGGCTGACCAGCTCGCCACCAGGG
>NZ_JBAVCF010000029.1:0-6835 GCF_049586575.1 Bradyrhizobium sp.
ACATCAGAGGCGTTTCGACCACAAGACGCGCTTCCATGCCGAGATTGATCGCAACCTGAAGCGCCTTCACCGTGTCGTCGCGACAATCGGGGTAACCGGAATAGTCCGTCTCGCAGACACCCGTGACGAGAAATTTGAGCTTGCGCTGATGGGCGACGATGGCCGCGAAGGTCAAAAACAACAGATTTCTGCCGGGAACGAATGTCGCCGGCAACCCATCGGGTCGGGTGTCGAACGGCAGATCCGCGGTGAGTGCACTGACGCCGACCTGGCCGAGAACGCCGAGGTCGATGAGATGATCCCGGCCGAGCTTCGCTTTCCATGCCGAAAAGATCGCCCCAAGGCCCGCGCGCACCGGTTCCCGGCATTCCATCTCCACCCGGTGACGCTGACCGTAGGTGAACCCGACCGTTTCCACGTGGTCGTAACGCGACAGCGCCCATGCGAGACACGTCGTCGAATCCTGACCGCCGGAGAAAAGTACGAGCGCGCTTTCCGCCATGAGACTTCCTACCTGGAATCGGACCCATCATATTCCGCCCAGCAGTCAGCCGTCTCGTAGACTTTCACCGCGGAAAGCTGCGGAAGCTGGGTTTTGCTCCGGTCCCATATCCAGATCGCGATATTCTCTGCCGTCGGATTTTCAAGCCCCGCGACCTCGTTCAGACAGTGGTGATCCAGCGTCTTCAACAAGGGGGCGAACGCTTCCTCGAGATCGAAAAAATCGGCGACGAAGCCAGTGCGGGCGTCGACGGGCCCGCTCAGGATGAGTTCGACCCGATAGGAATGCCCATGCATCCGGTGACATCGGTGCGTCTTGGGAACGTTCGGTAGACGATGCGCCGCTTCGAAGCGAAATGCCTGGGATATTTTCATCTGATGCCGAGATGCTTGTGGGTCTGAACGCTCAGGCGCCATTTCGGATGAGCCAGGCAATATCCGATGGCATCGCGCGTGTTGGCGATAACGTCGGGACCGTCCATGGGCTGAAGCAGGAAATTGTCGAACGCGAGATCCGCAAAGCGTTCGGGTTGTGCGTCGGCTTGCGGGTAGACCAGTTTCAGTTCGTCGCCGCTGACGATCTCCAACCGCGTGCTCGACTTGGGACTGACGCAAATCCAGTCGATGCCATCGGGCGCAGGTAACGTGCCGTTGGTTTCGATGGCGATCCGGAAACCGCGGCCGTGAAGCGCGCCTACAAGCTCGTCGTCCACCTGCAGCAGGGGCTCTCCTCCTGTGAGCACGCAGAGACGATTGGCTTCGCCGCCGGTCCACTCTTTCTCGATCGCGTCGGCGAGTTCATCAGCGTCACGATATCGACCACCCTTGGTGCCATCAGTTCCGACAAAGTCGGTGTCACAGAAGGTACAGACTGCGGTGCCGCGATCGGCTTCCCGGCCGCTCCAGAGATTGCAGCCCGCAAACCGGCAGAACACCGCGGGACGGCCCGCCTGCAGACCCTCGCCTTGCAGCGTGAGAAATATCTCCTTGACCGTGAAAGAACCCATCGGAACCTTTATCAATTCGCGCGCCGGAATCGGATGCACGGTTAGCGCGGCAGCGGCCCGCCGTCCACCTTCGTGTTCTGCCGCGCAACGGAGATAATATATCGCTTTTACAAATAGTTAGCCAAGCAGCGGCTTTGACGGAGCGGCGGCCCGGGCGAGGGAAGGCCAGAACGGTCTCACACGTGGCGCTCACCGTTGATTTGCGGCGTGCGCATCGTTTCGAGGGCGAAAGGCTGGTGAGACGCGGAAGGCGCAAGTAGTACTATCCACCCAAAATCGGGGTTTATGGTTCAACGGGGGTAATTGGCCGTGAAGGAAGCGGTCGAGGATAGAATTGTATGGGGTCTCATCGGCAGCATGCTTCTAGGCTTGGCGGCCTTCTTCATGTGGCCTGCTTATGAACACTTGAACGGCGAGGCGACGGTCTATCGGATGTTCTGCACGTCCGACCGTAAGGACGACAGTCCATGCGCTCTCAAGCAAGAACTGACTTCGGTCACCGAGACTTACAAAGCGTTTCCCGACCAACAAAGCGTCATCGTTTGGATCGGCAACGACGCGCCCTCGAAGCTCAGCAGTTGTGCGGTGCGCGACGCGCTCAATTGGCGTTGCACGAGAACAGCTAAAGAAGGCGTGACGGTTGAACAGTCGATGGCGAACGGACAGCTCTCCGAGACTGTCGATGGATTCCTCTCGCCTGGTTTGGGACTTTTCTACCAAACGCCCCGCTGGCGCTGGTGGCTGGTGAAATTGTTAGAGACGGCAGGCTTGAGAAGATAGCCTTGACGCAGGTCACCATTCCTTGAATGTCGGCTCGATGCACCCGCCGCATACCCAAGGAAAGGTCCAATCGGCCGTACGCTTGGCGCTGTCGGGGATGTACCTGCTCCAGGCATCGGCTCGCACCGGATGAATTGACTGCCAAATGACATCGAAGGTCCCGGAAGAATTTATTTTGCCTATCATGACTGGCTTGGAAAGATGATGGTTGGTGTTCATCACAACCTCGAAGCCGCTCGGTGCCTTGATCCTTTGGCCGTACATGGCCTGCCGGACCGCATTTACGTCGGTGGTGCCCGCCTGGACGACGGCTTGCGCCCACATCCTGAAGCCGATGAAGGTGGCTTCCATCGGGTCACTTGTAGTTTTGTCTCGTTGCTCGTTGAAGTCCGCCCACATCTTGATGAACGCTATGTTTTCCGCTGACTTGATTGATTGGAAGTAGTTCCAAGCCGCCATGTGCCCGATGAGCGGGGTGGTGTCCACGCCGAACAATTCGCGCTCGCCAATGGAGAAAGCCATGACTGGAATGACGCTAGCGTCTACCTTTTGGGCAGCGAGTTCCTTGTAGAAATACGTATTTGCATCTCCGTTAATGGTTGATATCACCGCGGTCTTTTTTCCATCCGAACCGAAGGCCTTGATCCTCTTGATGATCTCTTGCCAGTCGGAGTGGCCGAACGGCGTATAGATTGTCATAATATCCTCCGGCGATACCCCGTTTGCGGTGAGAAACGCGCTCAAGATCCGGTTGGTGGTGCGCGGATAGACGTAGTCGGTGCCGAGCAGAACCCATCTGCGAACTTCACCGCCTTCCTTGCTCATCAAATATCGTACGGCCGGAATTGCCTGCTGGTTGGGTGCGGCCCCCGTGTAGAAAATGTTGCGCGAGCTTTCTTCGCCCTCGTATTGCACCGGGTAGAAGAGTAGGCCGTTCAGCTGTTCGAAGACCGGCAGGACGGATTTGCGGGAGGCGGAGGTCCAGCAGCCGAACACGACCACGGCCTTATCCTTCGTGAGTAATTCCAAGGCTTTTTCGGCAAAGACGTCCCAATCGGACGCCGGATCAACGATGACCGGTTCCAGTTTCCGTCCGAGCAGCCCACCCTTCTTGTTTTGATCCGCGATCAGCATGAGAACCGTGTCCTTGAGTACCAATTCGCTGATTGCCATGGTGCCGGACAGGGAATGCAGAATACCGACTTTGATGGTATCTTCGCCTGCGCGAGCCGCTGAAGCGGCGAGCATGAGCTGCAAACCGAGCAATCCCAGCACGATACCTCGCAGGACCGAAGCTGACTTCATACCGATCCCCCGACGAGCTCGAAAATTCGGGTTTCCTTTGTCATGCCCTTGGCAACAACCGACTCGAAGGCTCTGAACTGAAAGCAGTGCTGAACGCGCAAATAGACGTCTTCGCTCACAAGGATGGCGGTCCCAAACTGCTTGTTCAGGCCTTCGAGGCGCGCTGCCAAATTCACCGTGTTACCAAGGGCCGTATAGTTCATGCGCTCCGTCGACCCAAGGTTGCCGACGACGGCCTCTCCGAGATGAATGCCAAACCGCGTGAAGAATGGCTTCAGACCCTCCGTTTCAAACTGGGAGTTGAGCTTTTCGCACGCCAGTCTGCCCGCAAGAGCTGCCCGGCAGGCTCGCTCGACGTGGTCAGGCTGTGGATTTGGTGCGTTCCAGAACACCATCACGGCGTCACCGATGAACTTGTCGACCGTTCCGCCTTCGGCAAGGAAAACCTCTGTGAGCGCGGAGAAATAGCGCGACGTCTGGTGCATGAGAATGTCGGGGTCGGCGGACTCGGCGATAGTCGTAAAATCCCGGACGTCGGTGAAAACCACGGTAATCTCCTCTCGGACTCCGCCAAGCTCGGTGGAAATGGAATTATCAACAATCCGCTTGACGATCTCCTTAGGGACAAAGTGCGCGAACGACCATATGGCGCGCTGCGCGAGCTTCATCGCACTGCCAAGTTCGTGAACTTCCTTGATGCGTGAGGTGATCGGCGAGAGGTCTGGCTCAGCCAGCTTCTGGAGTTTGACTGCCTGAGCCGTTATGCTTTGCAAGGATCGAGACATTCCGCTGCCAAATATCCAAATGACCGGAATAAACGCAGCGCCTGCCATAATTGCGAGGATTAGTCCGGTGAACTGCAGCCTCCGAACGTCCTGGGCAAAGTCTTCTTGGGCCGCCAACAGCAATATGCTGGCGTCGTACTGCTCACCCAGAGTGAATTTTGCCACCCTGAACAAATAGTCCCGCCCGTGGTCGTCACGGATACGTCCGTCGTAGTGGTCGCGACTATCCGACCTTCGCAAGACTGCTGCCACGACCCCGGAGTTGATCTCCTTTATGTTTGGCAACTGCGGTTTGGATGGATGTGTCATCGCATCGACCGCGAATTTTGAAAAATTTGGGTGGGCGATAAGCGAGCCGGTCGAGTCGAAGATAACGACGATACCGTGCTCTCCAGGGCGTTGCGCCTGGACGAAATCGCTGAAGGTATCTAGCTTGAGATCGGCGGCAATGACGCCCGGCACTTTACCTCGCAAGGGTGCGCTAACCGTGATCACCGGTGCGCCGATGCTAAATGCAAGATAAGGCGATGAGACCACCGATCGGTCGGCTTTCATCGTCTCGCGATACCAGTGCCGATTGCGCGCGTCGTATCCGTATTTCCATAGATCAAGTTGTCCGATTTCGTTGCCCTGCTGATCTTCAAAAATTCGTCGCATGGGTAGTTCGCCACCGGGGGTCGGGCGGACCAAATTAATCGCGATGTCAGCCTCAGGCGTCGCACGCAAGCTGTTGCGCTGCTCATCGCTGAGATCGCCAATGCGCCGCACCTGCAACCAAGCGCCATTTTCGAAACCGGCATAGATACTATCCATTTGGGGCAGTTCCCGCAGTGCGGCTTTGAACAGTGGGATCGCACGACCGGTCTCGGTTTTTTCATTTGAATCGGCCACGCTTGAACTGGTCGCCAGCACATGCACCAACGAAGCTATAGCGGTTATCTCGGTCTGGAGGCGCCCGAAGGCCTTCGCGCTGGTTGCGTCCATATAGGCAGACGCGGCGTCTTGCGTGGCCCAACGAAGAGCCCGAACCTGAATAGCGATCAGGAGCGTTGCTAGAGCGACGATGAACGCCATCACCGCGACGGTGATTGAGGTTCGAAATGTCAACATCCCACGTTTGCCAGCAACGCCAGACATGCGGCCGCGATAACCCGTATTCTGAAGGCAGGATTCAGGACTACAAACCGAGGCGTTCGCTGACCGGCTACCATCGTAGCCATTACTTCGGCAGTTGCTTCGCCACTTTCGTACCCTGGAGGCACGTCAGGAGGTCGACATAATCCGGCGTGCCGCCAATGTTGGCTTTCTCGGTGCATTGCGATTTGTCCGAGCCAGAAATTGAGACCATTGCGTTTGCAATTGAGTCAGCGCCTGTTGTTCATCTGCAACGCATCTTTTGACCGTATCGTTCTGACCGATACTCAGTTCGAATGCCTGGGTGCCATCGACGCTTCTTCCGCGCGCGATATCGAATTCAGGCACGCCGCCCGCCACCGTTATGACGAGCTAGGTGTCCAAAGCGATCATCGAAAATGGAATCAACATTTGGGCCTCCCGATCAAGCGGGGTTTTTGTCGCCCGGTTCTCCTGGTGCCATCCGACGGGCGCCCCGGGTTGAGGCACCCGTCGCGGGGTTCGCGTGCCTACTTGGCCATTGCGGTCCTGGCAGCCTCGATTTTCGCCTTCACGGCATCCAGATTGAAGCTTGCGCCTCTTTGCATGGGAGGAAACTCGATCGCCGTCTTCGCCAGCTTTTCGACCTGTTGCTGAACAAACACGAAGCGCCAGAACTCGTATTTGAACCAATCGAAATATTGCTGCGCGCCTTCCCTTGTGCCGTTACCCGGCCACCCCGTGCGCTCGAACGGATCCAGGCGAAGATTGATCAGATACGGCACGTCGGGCTTGGTCTTGTCACCAAGCCAGCCGCCCGGCTGGTCGATGAAGCGGTATTTGTAGTCGTCGATGCGCACGGCGCCCAATTCGCTTTCACCGAAGTACCAGATTTCGTGCCGGTTCGACGGACCCTTGCCAGTGATCATGTCCATCTGGTTATAGCCATCCAAATGACACTTGTAGGTCGTGTCGCCGATCTGCTTTCCCTTCTTCAGCTCTTCGGCGATGTTCGGGTTACCGGCTGCGGCCACGAATGTCGGAAACCAGTCCAGCCCGGAGATGATGCCGTTCTCGACCTTGCCCGCCGGTACCTTGCCCGGCCAGCGGATCATGCAGGGCACGCGGAAGCCGCCCTCGAAAACCGTGCCCTTGCTCTGCGCGAATGGCGTCTGGCCCCCGTCAGGCCAAGTGAAGACCTCGGTGCCGTTGTCGGTGGTGAAGACGACGATGGTGTTGTCGTCGACGCCCATGTCCTTGAGTTTCTGCATCACGATGCCGACGTCATCGTCGAGCTGCGCCATGCCCGCCTCATGGATAGTCCAACCGTTCTTGGAGTTGCGC
>NZ_JBAVCF010000030.1:0-4543 GCF_049586575.1 Bradyrhizobium sp.
GATTCGCTCGACATATTGTTCTATGAGGTCTCGGTCGGAGAGCGTCACGGTCTGGGCAGACCAACCGCCAGATGCTCGTGCAGCGCTTTGACAACCAAATCTCGATCTCCTGAGCTGGCACGCGCAAAAGGTGCTCGCCTCTAACCGCCCGCTTCTGCAGGATGGGGGGGGAGACATAGTAACGGTAGCGCGCGTCCAGCGTATTGGCGTGGGTCGGCGTCATGCGATTATCGTGCCGATCATAGATGCGGGATCGACGGACATGCCCTGAGCTGGCGGAGACACCGCGACGGCGCGAAGGTCGCGAGGTCACTGGCGCGTCACCTAGGGTTCGAGCGTTGATCACCATGGACTGCTAATTTTTGCTCCTAGTCTCTTCAGAGGACTCAAACCCTCACGGTGTACGTAAAGACAATCCGGAGCCGAGCTACGGCTCCCCATTACACACGGCAGACTTCCGTCAGGACGGCCGTTAGAATTTGAAGCAAATAAATCAGCAGCATTTGCATGTTCCATATTACAGAGTTATGCGAATCGGGAAATTGGTGAGCCGAACAAAAAGCTTACGAGGGCGGCTACGGCGTACAACCCGGCCCGGCCAACCCGGTTGTGTTAACGCCACACGCCTGATGGAAAGTGACTCTGGCCGCGCGAGGGAGCTGAGACAGGCTATCAGACATAACACCGTGCACTCACAAAAGCCTGGCCAAATGTCCGTTTCTCTCCGGTGGCATGAATCGCCGACAGAAGCCAATCGTAGCCGCTGAGAGTACCTGGACCGGGCGGAATTGACCGGCCGCGCAGTGTGGGCTGCGAAGGTCAAAGCAACGACCGGTCTTTTGCCCTAGGCGCTCTTGAATTGGCGGAGCCGGGCCAAGACCTCGTCGGCGGTCATGACGTCGCCGAACTGCTGGATGATGTTCTCCAGCGCACCCCGGTGCTCGTCGTCGGACAACGCCGCACAGCAGTCCTCGACCATGACCACCTTGAAATCGAGCATCATGGCGTCGCGGGCAGTCGATTCGCAGCATACGTTCGTCTTGGTGCCGGCGATCAGAATGGTGTCGATGCCCATGCCGCGGAGAGTGCGCTCCAGCTGCGACGAGCCCGGAATCAGCGCACTATAGCGATTCTTCAGGAGCGTGAGGTCGGTCGATGCGGTGGTGAGACCGGTCCAGACGGTCTGTTCCTCGGCAAGGTTCTCGAGCGTGCGTTCGCGAACCTCATCGGCGACGATGGTGTTGAAAAACAGCTCCCAATCGCTTCGGCCGCCGATCCGACTGTTGGCGTGCAGCACCCAGATCACTGGCACATTCAGAGCGCGGAGCTGCGCAGTCAGCTTGTTGATCGGCTCGACGATGCGGCAGGACGTCGGCACCTCGGCCGGGCCGCCCGGCGCGCAGAACGCGCTCTGCATGTCGATCACCAGCAGCGCGGTGCGGGCCGGGTCGAGGTCGTCAAACAGATGGTAGCGGCCGCGCCGCAGCAATACGCGGTCGACAATCTCCTTGCGTACGCGGATTGGAGGCATGGCTCAGCGCACCCAGGGCTGGCGCCAGCACAGCCCGGCCAGATCGCTGACCGGCGCGATGACGCTGTCGAACCGCATGGTCATGCGGTCCTCGCGCCGATAGACCGGCCATGGCGGCAAGCGCGGGTGATCGGGCTTACCGGTGTGGGCGAAGGCGATCCAAGCGCGATGCATTGCGTCGGCCAGACCTTTCATCTGTTCGGAGTCGCCGCCCTTGAGCATCGGCGACTCGGTCCAATGGTCGAAATTGTCGAACACGAACGGTATCTCGATGCAGTGGCAGGCCTCGAAGCCGGCCGGTGACTGCCAGTCGAACTGGTAGACGTACGCGGGATGGCCCTGGTCGGCGCGGACCTCGGCCATGCGCAGGCTGCCGATCCGGAACATGGCGTCGCTCATCAGATCGCCGAGCAACGCCGCATTACTGCCGGATGCGCGCATCTTTCGGATCTCGTCATAGTAGAGCTCATGGCCCGACTTGAACATCGCTGCGAACACGCCCTTGATTGCGTTCCCGTCGGCGTTCGCGATCTGATCGTCGATGCAATAGAATGCCCCCATCTCTTCCCGGGTAGTGCCGATGATGGTGTCGATCGCTGAGCCCGCGCCGGCCGTCAGCGCGGGCATAACCTCCCCCGGATAGACGCTGCCGTCGATAGTGGGCCAGAATGGCGCGAGCGCATCGGCGAACTTCTTTTCGAGCCGGCCCAACTCGCCTTGCGCCGCGACCAGACGCGTAAACGGCAGAAACTTCAGCTCGCCCGCTTGTTCTGGCTTCAACCCCAGGATCTCGGCAAAGCGACGGCCAATCCGCTGCGCGTCCACAAGGGTCCGCGACATGCGGCCGAAGGGCGTGCTCTGCATGATGGCGCGACGGAACAGGCTGCCGCCCTGCGGCATGGTCATGAGGATGGCGATCGACGCGGCCCCGGCCGACTGGCCGATTACCGTTACGTTGTCGGGGTCGCCGCCGAACTCCGCAATATTGTCGTGGACGAAGCGAAGCGCCGCGACTTGGTCGAGCAGCCCAAGGTTGCCGGGGCTAACGCCTGGCAGACAAAGGAAGCCGAGCGCGCCGAGCCTGTAGTTGATCGCAACAAACACCACGTCGCCTTGGGAGGCGAACCGCTCGCCGGAATACCACGGCAGCGAGCCGGCGCCGCTGGAGAAGGCGCCGCCGTGAATCCACACCATCACGGGCCGCTTCTTGTCGTCCGCTGACGGCGTCCAGATGTTGAGTGTCAGACAATCCTCCGACTGCGGGCGCTCGAAATCGCCCATGACATGGGCAAGCCGGGAGCGGCCCTGTGGAGCGATTGGGCCGTCCTTGGTCGCATCGCGTACGCCCGACCACGCCTGCACCGCCCGCGGCGGCGCAAACCGCGATTCACCGACCGGCGGCGCCGCATAAGGCACGGCCCGGAACACAACAACACCATTCTCGCATGTGCCGCGAAGCTCTCCTGCCTTGGTCCGAACCACAAGCTTCCTGGTCGCCGGCATCGTCCACCTCGCGGTCAGCGCTCCTTGAACCGTCGCTCCAGCGGCACAATCACGAGCCGCTCGCCGAGCACGAAGATCAGCACAATGACGAAGCAGGTGGCAAGGAAGGTGGTGCTGTCGGCAGCGGTCTGGGCGCGCAGCATGAGGTAGCCCAATCCGCTTGGCGCGCCGAGCAACTCGGCGACAAGCGCGATTTTCCAGGCAATGCCATAGGCGATGCGGGTCGCCGAGAGGGCGTAGGGCACCAAGAGCGGCAGTGTAAGTCGCCAGAGTATGCGGGCTCGGTGCCGGGTAAAGCTCCGCCCCATCTCCATCACTTCGCGGTCGACGTTGCGCAGACCCTCGGCGATGTTGATCAGGCAGAATGGAATCAGGATCATCACCTCGACGAAGATCACACCGAAATCGCCGGGCTCGAACCAAATTGCTGCGAGTATCGCCCAGCCGATCGAGGGAAACGCGTTGAGCATCGGCTTGATGCGCTCGTCGACCACCGCCGCCATCCACGGCACGCCGTGGGCGAGGAAGGCGAGTCCGCCGCCGATCAGAAGCGCTGCGGCAATAGCGACCAGCACCCGCCAAGTCGAGGCCAGCAGATTCCCGAGGAAATCCGCCGAGACAAATAAAACGAGCAATTGCCGCGCTACCGCCACGGGCCCGGGCAGGATGAACGCCGGCAGGTGGCGCGCCAGCGCCCACCAGCCGACCAGCGCGAGCACGACAATACTGTCGCCGATCAGCCGCTCGACAACCATCGACGGAAATGCGGTGCGTTCAACCGGCATAGTGGCGCGACACCCTCGCTTGCAGCGGAGCCAGCACAAGGCGGTCCATGCCATACACGAAGGCGATGATGAGGATTATGGCGGCAAAAATCGTCGCGGTGTCGAACTCCTGACGCGAGAGATTGATCATGTAGCCGAGCCCGGAGTCACCGCCGAACAGCTCGGCGGTCAGCGTCACCTTCCAGGCCACGCCGAACATGATGCGCAGCGTCGCGAAGATGAATGGATAAAGGGACGGCACGACTACCAGCACGAACATCCGAAGCCTGCGGCGGGTGAAGCTGCCGGCCATCTCGACAATCTCGCGGTCGATATTGGCAAGCCCCGCCGCCATGTTGACCAGCGCGAACGGCACGAGCACGGCGCTGATGGCGAAGATCACGGTGAATGAACTGACGCCGAACCACATGATGGAAAGCAGCGTCCAGCCGATCGCCGAAAACGAGTTAAGGAACGGGCCGATGCGCCGCTCAATTGCGAGTCGCAGGACCGGCAGGTAATAGGGCAGCAGTGCAAGCAGCGAGCCAAGGACGAAGGAAATCGCGATCGCCGTGGCCACGTGGTAGAGCGATGCTCCAAGATGGCCGAGATCGTGGGGGCTGGTGACGAACTGCCAAAGCCGCCGCGCGACCGGGTGGGGGCCCGGCAGCAAGTAGGAGGGCGCCAGCAGCGACGCGGCTTCCCAGGCGAAAAGAAACAGCAGCGTGGCCAGATGCGCGGCGAA
>NZ_JBAVCF010000031.1:0-2476 GCF_049586575.1 Bradyrhizobium sp.
GCGGTCGTGTGGCCTTACGTTCAAGATATTCCGAGCGGAATACTAATTCAGATCAAATGCTTTCTACCGGGGGCAGAAGGCTGACTGTCGCCTCCGGCAATAGCACGCGCGACGACATGCTGGCACATCTGCTGTGGGCACCGCGCCGCTTGCGTCGGCGATCCCAGAAGCCGGGACGATAAAGTCCGGCCAAAGGGACACCTGCATCATGATCCGGGTCCGTTCGCGAACTATCGTCCGGCATGGCGTTCATAAGCGTCTGCGCTCTGTTCGCAACGCGCGGCCTAGGAAACAGGATCATGACCGGTAGATATTTGACGAAGATGGCTTGCTTAATCGCCGCAATCCTTGTGGGCGCGGACCCGTCTGTGGCTTCCGCACAATCGCATTTCCCCAGCCACCCGATAACCATCGTTGTGCCGCTGCCACCCGGCGGTTTTGCCGACACGCTGCCGCGTCTTGTGGGCGAAAAACTCAGCCAGCGTTGGGGCCAGCCGGTGGTGATCGTCAACAAGCCCGGTGCCGCGCTCAATATCGGCGCCGAACTGGTCGCGCACGCGGCACCTGATGGATACACGCTTCTGGCGACGCCGGCAGGACCGCTGGCAACGAATCGATTTGTGTTCAAAGAATTGCCGTTCGATCCTGACGCCTTTGTCCCGGTGACCGTGCTTGCACGCGGGCCGTTCATTCTGGTCGCACACCATGGCCTTCCGGTCTCAAGCCTGAAAGAGCTTATTGCTTATGCCAAGGCCAATCCGGGTAAGGTGACCTATGCGTCTTCCGGAAACGGCAGCCCACCGCAATTGGCGATGGAACTGCTTGCGCAACAGGCCGGCATCCGCCTGCTGCATGTTCCGTTCAAGGGTCTGGCGCCGGCCCTCAACGCGGTCATGGCGGGACAGGTCGACCTCATGTTTCACGACTTTCCCAGCACAATGCCGCAGATCGCGGCCGGTACCGTGACGGCACTCGGCGTCGGCAGCGAAAAGCGCTTGGCGGAACTGCCGCAGGTTCCCGCCATTGCCGAGTTCTTGCCCGGCTTTTCATCCGGGTTTTGGTATGCGGTGGTCGCACCGCCAGGGACACCGCCGGCCGTCGCCGCCAAGCTATCGTCCGCGATGGCCGACGCAGTGCACTCGCCCGATATCGTCGCCAAGCTGAACAAATTCGCGATCTCGGCTGGCGGCGACACGCCTGCTGCCACCGCCGCTTTTCTAAAGAGGGAGATTGAGCACTGGCACGCCGCGGTCCTTGCCGCCAGCATCAAGGCGGTCGGCAACTGAGGATGGCTGCGACGTTGCGCGCCGCCTAGCCTTTTCCGGTACGCGCGCTAGGATTTGGCATCTTGTCCAAGTCCTGGGGCGCATGCCACATCGCGAACAGCAGCAGATACGCTTTTGCAAAAGCCGCGACGGCACGCGCGTCGCTTACGCGACCTGTGGCAATGGTCCACCCATGGTCTGGCTGGGCCACTACATGCGCCATCTGGATCTGGACTGGCAGAATCCGATCTGGCGGCATTGGCTCGCGTTTCTCTCTCGCAGGCACACGCTGATCCGCTACGACTTCCGCGGCTGCGGCCTGTCGGATCGTGACGGGGTGGAGTTTTCGCTCGATCGCCATGTCGAAGACCTGGAAGCGGTCGTCGAGGCTGCCGGACTTGATCGATTTGTCCTGTTTGCAATGCAAGGCGGCGGTCCCAAGGCGTCGGTCTTTGCCGCCAATCATCGGCAGCGTGTCTCTCATCTTATTCTTTACGGGGCACTGACGCGCGGACGCCTGGCCGACGCGCCGACGCCGCAACGGATCGACGAGGCCGAAACCAGATTGAAGGCGATCGAGTTGGGCTGGAACGACGACCTGCCGGCCTATGACCAGTTTTATGTGTCGCTTCAGATTCTGGATGCGTCGCCCGAACAAAAGCGTGCGCTCAACGCGCTGCTGCGCGAAACGTTGGCACCGAAGCAGGCCGTAGCGTTGCTGCGCTCCTATTGGCAAGCCGACGTGCGCACGATTTTGCCGCGAATTGAATGTCCGACACTGGTGATGCATGCGCGCGGCGATCCGACGATCCCGTTCGAGGAGGGACGCAAGGTCGCCGCGCTTGTGCCCGGAGCACGCTTCTTGCCGCTCGAAACGCGCAATCACATCCTGCTTGAGGGCGAGCCATCCTGGGCGCAATTCATGCAGGCAATCGAGGAATTCCTCCCCGCCTCCCAAAACGAGGTGGCCGATTGCCTTGCCGAGCTCACGGCGCGCGAGCGCGATTTGCTCGAATTCGTGGCGCAAGGCTCAAATAACAATGAGATCGCGGCAAGGCTGAACATTAGCGTGAAGACCGTTCGGAATCATCTGTCGACGATCTTCGGCAAGCTTGGCGCCAGCACGCGCGCGCAGGTCATCGTGCAGGCCCGTGACGCAGGGTTTGGACGGAGGCGGTGAGGTCCGTTCCAGGGTCATTCGCACCGTTATC
>NZ_JBAVCF010000032.1:0-14234 GCF_049586575.1 Bradyrhizobium sp.
AGTTCGGGATCGAGCGTCGGGATGGTGGCGGTCGTGCCGTAATTGGCTTGCGGCGCTTCCTCAAAACCCCTGGTGGAGGCGCGGGCGCGATGCGCGGCCGCCTCGCCGCCGGCGCGGCGGTCCCAGGAATTGTCCGGCGGCGGCTGCAGGCCGGTGCCCGATCCCATGCCAGCGTCGCCGCGATTGATCGCCGGATTGAGCAATTCCGCCAGCGCCGGGCCGATCGGCTGCACGTCGGGCCTTGAAGCCTTGGAATTCGGCGCCTTCGACCTGGGAGTCTTCCTGGAAGTTTTGCCGGATTTTTGGGGGGAGTCGGGGGTCTTCGCCATGTCGGGAATATGGGACGACTCCGCGCCTGAGAAAAGGGCAGAGAAAGGATCAAGGAACCGGCTTCGCCGCGGGCCGTTGCGCTGTCAGCAGTTGTCAGCACAGCGGCCAAACCGCAAACTGCGCCTGCAAATCGCTTCTGAGGAATCCCATGCCCGACATCCATCCCAAGGCCGGCAAGGCGGTCGAACCGTCGATGCTGACGAATATTCCGCGGCTGGTGACCGCCTATTTCGCGGGCAAGCCCGATCCGAAGATTGCCACGCAGCGGGTCGCGTTCGGCACCTCGGGCCATCGCGGCTCCTCGCTCAACGACGCGTTCAACGAGGCGCATATTCTGGCGATCAGCCAGGCGCTGTGCGATCACCGCGCCAAGGCCGCCCTGTCGGGCCCGCTGTTCATCGGCATCGATACCCATGCGCTCGCCGAGCCCGCGCTCGCCAGCGCGCTGGAAGTGTTCGCCGCCAACGGCGTCGAGGTGATGATCGATGCGAACGACGGCTACACGCCGACGCCGGTGATCTCGCACGCGATCCTCACCTATAATAAGGGCCGCACCAACGGGCTCGCCGACGGCGTCGTGGTTACGCCCTCGCATAATCCCCCCGAAGATGGCGGTTTCAAATACAACCCGCCGAACGGTGGCCCGGCCGATACCGACATCACCGGCGCCATCGAACGCGCCGCCAACCGCTATCTCGAGACCGATCTCGACGGCGTGAAGCGCGTCCCGTACGAGCGCGCACGAAAAGCGCCCTGCGTGCATCGCCACGATTACATCACGCCTTATGTCGCCGACCTCGCCAATGTGCTCGACATGGAGGCGATCCGGGGCGCGGGGGTGAAAATCGGCATCGATCCGCTCGGCGGCGCGGCGGTGCGCTACTGGGAGCCGATCATCGAGCGCTACGGCTTGAACGCGACCCTGATCCGCGACGAGGTCGATCCGACCTTCCGCTTCATGACGCTCGACTGGGACGGCAAGATCCGGATGGACTGCTCATCGCCCTACGCGATGGCGCAGCTCATCGGCATGCGCGAGAAGTTCGACGTTGCGTTTGCCAACGATACCGACGCCGACCGCCACGGCGTCGTCACCCGCTCCAACGGGCTGATGAATCCGAACCATTTTCTGGCGGCCTCGATCGCGTTCCTGTTCGAACATCGCCCGCAATGGCGCAAGGACAGCGCGATCGGCAAGACCGTCGTGTCCAGCGCCATCATCGACCGCGTCGCGAAAAAGATCGGCCGCAAGGTCGTGGAGACACCGGTCGGCTTCAAATGGTTCGTCGACGGGCTCCTCAGTGGCGGCTTCGGTTTTGCCGGCGAGGAAAGCGCGGGCGCCTCGTTCCTGCGCAAGGACGGATCGGTGTGGACCACCGACAAGGACGGCCTGATCATGGGGCTGCTCGCCGCCGAGATCACCGCGCGGACCGGCCGCGATCCGAGCCAGTGGTTCGATGCGCTGACGGCCGAACTCGGAAATCCCTTCTACGCGCGGATCGATGCGCCGGCGACGCCGCAACAAAAGAGCGTCTTCAAGACGCTGTCGGCGGAACAGCTCGCGATCAGGGAATTGGGTGGCGAGAGGGTCACGGCCGTGCTGTTGGCAGCGCCGGGCAACAACCAGCCGTTCGGCGGCATCAAGGTCACGGCCGATAACGGCTGGTTCGCCGCGCGGCCCTCCGGCACCGAGGACGTCTACAAGATCTATGCGGAGAGTTTTCGCAGCGAAGCCCACCTCAAGCAAATCCAGGACGAGGCGCAGGCGGCGATCGCGCGGACGTTCGCTGGCTGAGGCCGGGAGGCCTTACGCGGCCGGCGCGGGGGCTGGCGACTGGCCGCCAACGATGTCGAGGTGGATTCCACCGCATCTGATGCAGCGCATGGTCCAGTATTCGGCGCCGGCGCGCCCTCCGATCACGCGCAGCACTCGAAGCTGGCCGTCGCAATCGGGGCAGTTGGATCGCACGGCAGCGGATAGGTTGCCGCTGGAATCATGCATGGACTCTCGTCCGCTTTCGCTCGGGCATCACGGATCGCCGGTTGAGGTAGTCGATGCGGGTCTTTGCGTCGGCGATCGCCGCTTCCACGTTGGACCAGGCGAAGCCGACCTCAAGCTCGGGAAACGAAACTCCGTCGATGATGACGGGTTCGAAATCCGCGCGCCTGATCCGGGCGTGCCAAAGCCCTTTGCCAGCTTCGAAAACCTCAATCTGAAAGCCGTCATGGTTCATGTTGGGTCTCCGCCGTTTTCGAGACGTCCTAGGAAACCACGTCCCGGTCCAAACGACTGTGAACTGGTTCACACTTTCGGGAGAAGTTCGGTGCGGACCCCCCACGTGAACCTATATAAAGCGCCGCGGAAACAAGGATTCGGCGATTTGAGCGGACGATGGTGGCAGGGGGCAGGACAGTGAATGGGCCGGGGGCTGTCCTCGCAAGGGCTCTTGCGGTGACGGTAGTTGTTGCGGCGACGCTGGGCGCGGCGCGGGCGGTTGCAGCCGAACCGGTCTACGATCCGCCGGTCGGCAGCCGCTGGGTCGTCGAATCCGAAGTTCGCGGCGAGGAGACGAGGCCGGAGGGTTCAACCACCTCCATGGTCAGGACGCGTGCCGAACTGACTGTCGAAGAGAAGACGGCGGATGGCTTCCGCATTTCCTGGGTTCAGCGCGGCGCGACCGTCGAGGGCAATGCGAGAAACACGGCGCTGCGGCGCGCCTATGCCGGCGTGCTGGAGAATGTGGTGATCCGCGCCAGCATGGATTCCTCAGGCAAGCCCTTGCGCATCGACAATCTCGACGAGGCGAGGGCCGCGATGCGCCGCTCGGCCGATGGTCTTGCGGCGCAGTTTTCGGAGATGCCCGCGGCGCGCGGGCTATTCGAGCAGTTGATCTCGGAATTGACCGAAGTCGATGCCGCCGGCGCCGCATCCGCCTATGTCGATACGCTGGCCGTGCTCGCGGTCGCGCAGAATACCGGAATGAAGCCAGGCGAATTCAGGTGGACGTCGAAGCCTGCGGAAAATCCCCTCGGCGGCGATGGGCTGAACTCCAACGAACGCTTCGAACTGGTCGAAGCCGATGCGGCGGGCCGGCTCACCTTCGTCAACGTCACCTCGATCGACGCCGCGTCGATGAACGACTTCATGCAGTCCTTTGCCAAGAGTTTGCTCGCCGCCTCCGGCGACAGCGTGACGCCGGCACGAGTCGATTTGCTGGTGAAGTCGATGCTGTTTTCCTTCGACAAGCGCGCTGAATTCGAAGTCGAGGGCGGCATGACGCGCAAGGTCAGCGAAAAATCGACCACCGTGTTTCGCGGCATGGAGCAGAACCTGATCCAGACCGAGGCGCGGACGATAGCGGTGACGCGCGCGCCCTGAGCTTGCGAAGGCGGAATGGCGTCGAACGCGTCGAAGCAAGGCAGCTTCGCAACGGAAGATTCCGATGGACATGGATAAGCCCGCCGATCCTCTGGTGCTTGACTTCGTCGAATGGATCGCGCGCGAGCCGCGGCCTTATTCGGAGGTCGTGGCGACCTGGCGCACGTCCTGTCCGCGGCTGACGATCTGGGAAGACGCCGCCGATGCCAGCTTTGTAATACGCGAAGCCGTTGCGGGCGTCGGAACCGTTGCCACCGTCACCAATGCCGGCGAACAATGGCTCCGTGCCCACCGTCGGAAAAGCTGAACCCTGCAGAGTTTCCGCGGCCGGCACATTGCAGCCAATCACTTTCACTGCACCGGGCCGACGCCGCCATTGACTCAACTGACCTGGATGGTGACATTCATGCATCCGCATCCATTATCCCTGCGCAAAACCCCATGACAGGAACACCCCCATGATCGACCTGTATTACTGGACCACGCCGAACGGTCACAAGATCACGATGTTTCTCGAAGAGACCGGGCTGAAGTACAAGATTTTCCCGGTGAACATCGGCAAGGGCGATCAATTCAAGCCCGAATTTCTGGCGGTCGCGCCGAACAACCGGATTCCGGCGCTGGTCGATCACGAGCCCAAGGGTGGCGGCAAGCCGATCTCGATCTTCGAGTCCGGCGCGATCCTGCTCTATCTCGCCGAGAAGACCGGCCAGTTCCTGCCCGCCGATCTCCACGGCCGCTACGACGTCATCCAGTGGACGTTCTGGCAGATGGGCGGGCTTGGGCCGATGGCCGGACAGAACCATCACTTCCGCAACTATGCGCAGGACAAGATTCCTTACGCGATCGATCGCTACGTCAACGAAACCAACCGCCTCTACGGCGTGCTCAACAAGCGTCTGGCCGATCGCGAATTCATCGGCGGACAGTACTCGATCGCCGACATGGCCTCTTATCCCTGGGTCGTGCCCTACAAGAATCAGGGACAGGACATCGACCAGTTTCCGCATCTGAAGCGCTGGCTGGCTGTGATCGGCGAGCGGCCGGCCACGGTGCGCGCCTACGCACTCGCCAAGGACGTCAATCCGAATTACGGCCAGCCCGCGATCCGCACCGAGGAAGAACGCAAGCTTCTGTTCGGTCAAACGGCGGCCGTGGTGAAATAGCTTTTTAATAGCCAGACACGATTTAATAACCAGACACGACACGCAATTTTGCATTCGCGGTCGATGACAAGCTGGTGCCCACTTTCCGAAGTTCGTGCTACATCTCAGCGCCCACCTTCACGAACTTCGGAAGGTTATGGGCCCAGAAAATTTATTGGTTCTAGTGTCGCTTATCTATTTGAAGTTCCTGAACGGGTTTAGCAGCTCGTGGCGCAGGAACTTCAAATAGGCGGCACTGGCCGCAATGATCCAGAATGGATCCGCGGCCTGAAGCTGCTACGACAGGAGAAGAAATTTGCGTGACGGAATCTCTGTGCTTCGTATCGGCGCGACATTGGCGATGCTGGCGGCCGGCAACTCGTTCGGTGTGTCTCTGGCGCTCGCGCAGGCTCGCACCGACCCGATGCTCAACAACGGGCCGCCACCATGGGATGCCAATCACGACGGCATCTACACCTGCCAGGAGTGGAAGAGTTTTATGGACCGGCTGTTCGTCTCAGCCGATAAAGGCCGCAAGGGTTTTCTCACCCCGCAGGAATTCGCATCGATCAAAAAAGGCGATCCGAGCCTGGCGGACGCCGATTTCGGCTACTTCGACGAAAACCAGGATGGCAAGATCTCGCGCAAGGAGTTCGTCGAGAAGCCGAGCGTGTTCATCATGCGCTTCGACAAGAACGGCGACTGCCGCGTCACGCCGGAAGAGTTGAAAGCGGCGGCCAATCCGGCCAACCCCGGACCGCAGGAGCGCCCGCGCGACCGGTTTCACTGAGATCAGCGAGCGTGGCGACACGCGCGCGCATTGGCTGCGCGGCTACTCCAATTGAATGCGCGCGCTTTTAGCCCCGTTCAACAGCCGCCGGAGATGAAAGCCGGCAAGCGCGTCACTCGCGTGCAGCCCGACCAATGCTGCAAAGGCCGGCATCGCTGCGGCGTCTCCGGCCTCCAGTTTGGCGAAGGCATCACAATATTGCGCCGTCGCCGGCTCTTCGAACGCAGCCGCAGCCAGTGGCTCGAAAGCCCGCAGCGGTTCGCTGCGCCCGCGCAACAAGAGATCGCCGACCGGCCTGCCGCGGAAAGCATTGGCTCCGTCGGCGACTACGGCGCTGACGCAAATACGCGTGCCGAGAAACTTGTTGGCCGCCTCGAGCCGCGCCGCCGTGTTGATGGTGTCGCCATAAGCAGTGTAGTCGAAGAAGCGGCCGCCGCCGAAATTGCCGACCAGCGCCTGACCTGCGTGAACGCCGATCCGGGTTGCACCAAAATTCACGCCCTTGGATTTCCAGCGTTCGCGAAACGCCTCAGCCCAGCTATCCAGCGCATGGGCGCAACCGATTGCCCGGCTCGCATAATCCGGCTGGTCTCCGGGCGCGTTGAAGAGAATCTGGATGGCATCGCCGATGATCTTGGCAACCGTGCCCTCGTGCGCGAAGACGACATCGGTCATCCCGCCCACATATTCGTTGAGCAGCGTGCCGAGCACGTCGGGTGCGGCGTTTTCCACCAGCGAAGTGAAAGAGGCGATGTCGGTGAAAATCACGGCGACGTCGCGCCAGTGCACCTCCATGCCGTCACTTTCGCCGGCGGCGGCAAGCCGTGAGGCGATCTGGGGCGAGAAATACCGCGACAGTGACGCATGCGCGCGCTCGGCCTCGAACTGGCGCCGGCGCGCCTCGCGCATCGCCTGGACGTGGCGAATGGTCTTGTCGATCGTCGTTTCGAGATCGCCGAAATCAATCGGCTTGGTCAGGAAATCGAATGCGCCGCGGTTCATAGCGGTGCGGATGTTGCTCATGTCGCCATAGGCCGAGACGATGATGGTCGACTTCTTGTCTTCGGCCTCCTGCAATTTCTGCAGCAGGGACAGGCCATCCATCCGCGGCATGTTGATGTCGGACACCACCATATCCACATGCGGATGATCTTCGATCGACTGCAATGCCTCCACACCGTCATGCGCAAACATGAAACTCACCGTGCCATCGCGAATTTGCTTGCGGAATTTCTGCAAGACAAGAGCCTCAAGGTCCGGCTCGTCGTCGACAACGAGAATGGTTGCGGTCATGCGGCGGTCCGATTCTAACATTCGCATCCCTACTCAGCAGTCACTTTTGCGAATGTTAGAATCAAAAGGACCACTAGCAAATATAAGTTTCTAGTGGAGTTTCGGATTCGACATTCGCTTTGCGAACTCGCGGCTAGGCCGGTTGCGAATGTCAAATCCACTCCACTAGCCGTGCGTCGATCTCGTGACGCAGCAGCGCAAAATCGATCGGTTTGGTCAACAATCCCACCGCGCCGCGCTCGATGGCCTTGCGGCGCGTTTCAGCATCACCGTAAGCGGTGATCATGATGACGGGAACGTCCGGCCGTTCGGCACGCACCTTTGGGAGCATTTCGAGCCCGCTCATGCCGGGCATGTTGATGTCCGACAGGATCAGGATCAGCGGTGGATCCCTGATCTCGGCGGCGCGAACCAGCGCCGCTGGCGCCGACGGCGCAAACTCCATCGTGAAGCGCCCGGATTTCAGGTCGCGCCGGAATTGCTGGCGGAACAGTTCCTCGACATCAGGTTCGTCGTCGACGACGAGTATGTAAACGCTCAATTCCGACCTCCAGCCTGTGCAGCCGCGCGAGGCAGCGTAATAATGAATTCGGTGAATGCGCCGTGTTCGGTTTCGACGTCAATCTCGCCGCCATGCTGTTTCACGATGATGTCGTGGCTCATCGACAAGCCAAGTCCGGTGCCCTCGCCCGCGGGCTTGGTGGTGAAGAAGGGATTGAACATCTTCTCCTTGACTTCCGCCGGGATGCCGGTGCCGTTGTCGCGAATCCGGATTTCGACCTTGCTGCCGAGATTTTTGGTGGTCGCCGTCAGCAACGGCTCGAAGCCTTCGTCGCCGGCTTCCCTTCGCTTGTTGGCCGCATAAAAGCCGTTGGAAATGAGATTGAGGAACACCCGCGTGATCTCCTGCGGGTAAAGATCGATAATTCCGGCGGAGGGATCGAGGTCGCGCTCCAGCGTGATATTGAAGCCGGATTTCTCGGCCCGCGCGCCGTGATAAGCGAGGTTGAGGCTTTCGTCGACGATCGCATTGATGTCGGCAGGCCGGCGTTCGCCCGAACCTTCGCGCGAATGCAGCAGCATGTTCTTGACGATTGAATCGGCGCGCTTGCCATGTTGCACGACCTTGTCGAGGTTACCCTTCAGCATCTCGGTGAGTTCGTCGATATCTTCGCGAGTCTTGCCGTCGAGCGTGGCCGACCCAAGCAGGTCATTGAGTTCGTCGATCAATTCGCCCGACAGTGACGAGAAATTATTGACGAAGTTGAGCGGATTCTTGATCTCGTGCGCGATGCCGGAGGTAAGCTGGCCGAGCGAGGCAAGCTTTTCGGTCTGCACCAGCCGGTCCTGCGCGGTGCGCAACTCGTCGAGCGAGAGCGAAAGCTCCTGAGTGCGCGCCTGAACCTCATCAAATAGCCGCACATTCTCGATGGCGATGACGGCCTGGTCAGCAAACGTCTGAAGCAACTGAACATGATGGTCGGCAAAAATTCCGGGCTGAACGCGCGTCACCGCAATGGAGCCGATCGAAACCCCGTCATTCATCATCGGGGCGAACAATATGCTGCGGAAGCCGCGTGCCCGGGAGATACCCAGAATCTCGTTCGACAACGTCTCGGTATCGGCGATTTGAGTCGCCTCGCCGGCTTGCGCCATTTTAAACGGCAGGAAATCGGTGACGGGCAGCGGGAAGCTGGCCCGCAGTACTTCATCCGCGGCGGGATTTGTCGGCGTGAAAGCCTTGAGGTGACCAACGCCGTCAATAAAACGAAAGACAGTGCTCGAGAATCCACCAATAAGGGTGTTGGCACTTTTCACGATCGCCTCGAACACCGGCTGCACATCGGACGGCGAACTGGCGATGACCTTCAGGATGCCGGCGGTCGCGGTCTGTCGCTCGAGTGCCTCCTTGGTTTCGTTGAAAAGACGCGCATTCTCGATGGCGATAACCGCCTGGTCGGCGAAAGTCTGTACGAGGTCCAGTTGGCGCTGGCTGAATGGCCCCGGCCCTGGCCTTCCCAGCAGCAACACGCCCTCGACCGCGGCGTCGCGCATCAGCGGGACGGCAAGGACCGCGCGGTAGGCGCCGATCGTCGGCGCGTTGGCAAAGTTATATTCCGGGTCAAGCTCGACGTCCGCGACGTGAACCGGCTTGCCGTCCATGAAGACCCGGCCGGTGATCGTTTCTCGACCGGGCTTGATCGGGTGGGCCTGCATAAAATCGACAAAGGCCTGCGTGCAGCCGGATTCGGCCTGTAGCCGCATCACACCGCCGTCGCGCAGGCAGATGATGCCCAATGAGGCGCCGCACAGCGTCTTTGCGGACTCGATCAGCGTGGTAAGGACCGACTTCAGATCGAACGCCGAGCGGCTGATGACCTTGAGGACGTCGGCGGTTGCAGTTTGCTGCTGCAGGGACTCGCTGAGATCGTCGGTGCGCTCGCGCAATTTACCAAGCAGGTTCGCGTTCTCGATGGCGATCACCGCCTGGCTGCCGAAGCTGGTCACCAGCTCGATCTGCTTTTCGGAGAACGCGTGCACGGTCTGCCGGAAGATGGCGATCACGCCGACAAGGCCGTCTTCCTTTAACATGGGCACGAGCAGAAGCGTGCGCGCGCCGCCCAGTTCGACCAATTCGACAATCGGCGGGAAACCGGTGAGATAAGCCGGCTCCTGCTTGACGTCAACGACATGAACGAGTTGCCGGGTCTCGATCAGCCGTCCCAGCGGGTCGATCGGCGGCGGGTAGATCACCGGATTGCGCAAGAAGGTTTCCGCGAACGCCGGCGGCAGATTGAACGTCGAGGTGCAGCGAAAGCCGCCGTCCTCGTAGAGAACCAGCAGACCGAATTGGGCCTCACAGATGCTGGTCGCGCTCGCCAGGATCGTCTGGAACACGGGATTGAGTTCACCAGGCGAGCGGCTGATGACCTGCAACACTTCGGAGGTTGCGGTCTGATGCTGCAGCGATTCCTGTAGATCGGCTGTCTTGGTCTGGACCTCGTTGAACAGGCGCGTATTCTCGATGGCGATCACGGCCTGGTCGGCAAAGGTTTGCAGCAGCTCGACGTGATGATCGGCGAACGTACCGGGTTCCTTGCGCGTCACGCTGATCATTCCGATCCGCTCGCCCTTGTTCATGAGCGGCGTGAACAGCATGCTGCGATAGCCGCGCAACCGTGCCACGTCCCTGTTCACGGCCGGCACACCTTCCGCCTCGGTATCGGCGAACTGCACGGTCTCTCCGCCCCGAGCAGACTCAAGAGGCGGAAATTCGGCGAGCGGAATCGGGAATGAAGCCTGCAACGCTTCATCGGCTCTGGTATTTGTCGGCGTGAATGCCGCCAGGTGGAGCATGTCGCCAACGATGCGCGACACCGTGGCCGAAAAACCTCCGATCAGCGCTTTTGCGCTCGATGCAATCGCGTCGAAGACGGGCTGAACGTCGGAGGGTGAGCTTGCGATCACCTTCAGGATGTCGGCGGTCGCGGTCTGCCGCTCGAGTGCCTCCCTGGTTTCGTTGAACAGGCGCGCATTCTCGATCGCGATCACGGCCTGGTCGGCGAAGGTCTGCAGCAACCGCAGATGGTGGCCGGCGAACAGCCCGGGCTCCGTGCGGGTGACAGTCACCAGCCCGATCACGCTGGCGCGGTTGATCAGTGGCACGGCCAGCATGCTGCGAAAGCCACGTGCCCTGCCGATTTGTTTGATCTCGGCGTGCTGTTCTTGCTCGATATCGCAAATCTGGACTGGCTTCCCGGACCGCGTGAGTTCGAACTGAGGAAAGTCGCTGATCGGGCGTGGGAAGGCGCTCTTCAGAATGTTGTCCGCGGCGGGCGTGGTCGGCGTGAAGGCCGCAAGATGGGCGATACCGTCGTCGAGAAATCGATAAACCGCAGTCGAGAAACCGCCGAGCAGGCGATTAGCGCTGGTCGCGATCGCCTCGAATACCGGTTGCACGTCCGACGGCGAACTCGCAATCACCTTGAGCACATCGGCAGTCGCGGTCTGGCGCTCAAGTGCTTCCTGGGTCTCGTTGAAAAGCCGGGTGTTCTCGATCGCGATCACCGCCTGAGCGGCGAAAGTTTCGACAAGCTCGATTTGGCGTTCGCTGAAAGGCTCAACACGCGAGCGTGAAAGGCCAAACGCGCCGATCGGCTCGCCCTCCCGCAGCAACGGTACGCCGAGAATAGTCCGGATGAGATTCGAATTCGCCGTGTGGCGCGCGGCATGTTCGGAATCCGCTGCAATATCGGCGATCTGTACCGCACGGCGCTCCAGCAGGGATCGACCGACCGCCGTCCCTCTACCCGGGGCATACGAAACGGCTCGGATCATCGTCTCCAGATCGGGCGACATCGCCGATACCGCGGCTGTACGAAAATCATCGCCGACCGGAAGAGCGAGGTGCCCGGAATCGGCGTCGCAGAGCCGTCGTGCCTTTTCGACCATCGCTTCGAAGACCGTTTTCAGATCGCCCGGCGACGAATTGATGATACCCAGCACCTCGGAAGTCGCGGTCTGCCGTTCCAGCGATTCCCTGGTCTCGTTGAACAGACGCGTATTCTCGATGGCGATCACGGCCTGGTCGGCAAAGGTTTGTACCAGATCGATCTGGCTTTTGGTGAACGGGCCGGGCTCGGGCCGTGTCAGCACCAGCACGCCTTCGACGGTGTTGTTCCTGAGCATCGGCACGCCGAGTGCCGCGCGAATTCTGGTCAGGGAACCCAGGGACATTTCCATGTCGGGGTCCGCAAGAACATCGGCAATAACTTCGACCTTTCCCGATGCGATGACGCGAGAGGTGGCCGAACCGCGGCCGGACCTCGGCGGATTCGCCGCCCAATATTTCAGGAATTCGGGCGTGGTGCTGGACGCCGCCTTCAGCGGAAAGACGTCGCCCTCGCGAAGGAAGATCGAGCCTCGATTGGCACCGCACAACTCGGCTGCAGACTTGATCAGCGTTTCGAGAACGGTCTGGAGATCGAAGGTCGAACGGCTGATGACCCTGAGGACGTCGGAGGTGGCGGCCTGCTGCGCAATCGACTCGTCAAGCCTGCGCTTAAGATCAGCAATGACCTGCTGGGGATCGGCGGCAACGTCGTCCTTCACGATGAATATTCCAAATGATCAGGCGAGGTGCTGGGCGCCACCTCGATTTCGCCGATACATCAAAGCATGACGGCTGGGCGTCAGCTAGGGGTAGTGGGGCTTCAAATCGGCCGAAATGCCGCCAGTAGCGGATCTTGGCTAGCCGGCGGCGCCGTGTCCGGTCGCTGCCGCCGCCCTGCGCAGGCATTCGCGGCACAGGCAATCCTCGCCCTCGCGCGGCATCGGCATCCGCGCGGCTTCTTCCACGCACCAGCACTGGCTGTCGCGCGTGCAGCTAAATTCCGTTCCGCATCGGGAACAGGCGAGACGCCGTGATGATGCGGTTTCCAGATGATCTGTCATGAATAGGACCGGAAATTACCCCGTCGTAATGCTGTCGATCTCCGCCATGTCCTGTACACTTAAGTGCCAGCTGATCGCCTTGGCGTTCTGCTCGATCTGTTCGACGCGCGTGGCGCCGGCGATGACGCTTGCGACCTGCGGCCGCGCCGCGAGCCAGGAGAACGCCAGTTCCAGCATGGAATGCCCGCGCTCCTTCGCAAACGCCTGCAGCTTTTCCACGATCTCCTCGTTGCGCGGGGTGATGTAGCGGTCGCGCAGCCGCTGCACGAGGCCGAGGCGCGTATCGTTCGGCGCCGCTTCGCCGCGCTTGTATTTGCCGGTCAACAGACCGCTCGCCAGCGGAAAGAACGGCAGCAGACCGAGCTGGTATTCCTGCGCGCACGGCAACAGGTCCTTCTCGATATCGCGGACGACGAGGCTGTATTCGTCCTGGCAGGAGACGAAGCGGCTGCTGTTCATCGCGTTCGCCACATGTTCGGCTTCCGCGACCCGCCACGCCGGAAAATTCGAGTTGCCGATATAGCGCACCTTGCCTTGCCGGATAAGGTCGTCGAGCGCGCGCAGCGTTTCTTCGATCGGCGTCAGCGCGTCGTAGTCATGCTGCTGGTAGAGATCGATGTAATCGGTCTTCAGCCGCCTCAGGCTGGCTTCGACGGCGGACATGATGTAGCGCCGCGACGCGCCCTGTTTGGTGCCGTCGGTGCTCATGGCTTTCGAGAACTTGGTCGCGAGCACGATGTCCTTGCGCCTCGCGCCGAGCACCTCGCCGAGCACCGTTTCGGAACCGCCCATGTTGGCATAGATGTCTGCGGTATCGAACAGCGTGATGCCGAGGTCGATCGCCTTGTGGATCACCTTGCGCGAGGTTTCCAGATCGGTGCGCTGGCCGAAATTGTTACAGCCGAGGCCGACGGCCGAAACACGTAGACCCGAGCCGCCGAGGTTGCGAATTTCCATGGATCAATCCTGTGCCGCGTTTTTCAAGAGAGCGGCCCATTGTGACCTTATGGAGCTGACGCGCAAGGCAGGCCGCTGGCGCCGAAACAACCGAAACGCGAGAAACGTCCATGAAAAAGAAGCGGCCCCGGTCAGACGCGGCGACTGACGGGGACCGCTGGGGGCGCGGATGATCGTCGACGGGGGGCCTGATCAAACGCAATGCAACGCTAGTCCTGCATTGTAACGCAGCCGTGACAGCGACATTTATCCACAGCCTGAAAGCGAGCCGAAGGCCAGTGCTTCGCAGGCTCGAAAACAGCTTGCGCCGCGGCTTATTCGGCTGCGCGTTGATCGGTGAATGGACCAAGCAACCGCTTGCCGCGCATTGCGCGGAAATGGTCGGCGCGGGCGGGGTCGTCGGTGTGGCGGACCAGGTCGGTGATCGGCGTATAGCTCAGCATGCGCCCGCCGTCGGGCAATGCCGTGCAACTGAAGCGAAGCACCCGACCGTCTCTGAGATTGATGTTGATCGGCGTCGAGTCGCCTGCGCGCATCATTTCCGTGCGTTGCGCGATGAAGGCACTCAACTTCTCTTCCGGCATCTCCCAGGCGCCGGTGTCGCGGCCATGATACATCAGCGCGATGAACGGCGGCTTGCTGTCGGCCTTTTCGTCGGGCAGCGCGAAATAATCGCGGAAGGCGCGGTTGATGAACTCGGCGCGGGTGTCGGAATCCAGCAGCACGATGCCGATGTCGACCTGGTCGAGCGCGGCCGAAAGCCGTTCGGCGGTGGCGTGGTGACGGCGGTCCCCGGCGAGCGTATCAACCAGCCTTTGCCGCAGCAGACCGGTCCGAACCGCCGTGCCGGCGGCCGCCACCGTGAGCAGCCCAAGGCGGGTCAGGT
>NZ_JBAVCF010000033.1:0-23755 GCF_049586575.1 Bradyrhizobium sp.
GCCCTTTTACCTGCGCACCGGCAAGGCGGTCGGCGTCAAGCGCACCGAAGTCGCGATCAAGTTCAAGCAGGCGCCGTTTGCGATGTTCCGCGAGACACAGGTGGAGCGGCTGTCGCAGAACTACCTCGTCATCGCCATCGAGCCGACCGAAGGCATCACCCTGCAATTCAATACCAAGGTGCCTGGCCCGACGATCAACATCGACGGCGTCGAAATGAAGTTTCGCTACAAGGACTACTTCCAGGCCGAGCCGACCACCGGATATGAAACGCTGATCTATGACTGCATGATCGGCGACAACATCCTGTTTCAGCGCGCCGACAGCGTGGAAGCCGGCTGGCAGGCGGTTCAGCCGTTTCTCGACGCCTGGAAGAAGGCAGGCGCGAAGGGGCTGGAATTCTACAAAGCCGGCAGCGAGGGTCCGGAAGCCGCTGATGGGTTGCTCAAGCGCGACGGCCGCAACTGGCGCAAGCTGGGTTAAGTCGCATGCCATCCCCTGCCCCTGTCAGCTGGATCGTCGTCGCCGATCCAGCCGCGCTGGCGCTCGCCGCCGCCCAACGTTTGCTCGCCAGGATCGATGCCAATGCAGGGCGCGCAGCGATTGGCCTGGCCGGCGGCTCCAGCCCAAAGCAGCTCTATCAATTGCTGGCGAGCGACGCTTACTCAAAACGGATTCCCTGGGATCGCGTGCACTGGTTCATCGGCGATGAACGCTTTGTCCCGGCCGGCGATGCCCGGAACAATATGCTAATGGCGCGGGAGATTTTCCTCGGCCGCTTCGCCCCCAGGGATCACATTCACCCCATCCCCACCGATGTCGCCGATCCGGACGAATCTGCCAACCGTTATGAGCGCGAGCTCAAATCGTTCTACGGCGCTGACGATTTCGATCCGGCGCGGCCGCTGTTCGACCTCGTGCTGGTGGGGGTCGGCCCCGACGGCCACACGGCCTCGCTGTTTCCCAATTATCCCGCGATCGCCGAGACCAATCGCTGGGTCGTCGGCGTGCCCAAGGCCCACGTCGAGCCCTTTGTGCCGCGGGTCACCCTGACTTTGCCCGCGCTCGCCTCCTGTCACGAAATGCTGTTTGAGATCGCGGGCGAAGAGAAACACGCGATCTTGACGCGGCTTCTCGCAGGCGAGAACCTGCCGGCCAATCGGGCGCGATCGATCGGTAAAACCGTGTTTCTTGTCGACCGCGCCGCGGCAGGCGGAGACCTTCGTGGCGGATAGACCCGGCAAATCACCCTGCGCGTTGATCGTGATGGGCGTATCGGGTTCGGGCAAAAGCACCATCGCCGCCGAATTGGCCAAACGACTATCCTGGACATTCGAGGACGGTGATCGCTTTCATCCCAAAAGTAACGTTGCCAAGATGAGCGCGGGCCATCCGCTGACGGATGAGGACCGCTGGCCGTGGCTGCAAGCGATTGCCGACGAGATCGACAGGGTCTGCGAGGCCGGCGGCCACGTCGTGGTCGCCTGCTCGGCGCTGAAACGCGCCTACCGCGAGATATTGGTCCACGGCCGAGACGATGTCCGCATCGTCTTTCTTGACGGCAGTCAAGCCTTGATCGCCGACCGGCTCGCCCGACGCAAGGGACACTTCATGCCGCCGGGTTTGCTCGACAGCCAGTTCAAGACCCTGGAGCCGCCGCAAGCGGATGAATGTCCGATCAATGTCTCGATCGATGCCCCTGTCGAGACCATCGTCAACAATATTGCCGCCCAAGTTGCTACCGAAGTCAGGATCTGACGCCATGAACCGCATTGCGCTCGTTGTCTCCGATGTCGACGGCACGCTCCTGACCAAGGAAAAGCTGCTGACCGAGCGCGCGATAGGCGCCGTCCGAAAACTTCACGAGGCCGGCATCGGCTTTACGATTACCTCGAGCCGGCCGACCCTCGGCATGCGGTTTCTGATCGAACCGTTGGGTATCACCGTTCCCATTGGCGCCTTCAACGGCAGTTGCATTGTCGATCCGGCGCTAAAGCCGGTCGAACAGCATTTGATCCCGGAAGCCGCAACACGGCGCGCCCTCGACATACTCGGCAAGTTCGGCGCCGAAATCTGGCTGTTCACCAGCGACCTCTGGCTCGCCCGGGATCCGAACGGCCAATATGTCTCGTACGAAAAACTCGCGATCCGGGCCGATCCAACCATCGTTTTAGATTTCACGTCCTATCTTTCGTCAGCCCGCAAGATCGTTGGCGCCAGCGCAGACGCGGCCGGCCTGCAACGCTGCGAAGCCGAAATGCAGGAGGCGCTCGGCACGCGGGCGACCGCCGTGCGCTCGCAAAGCTATTATCTCGACATCACGCCGCCCGGCGTCAATAAAGGCACCTTCGTTCAAACGATCGCGCGTCGTCTTGGTATCTCGGCCGATCTGGTCGCCACCATCGGCGACATGCAGAACGATCTCGCGATGTTTCACGTCAGCGGAACGTCGTTTGCCATGGGCAACGCCACCGATGACGTAAAGCGGCAGGCGACGCACGTCACGGCCTCGAACGAAGACGAGGGTTTTGCCAAGGCGATGGAGACGATTCTCGCTTCGGCGCAATAGGAACAGCTGTCGTCTTTGCGAATGCAAGGGATCCATAGCTACCGGATTTCATTTTTGAACGGGCTGTAGCCACAGCCCGCCGAAACAACCCCGGCCTGTGGTTACGGGTCCCGGCTCAAGGCCGGGGCGACAACTACTTCGAGCGCTGCATCGCCGGCTTGTCGTTAGCGTGCTTGGCTTCGCTCAGATTGTGCGCGGTGTTGATCAGCGCGATATGGGTCAGAGCTTGCGGAAAATTCCCGGTCTGGCGGCGCGGACCCGGATCGAATTCTTCCGCCAGCAATCCGAGATCATTGGCGACGCTGACCACACGATCGAACAGCGTTTTCGCCTTGTCGATCTCGCCTGCAAGGACGTAAACATCCGCGAGCCACAGCGAACACGCCAGAAATGCACCCTCGATCGGCTGGATCTCCGAGGTGATTTCGCGGGGATCGTGCCGCAGCACGAATCCGCCGCGCATCATGTCGCGTTCGATCGCGGCGATGGTGCCACGAATCCGTGGATCGGAGCCCGGCAGGAAGCCTACCGCAGGCAGCAAAAGGACGCTGGCATCGAGCCATTTCGCGCCATAGGATTCGACGAAGCTGTTCAGCGCGGGATCAAAACCCTTTTCACAGACGTCACGATGGATGGTATCGCGCAGGGCCTTCCAGCGATCGAGCGGCGCCTTGAAACCGAACATCTCGGCGCTCTTGATGCCGCGGTCGAACGCAACCCACGTCATGACTTTCGAAAAGACGTAATGCCGACCGTTGTCGCGCCGCTCCCAGATGCCCTGGTCCGGCTGATCCCATACCTCGGCGAGGTGATCGAGCACGGTGCATTCGAGGTCCCAGGTCTCCTCGTCGAGCTTCAGCTTGGTCACGCGCGACTGGTGGAAGGCGTCCATCAATTCGCCGTAGACGTCGAGCTGTAACTGGGCGTGGGCGGCGTTTCCGATCCGGACCGGCCGTGCACCTTCGTAACCGGGCAGCCATCCCGCTTCCCATTCGAGCAGGCGTCGGCGGCCCCTGATGCCGTACATGATCTGCATGTTGCCGGGCGCGCCTGCCGCCGCGCGCAATAGCCAGCCGTGCCAGGCAGAGGCTTCTTCGGTATAGCCCGAGTTCATGAGCGCCAGCAGCGTAAAGGTCGCGTCGCGCAGCCAACAATACCGGTAATCCCAGTTGCGGCTGCCGCCGAGCTTTTCCGGCAGCGACGTGGTGGGCGCGGCGACGATGCCGCCGGTCGGGGCAAAGGTCAGCGCCTTCAGCGTAATCAGCGAGCGCATCACGAGATCGCGGCTATCATCCTCGTAGCTACACTGGCTGCACCAATCGAGCCAAAAATCCTCGGTTTCCTGCAACGCTTTTGCAGGATCGATCGGATCGGGCAATTCGACATGCGACTCGCCATAGGTGAGAACGAAGGGAACTGTCTCGCCCTCGGTCACCTCAAAGTCGGACACCGTCGTCATATTTTCGCCGCGCAGCTTCACCGGCGTGCGAAGTACCGTCATGTCCGGCCCGCAGATCGCGAGCATCGCGCCATTTTCGGTGCGCTTGACCCAGGGAATGTCCGCACCCATCCCGAAGCGGATCACAAGCTCCATCCGCATCTTGACGCTGCCTTTGATGCCGCGCACCAGGCGAACGATATCGGAAGCCTTGCCCCGGGGCGGCATGAAGTCGATGATGGCGACAGCCCCGTCCGCGGTCTCGAACTGGGTCTCGAGGATCAGCGTATTGTCCCAGTAACGGCGGGAAATTTGTCCGGCATCGTCGCAAGGGGCGATCAGCCAGCGGCCGTTTTTCGACGTACCGAGAAGCGCGGCAAAACACGCATCCGAATCGAACGCCGGCCAGCATAACCAGTCGATCGACCCGTCACGGCCCACAAGCGCCGCGGTTTCGCAATCTCCGATCAGGCCGTAATCTTCTATTCTGGACACTGCTTTTACCGGTTGAACATAGAGGGCTCACGCACTGGGGCGAGTTCTCTCCCGCGTTGCGTCTTTCAATGCTCCAATGTCGATTTCGTGCCCGATGTCGTTGAGCGCCACCGGCAGCCGTTGACGCCAGTTCGGGTGCTCGTTCACCGTGCCCGGAATATTCGGCTGATCGATCACGCCGAGGAGATCCTCGAGCGAGATTGCCAGCAGCCGCGACCTTGTCTTGGAAAGGAAAGCCACAATCGCATAGAGGTCGTTGCCGTCGATGGCATGATGGCGCAGCACGTCGTCCAGCATCGCCAGCGCGTGCCAGCGGGCGTCATCGTTCTCGCCGGGATCGATGCCGATCGAGCGCTTGATCTTGAGATCGCCGAACGAGCGCCAGCCGGCATAGGTCGAGAGATCGTGGGTATTGAAGGTGACGAGCGCATTCGGCAAATAACGATCGGGGCCGCGAAAGGCGCCGCGATCGTCGCGTTCGAACATCATGACCTGATAGGACCAGATGCCCCACTCCGCCATGGTGTCGCGAAAGCCTTCCGGAACGGTGCCGAGATCCTCGCCGATCACGATGCAGGCATGCGCCACGCTTTCCTGCGCGGTTGCCGCCAGCAGCGCCTCGAACGGCATCTGCACGTAGGCGCCGTCATCGGCGGCAAAGCCGTGCGGCACCAGATAGAGCCGCTTCAGGCCGAGCACGTGGTCGAGCCTGATGGCGCCGGCATAGCGCATCGAGGCCTGCAACATCTCGCGGTAGGGCGCGAACGATTGCAGTTCGAGACCGGCCGCGTTGAAGCCGGCAAGGCCCCAATTCTGACCGGCGAGGTTGAGCGGATCAGGCGGCGCGCCGACCGATAGATGACGCGAGATCGCGACCTGCTCGTTCCAGGCATCGAAGCCGCCGGACTGCACGCCGACCGCCACATCGAGATAGAGCCCGACTTTCATGCCAAGCCGGCGCGCCAGGTCCCGGCAGGCGCGTAATTGCCGATCGGCGGTCCACTGCACGAATTCGACGAACTCGATCTCGACGGCGTCCTCACCCCTGCGCAATTCGGCGCATTTGGCGTCATCGGGCGCACGCCAATCGGCGGGCCATTCCCACCACGGCTGGATAAACTTGTGCCGCAACACCTCGAAGCAGGCAAAGCGCGATAATAGAGGCGCACGTTCCGCGCGGAAGGCGTCGAAATCCTTTTTTCGCCCTACAGCCGGCTGCGTTTTGAATTTCTCAAAGGCGGCCCGCAATGCGCGCCACTTCAACTCGGCGACGCCCTTGTAGTCGACGATATGGCCTTCCCTTAAGCGCGCGGCGGTTTTGCTGGCCTTGGCGCCTGCTTCGAATTCGGGGATTTGCTCGACGTCGATATACAGCGCGTTGAGAAACAGCCGGCTGTTGGGCGAATAAGGGCTGCAATCGGCCGGCTTGTCGTCAAACAAAACGTGCAGCGGATTGAGGCCAACGCCATCCGCACCCAACTTGGCCGCAAACCCGAGCAAGCTGGCCAGATCGGAAAAATCCCCGATGCCCCAATTGCGTGCCGAGCAGATACCGTAAAGCTGCACCGCCAATAGCCAGCCGCGGTCGAAATCGCCGCTGTAAGCCCGGGGGGGCGAGACGATCAACGGGATTTCCTCGCTGAAAGCAGCCGCATCCGTCAGCTGAAGCCGGTAGATCCCCTCCCGCCAATCGGCAGGCCAGGCGATCGTGCGATCGACCGCTTCGCCCTGCGCGATGGTCTCCCGACCGGCGACGATCTTCCAGGCGACGGGTAGCGCCGCGGCGGGGCTTAGTTCGCTGCGCGAGGTCTGACCGGTGCGGATGACGACCGGGCCATCCAGAAGCCGGCTTGGAGTTCGCTCCGGCAGGGCGTCGAGGATGATCTTGAGCGCCGTCGCATCTGTCACATGGCGGTGACCCTGGCCGTCCACAAACTCGGTCTGGAGGCCCAATTCCTTGGCCCGGCTATAAACGTCCATTCGGCACGCCATTTGCAGAAAGCAGAGAGCTGGTGGGAAAGAAGGTCTGTGAGGAGGTCGCCGTAAATTCTACTGATTTGGGAATAGGATAGAAGTGGCTAACGCTCTCGCCTACCATGCCGTTCCCGGGGAACCAATGGAAGGGGAGCGGCTTTGTATATATGTCCCGAGCATCTCCTTTCGCGCCAACGAAATGGGACCATTCCATGTTGCCACCACCATCGTGAATAAAATTACCGGAACCGCGGAGGCCTCCAAACGCCATCCGGGGCCCGAACCGCACCATCCTCCCGTCTCTGCTCGCCCGCCGGTCCCGATGAATTTGATGTCAGCTATCGACGCCCAGGAAAGCCCGGCTGCCGCGCTCGACAGCGACGCGCTGTGGTACAAGGATGCCATCATCTATCAGCTTCACGTCAAGGCATTTGCCGACAGCAACAATGACGGCATCGGCGATTTCGCAGGACTGACTGAAAAGCTGGACTATCTGCAAGACCTCGGGGTGACGACGCTCTGGCTGTTGCCGTTCTATCCCTCGCCCGGGCGCGACGACGGCTACGACATCGCCGACTACGGTGCCGTCAATCCCGATTTCGGCACCATGAAGGATTTTCGCCGCTTCATCGTCGAAGCCAAGCGGCGCGGTCTGCGGGTCATCATCGAACTCGTCGTCAATCACACTTCCGACCAGCATCACTGGTTCAAGCGCGCCCGCCGCAGCGATCCGAAGTCGAGCGCGCGCAACTGGTATGTGTGGAGCGACACCGACCAGAAATATCAGGGCACGCGTATCATCTTTACCGATACGGAGAAATCGAACTGGACCTGGGACCCGGAAGCCGGCCAGTTTTACTGGCACCGTTTCTTCTCGCACCAGCCCGACTTGAACTTCGACAATCCCCGCGTCGTAAATGCCCTGGTCCAGGTGATGAAGCGATGGCTCGACACCGGGGTTGACGGTTTCCGGCTCGACGCCATCCCTTATTTGTGCGAGCGCGACGGCACCAACAACGAAAACCTGCCCGAGACGCACGCCGTCGTCCGGCAGCTGCGCGCGGAGTTGGATAAGTACGCCAAGGGCAAGGTGCTGCTCGCGGAAGCCAATCAGTGGCCGGAAGACGTTCAGCACTATTTCGGCAACAGCGATGAATGCCACATGGCCTATCATTTCCCGCTGATGCCGCGCATCTACATGGCGATTGCCCAGGAAGACCGTTTTCCCATCACTGACATCCTGCGCCAGACGCCGGATATTCCGCCCGACTGTCAATGGGCGCTGTTCCTGCGCAACCATGACGAGCTGACGCTGGAAATGGTCACCGACGTCGAGCGCGATTATCTGTGGTCGACCTATGCCAACGATCCACGCGCGCGGATCAACGTCGGCATTCGCCGGCGGCTGGCTCCGCTGATGGACAACGACCGCCGCAAGATCGAACTGATGAACTCGCTGCTGCTGTCATTTCCCGGCACGCCCATCATCTATTACGGCGACGAAATCGGAATGGGCGACAACATCTATCTCGGCGACCGCAATGGCGTGCGCACGCCGATGCAGTGGACCCCGGATCGCAACGGCGGCTTCTCCCGTACCGACCCGGCCCGGCTCTACGCGCCCATCATTATGGACTCGGTCTATGGCTACGAGGCGGTCAATGTCGAGGCGCAGTCACGCAGCCTGTCGTCGCTGCTCAGCGCCACCAAGAAGCTGATCGGGGTGCGAAAATCGACGCTTGCATTCGGGCGCGGCAGCATGACCTTCATCCGGCCGGCCAATCGCGCCGTGCTGGCCTATGTGCGGCAGCTAGGCGATGAAGTCATTCTTTGCGTCGCCAACCTGTCGCGCTCGGCGCAGGCAACCGAACTCGACCTCTCCGCATTCAAGGAACGCGTGCCGCTGGAAATGCTCGGGCGCACGCATTTTCCGGCGATCGGCGAACTGCCCTACATGATTACGCTTGCGCCTTATGGCTTCTACTGGTTCCAGCTGCAGGAGCGCGACAAATCGGAGCCGGCCGAGCCTTCGATCGTCCCGGAATTCGAAACCCTGGTGGTGCCGGTCGGCGCCACCTGGGTTTCGCTCGCTCGCACCCGCAGCCTGTTCGAATGCGATGTGCTGCCGGGGCATCTCGCCCGCTCCCGCTGGTATCCGCTCCATACTGCCGCAGATATCCATCCCACCCTGACCTCGGCGGTCCCGTTTTGCGATATCGGCGACAACCGGCCGTGGCTTACGTTCTTCGAAGCCACCGAAGACGAGGCCAAGACACGTTACGTGCTGCCGATGCAGATCGAATGGGTGCGTTTCGACCGCGAGCGCTATAACCCCAACGCGCTGGCCGCGGTGCGCCAGGGCGCCCGCGAAGGAACGCTGCTCGACGTCGCCACCGATCCGATTTTCGTCGGACTTCTGCTGCGCAATCTCGGCCAGGCGCTGACAACCGAGGAAAACGGCCTGAAGCTGGAATTCAGGCCGACGAGCAAATTCTCAGCCAAAGCGGTCAGGCAGCCCGAACGCATCGGCTTGCTAGAGGGTGCCCCCCTCAGCAGCACCCTGCAGGTCGATTCCGACTACATCGTGAAGCTGTTCCGGAAGCTCGAAAGCGGCATGAACCCGGAAATCGAGATCGGCCAATTCCTGACCGAAGTCGCAGGCTTCCCCAACACGCCGACGATGCTCGGCAGTGCGGAACTGATCGAAGGCGATCAGCGAAACGCAATCGCAATTGTTCATGCCCAGATCGGCAACCAGGGCGATGCCTGGACGGTCACGGCGGCCTATCTCGATCGCGTGCTTGAGGAGCAGCGCCTGCTTGCATCCGGCGGGCCGAGGCGGGAAAGCGAGGAGCAGACGGTTTATTTGCGTCACCTCTCGCAGGTCGGCAGGCGCGCCGCCGAGTTGCACCTGGCTTTGGCCAGCGCAAGCGGAATGCCCGACTTCACGCCCGAGCCGATCCAGCCGGCCGACGTCGCTCGCTGGACCACCGCCGTCGTCCAGAGCACCGCCCGCGTCTTCCATACGTTAAGGCAGCGCCGCAATTCGTTCGGCGAAGCCGACCGAACGATGATCGACGAATTCCTGGCGCAGCAGGACACCTTGCACAGCCGCTTGCACGGATTGATGTCGACGGGCGTGAACGGTTTTAATTCGCGGCTGCACGGCGATTTCCATCTGGGACGGGTGCTGATCGTCAAGGACGACGTGTTCATCACCGGCTTCGAGGGCGATCTGCGCCGGCCGATCGAGGAGCGGCGGCGCAAGGCGCCGGTGGCGCGTGACGTCGCCAACATGATCTGGTCGATCGAGGCCTCGAGCCTCGCGGCGCGCGAGCGCGCCCTTCACCTCGCGCCGGATGAGCATGGCCGGCTCGGCAACGCACTGGCCGAGTGGGTCGACCGCGCTACGACGGCCTTCCTGACCGCATACCGCGAACTCACGACCGATTCCTCGATCTGGCCCGATGATCCCCTTGCCGCGCGGCACATGGTGGATTTCTTCGTGCTCGAAAAGGCTTTCGACGTGATCGAAACCGAATTGATACAACGGTCGGAAGCCGTGCCGGCGACGCTCGCCCGGGTCTTGCGCATATTGTCCCAGCCTGCCCGCGAGGCCGCATGACCAAGCTCTCCGCCGAAGCCTATGCGATCCTTGAAGGGCGGCACTCCGACCCCTTCCAGTATCTCGGCCCCCATACCGAAGGCGGCAGAACGGTCGTGCGCGCCTTTCTCCCTGAAGCGGACAAGGTGGACGCAATCGCCCCGCACGGTGAGGCGGCGGCGCTGACGCGCGTTCACGATGACGGCCTGTTTGCCGGATTTCTCCCCAACGGCTCGACCGCGTATCAGCTGCGCGCCCGCTTCGGCGAGAGGATAGTCGATCTCGACGATCCCTATCGCTTTCCTCCCGTGCTGACCGACTACGACCTCTATCTGCTCGGCGAAGGCACCCACCGGCGGCTGTACCAGAAGCTCGGCGCCCATCCGATGGTGCTGGAGGGCGTTCCGGGCGTCGCGTTCGTTGTACTCGCGCCCAATGCGCAGCGGGTCAGCGTCGTCGGCGACTTCAATTTCTGGAATCCAAAACGTCATCCGATGCGCGTGCGCGGCCTCGGCTATTGGGAACTGTTCATTCCCCATGCCTTGGCCGGAGATCGTTACAAGTTCGATATCTTCAGCCGGCAGGGCGAGCGCCTGCCGCTGAAGTCTGATCCGCTCGCCTTTGCCGCCGAAATCCGGCCGAGCACAGCCTCGGTCGTGTTCGACGAGGAAAGACTGCCGCGTCCGCGGCCTGCCCCCGACGATATCAATTCGTTGAATGCGCCGGTATCGATTTACGAGGTGCATCTCGGATCGTGGCGGCGCAAGGGCGATAACGAGTGGCTGACGTATCGCGAATTGGCCGAGCAGTTGCCGGCCTATGCCCACGACATGGGCTTCACCCACATCGAGTTTCTCCCGGTCAGTGAGCATCCGTTCGATGGCTCGTGGGGCTATCAGCCGACCGGCCTGTTCGCGCCGACCAGCCGCTTCGGCAGCCCCGCCGATTTCGCCGCGCTGGTGGACGCCTGCCATCGCGAGGGGCTCGGGGTGTGGCTTGACTGGGTGCCCGGCCATTTCCCCGACGATCCGCACGGGCTGGGCCGCTTCGATGGCACCGCCCTCTACGAACATGCCAACCCTTTGCAGGGCCGCCACCTCGATTGGGGAACGCTGATCTACAACTACGGACGCACGGAGACCGTCAATTTCCTGGTCTCCAACGCGCTGTTCTGGCTGGAGCGTTACGCCATCGACGGCCTGCGCGTCGATGCGGTCGCCTCGATGCTGTATCTCGACTACAGCCGGCCCGCCGGCGAATGGGTGCCCAATCGATTCGGCGGTCGTGAAAATCTGGACGCCATCGCGTTCCTGCGCCGTTTCAATACCGAAGTATTCGGTCAGTTTCCGCACGCCACGACCGCGGCGGAAGAATCGACCGCATGGCCGCAGGTATCGCGTCCGATAGATTATGGCGGCCTCGGCTTCGGCTATAAATGGAACATGGGCTGGATGCACGACACGCTGCAATATGTCAGCAAGGATCCGATCCACCGCCAATACCATCACGGCGACATCCTGTTCGGCCTGCATTATGCATTTTCGGAAAACTTCATCCTGCCGCTGTCGCATGACGAGGTCGTTCACGGCAAACGCTCCATCCTCGGACGAATGCCCGGCGACGACTGGCAGCGCTTTGCGAATCTGCGGGCCTACTACGGCTTCATGTTCGGCCATCCCGGCAAGAAGCTGCTGTTCATGGGTTGCGAATTTGCGCAATCGAACGAATGGAATCACGACCATTCTCTGGACTGGCATTTGCTTCAGCACAGTCCCCACGCCGGCGTTCAGTCGCTGGTGCGCGATCTGAACTGGCTCTACCGCGACACGCCGGCGCTCCATGAGCTCGATTGCGATCCTTCCGGATTCGAATGGCTGGTGACCGACGATGCCACCGGCAACGTCTTCGCCTGGCTTCGCAAAGGCCGGGATGAGCATGCATGCTGCCTGGTCGTTACGAATTTTTCCCCGAACGTCTATTATAATTACATTATTCACGTGCCGCTCGCAGGCACATGGCGCGAGGTTCTCAATACGGATTCATCGCATTATGGCGGCAGCAATGTCGGGACCATCGGTGAGGTCCTCACGCTCGAGGGCACGGGGCCGGAACTCAGACTGACCATTCCGCCGTTGGCAACCATTTTCCTCGTACCGGAAAGCTAATACCGCATGCGATTGTCGGCCGGATCGCCATCTCGCCTCGGTGCAAGCTGGGACGGACGCGGGACCAATTTCGCGCTGTTCTCCGCCAATGCGCAGAAGGTCGAGCTTTGCCTGTTCGACGGCCAGGGCCGGCGCGAGATTGAACGCATCGAACTGCCGGAGCGTACCGAAGACGTCTGGCATGGCTACCTGAACGATGTCTCTCCCGGCCAACTCTACGGCTATCGCGTTCACGGCCCCTACGCGCCGGAACACGGCCACCGTTTCAACCCCAACAAGCTTTTGCTGGATCCCTATGCGCGACGGCTCGCCGGGCGGCTGGTGTGGAGCGATGCGCATTTCGGCTACCGCACGGGCAGCGCGCGCGAAGATCTTTCCTTCGACCGCCGCGACAATGCGCGCGGCATGCCGAAGGCCGTCGTGGTCGATGAAGCGTTCAACTGGGGACGGCGCGAACTGAGGCCGAGCGTTCCCTGGGAAGACACCATTATCTACGAGGCCCACGTCAAGGGCCTGACGCAAAAGCGCGACGACGTGCCGCCCAATTTGCGCGGCACCTATGGCGGTCTCGCCTCACCCGCGATGATCGAGCATTTCAAGCGACTCGGCATCACATCAATCGAATTGCTGCCGATCCATAGTCTGGTCGACGACCGCATGCTGGTCGAAAAGAAGCTCTCGAACTACTGGGGCTACAACACGCTGGGGTTCTTTGCGCCGGAGTCGCGTTACGCGCAGGACAATGCGCTCGATTCCTTTCGCACCGCGGTCGCACGATTGCACGATGCCGGCATCGAGGTAATGCTCGACGTCGTGTATAATCACACCGCGGAAGGCAATCATATGGGCCCGACGCTGTCGTTCCGCGGCATCGACAACGCTTCCTATTACTGGCTCAGACCGGACAACCCGCGCTACTACGACGACTTCACCGGCTGCGGAAATTCGGTCAACCTCACCCATCCGCGCGTGTTGCAGATGGTGATGGATTCGCTGCGCTACTGGGTCGAGGTCTGCCACGTCGACGGCTTTCGGTTCGATCTTGCGACCACGCTCGGCCGCGGTCCGAACGGCTTTGACCGCAATTCGGCTTTTCTCACCGCCGTGCGGCAAGACCCGGTGCTCGCCCCGGTCAAGCTGGTCGCTGAGCCCTGGGACCTCGGCATGGGCGGCTATCAGGTTGGCGGCTTTCCTTCGCAATGGTCGGAATGGAACGACCGTTATCGCAGCGCGCTGCGTCGCTACTGGAGCGGCGAAGGCAGCCTGATCGGCGAAATCTCCAGCCGCATGACCGGTTCTTCCGACCTCTTCAATCATGACGGCCGGGTGCAGCGCGCCAGCATCAACCACATCACCGTGCATGACGGTTTCACGCTCAACGATCTCTTCAGCTACAACGCCAAGCATAATGAGGCGAATGGCGAGGACAATCGCGACGGCGCCAACGACAACCATAGCAATAATTGCGGACGCGAAGGCCCGACCGACGATCCCGCCATCAATGCATTGCGTACCCAGCTGCGAAAAAACCAGCTCGCCTGTCTCTTACTGGCGCAGGGCGTGCCGCTGATATTGGCGGGCGATGAGGTCGGCAACACCCAGAACGGCAACAACAACGCCTATTGCCAGGACAACGAGACCGGCTGGATCGGCTGGGAAGGCATTGGCCGCGAAGGGAGCGACCTCATCGACTTTGTCAGTCATGCGACTGAAATCCGCCGGCGCTTTCCGCAAATCCGCGCCCATCGCTGGCTCGACGGCCGGCGTGCCGACGGCAGCTACGGAGTGCTGTGGCTGACGCCAAGCGCTGACGACATGAAAGAGCAGGACTGGAATTTTCCGGAGGGCCGCTTCCTCGCATACGTGCTGGGGCCAAATGAAGAGGGCCAGCAGCCGGTCTTCATCGTGCTCAATGCCGCGCCCGAGGCGATCCAGTTCAACCTGCCGAAAATGCCCGAATACAAAAGCTGGCGGCAACTATTGAACACCGCCGACGTTAAGCAGACGGCCGCGGACTTCCCGCCGGGAAGCGAGACCACCGCGCCGCCCCGCTCGGTACTGGTCTTTTCAGGCTCGGCATGAATGAACGGCATTTCGGCGCAAAGCTGACCTCCGAAGGAGCCACGTTCCGGTTGTGGGCGCCGGCGGCAAAACACGTCGAGCTGATGCTGGATCACCAACCTCACCCGCTTGCCCCCGGCAAACACGGCTGGTTCGAGATCGATGTGCCTGGCCTAAAAGCCGGTGCGCGCTACAAGTTTCGCATCGATAACGAGATTGATGTGCCGGACCCGGCATCGGCCTTTCAGCCCGAAGACGTGTTCGGCCCGAGCGAAGTGATCGACCACGCAAGTTACGCCTGGCGCGCGGGCGACTGGCGCGGACGACCCTGGCACGAAACCGTCCTCTCGGAATCCCATGTCGGCGCCTTCACGCGAGAAGGCACCTATCGCGCCATGACCGACAGGCTCGATCATCTCGTCGAGACCGGCATCACCGCGCTCGAATTGCTGCCGCTCGCGGATTTCGCAGGTGGCCGCAACTGGGGATATGACGGCGTGTTGTGGTACGCCCCGGACAGCGCCTATGGCCGGCCCGAGGAGCTGAAGCGGCTCATCGACGAAGCGCATTTGCGCGGGTTGATGGTGTTTCTCGACGTCGTCTATAATCACTTCGGCCCCGAGGGGAATTATCTCGGCCGCTACGCACCCTCCTTCTTCACCGAAGCCCAAACGCCTTGGGGCAGCGCGATCGATTATCGCGTGCCGCAAGTGCGGGCCTTCGCGGTCGAAAACGCTCTTTATTGGCTTGACGAATATCGCTTCGACGGGCTGCGGCTCGATGCCGTGCACGCGATTGTCGAGCTCGGCGAAATCCCGATGCTGCATGACCTCAGCCTCGCGGCCGGTCAGCTCGCCGCTCAGACCGGCCGCCACATCCATCTCGTGCTTGAAAACGACGACAACGCTGTCAGCCTGCTCGATCCCACACAAGACCCGCCGTGCGGGAAATATCGCGCGCAATGGAACGACGACTATCATCACGCCTGGCACGTGAAGCTGACGGCTGAGAAGCAGGGTTACTACCGCGACTATCAGCGCGCCCCGGTTTCAGACATCGCGCGCAGTCTCGGTTCGGGTTTCGTCTATCAGGGTGAGGCCTCCGAGCATCGCGGCGGCAAGGCGCGCGGCGAAGCGAGTGGCGAACTTTCGCCGACCGCGTTTGTCAATTTTCTGCAAAACCACGACCAGATCGGTAACCGCGCGTTTGGCGACCGGCTTGAGAACAAGGTCAACCCCGAGGCGATCGAAGCGGCCCTTGCGATTACCTTGCTCGCGCCCCCGATTCCCATGCTGTTCATGGGCGAGGAGTGGGGATCGAAAACCCCCTTCCCGTTTTTCTGCGACTTCAAAGGCAGTCTCGCCGACGCCGTTCGCAAGGGGCGCCGCGATGAATATGCCTGGGCCTATGCGACCTACGGCGACGACGTTCCCGACCCCCTGAGTGAAGCCACCTTTGAGTCTGCCAAGCTCGATTGGGCGGCTAAAGACGGCAGCGGACGCCAACGGCTGGCTTTGGTGCGCGAGCTCTTGGCGATACGCCGGCGTCACATCATGCCGTATCTTGCGGAAGCGTGCTTTGGCAAGGCGCGCGCCGCCGATAGCGGGCTATTGACGGCGAATTGGCGCATGGGTGACGGCGCAAGGCTTACGCTCCTGGCCAACGTTTCCGACGAGCCAATCGCGGCCGCAACAGATCGACCGCGGGGCACCCTCATTTGGGGCAATGAGCCTGGCGAACTCATGAAGCCGTGGTCGGTGATCTGGCGTTTGGAAGAACGCTGATGCCATCAGGCACTCCGATAGCGACCTACCGCTTGCAGCTCACCGCAAACTTCGATTTCGATGCGGCCGCCGCCGTCGTCCCCTATCTGAAGGCGCTCGGTATCAGCCACGTCTACGCATCGCCCTTCATGAAGGCGCGCAAGGGCTCGACCCACGGCTATGACGTCGTCGATCACACCGTCCTCAATCCAGAACTCGGCGGCGACGAGGGTTTTGAGCGGCTGAGCAAGGCCCTCAAAGAACACGATCTCGGCCTGATCCTCGATTTCGTGCCCAATCATGTCGGCGTACATTTCGCCGACAATCCGTGGTGGCTCGACGTGCTGGAATGGGGCGAAGCTTCGCCGCACGCGGTCTCCTTCGATATCGACTGGGAGCTATTGCCGTATCGCGCGCGGGGCGGCGTGCTGTTGCCGATCCTCGGCTCCTCCTATGGCAAGGCGCTGGAGAACGGCGAAATCGAGCTGCGCTACGACGCCAGGGAAGGCAGCTTCTCGGCGTGGTACTTCGAGCACCGCTTGCCGATCGCGCCGGATCGCTATGGCGAACTCCTGCAAACGATCGTCAAGGAGGCAGGCACCGAAGACGATGCCGCCGGGAAGCACATTCTCGACCTCGCCTCGCGCTACCATGGCCTGCGCCATCCCAACCGCAAGGAGGCGCCTGCCTTCAAGGCTGCGTTGAAGGGCATCGAAGGGAGCAAAGAGATCATTGACCGAGGGATTGCCGCCTACCGCGCCGGGCCGGATCGCGCTGCACAGACGCTGGCGCTGCATCACCTGCTGGAGCGTCAGCACTACAAGCTCGGACACTGGCGGTTGGCCTCCAGCGACATCAACTATCGCCGCTTCTTCGACGTCAATTCGCTTGCGGGCCTACGGGTCGAAGATGCCGGGACCTTCAACGTCGCCCATCGCCTGGTCAGGAAGCTGATCGTAGAAGGAAAATTGCAAGGCCTCCGGCTCGACCATATCGATGGCTTGAGCGATCCCGCGCAATATTTTCAGCGCCTGAGCCGCCTGATCCGGCAGGCCGGCGGAAAAGCCGCCAAGTCGTTCTATATCGTGGTCGAGAAAATTCTTGGCGAGCACGAGACGCTGCGCCCATTCGCCGGCGTTCAGGGCACGACCGGCTACGAAACGCTCAACGCCATCACGCGCGTTCTGGTCAACGGAAGCGGCCTCGACGCGCTCGACGAGACCTGGCGGCAGATCAGCAACATGCCGCCGGTTCTCACCCCTGTGCTCAAGGCCGCAAAGCAGCGCGTGCTGGAAACGCTGCTGACCAGCGAATTCACCGTGCTGGCGCGCCTGCTCGGACGTATCGCGGCGGGCCATTATTCGACACGAGATTTCTCGGCCGACAGTCTGCGCCAGGCGCTCGAGCTTTATGTGCTGAATTTTCCGATCTACCGGACCTATCTGACCGCAGCCGGCATCGCGCCCGGCGATCGCGCCCTGATATCGGACACGGTCGAGGCGGCGCGCCGCGAATGGTATGCGGCCGACGAAGGTATCTTTGATTACCTGCGCGACGCACTGACGATGGACCTCGCAAAACCCGGCCCCGCGCTGCACAGCGCGCCGAGGGTGCGGCGGTTTGCCTTGAAGGTGCAGCAATTTACCGGTCCCCTGATGGCGAAATCGCTGGAGGACACGGCGTTCTATCGCACCTCCCGTCTGCTCGCGCTGAACGAGGTCGGTGGCGAACCTTTCGCTTCGGCATTGTCGCCCGACGCCTTTCACCGGATGATGAAAGCCCGCTCCGGGGATTGGCCGCACGCGATGACCACCACCGCCACGCACGACACCAAGCGGGCCGAGGACGCGCGCGCGCGTTTGACGGCACTCAGCGAGATCGCGGGCGAATGGACCGCCGCTGTCGCCCGCTGGAAGATGCTCAACGCACCGCACATCATCACCGAAGGCAACCTGCGCGCGCCTTCGGCGACCTTCGAATATATGCTGTACCAGACCCTGCTTGGGGTATGGCCGCTTCAACCACCCGACCGCTCGCTGACCGAGCGCCTGCAAGCCTATGCGGTGAAGGCGGCGCGCGAGGGCAAGCAGGAGACCAGCTGGCTCAATCCCCATGAGGGCTATGAAGCAGCTCTCTGCACTTTCATTGCACGGATATTAGACCGATCGGTCTCCGCGGAATTCCTGGACTCACTCGAAAGTTTCGCTCGCCAGGTCGGGTTGCTGGGCGCGCTGAATTCGCTGAGCCAGATCACGCTGAAAGCGATGCTGCCCGGCGTACCTGATTTCTATCAGGGAACGGAGTTCTGGGATTTGTCGCTGGTCGATCCCGACAATCGTCGTCCGGTCGATTTCGTCGAACGCGCCGATATTCTCAAACGGGTCGAGCGGCCCGATTGGGACACGCTCGCCCGCGATTGGCCGAACGGCCACATCAAGCTCGCCTGGACGCGACACCTCCTCAAGCTTCGCAACGAACTCCCTGACGTTTTCACTGCCGGCGATTACGAGCCACTCAACGTCAGCGGCGCGCATCGCGACCACGTCATCGCATTTGTGCGCCGCCGCGGCCGCCGTGCCGTGGTTACAGCGGTGGCACGATGGCACGCACCTCTCTCCGAGCAGGGCCGTGCATGGCCGCGCGGAGACGCTTTCGAGGGGGAGCTTCACATCGATGGTTATTCGCTTCAAGGCGGCGGCAAGTCGGGTGCATTCAGGGTGCCGTTGGCCAATTTGTTCAAGCACCTGCCGGTGGCGGCGCTGAAAGCCGAATATCTTGGCGCGGCAAAACCTGCCTCCAAAAGAAGCAGGCAATTCGCTTAATGCGCATGTTGTTTTCCTCATAAACCGCGCGTGCGATGCGATAAGCGGGAACTTTCACGGTTCCCGTTTGTTGGCTGGCACGAACATGCAAGCACCACGATCGGCTGGAGGAAAATTAGATGTCTATTGGAACAATCATTCTGATTATTTTGGTGATCGCCCTGCTCGGTGGCTTTAGCGGCATCGGCGGTGGGCCCTTCTATGGCACCGGCTATTACGGCGGCGGCGGTCTCGGGCTCATCATCGTCATCTTGCTGATATTACTTCTGCTCGGTCGCCTCTAAAGCCGGCCGTTATGTCGATAGTTTACCGTCCAATTTCTTTATCGCGCTTTTGATCGACGAAACCGCATCGTCGTAGCCGTCCCACGCGTTGCTCTTCGCGAGCAAAGCCGGGACGCTGCGAACGGTGTAGCGTTTCGGGTCGAGATCGCCGCGCACCTGCGCCCAGGTGAGCGGCATCGAGACCGTAGCGCCGTCGCGCGCCCGCGGCGAAAGTACCGCAACCGCCGTCGCCATCCGGTCGTTGCGTAGATAGTCGAGAAAGATTTTTCCCTTGCGCAGCTTCTTGGACATGTTGAGCAGATACTGCCCGGAATTATCGTTCGCCATCCATTGGCAGACGCCTTGCGCAAACGTTTTCGCTTCGTTCCAGGTCACTTTGTCCCTGGCGCCATAGCCAAGCGGCGCCACGACGTGCAGCCCCTTGCCACCGGTGGTCTTACAGAAGCTTTCAAGGCCTAGTGCCTGAAGACGCCGGCGCATCTCCTTTGCCGCTTCGATGACTTCCTCAAAATCAACATTTGGCGCCGGGTCGAGATCGAACACCAGCCGGCCGGGAACGTCGACCGCGTCCGGCGCACAATTCCATGGATGCAGTTCGAGTCCCCCGGCTTGCGCCACCGCCACCAGGCCCTCGATGCGGTCGATCTGCAAATAGGGTTTGCGATCGCCGGAGACCTTGACGAGCTCCAATAGCTTCGAGGTGCTCGGCATTGCATGGCGCTGGAAAAATTGTTCGCCGTTGATTCCATCCGGCGCGCGTACGACGGAGCACGGCCGTCCTTTCACATGCGGCATCATCCAGTCGCCAATCGCCTCGAAATAATGCGCAAGATCGAGCTTGGTGACGCCCTCGCCGTCACCGGCGTCCGGCCACAGCTTCTTGTCGGGCTTCGAAATCACAACACCCATGACCTCGGCGGATTTACTGGAAGCTTTTGGCGCGGACTTGATGACATCAACCATGGCCGGTTTCTCCGCAACGACCTCTCCGGCCGGCTTGTCCTGGCGCAGGCCCTTGAACGCCGCCTGCCGGATGTTGCCGCCTTCGGTAAATCCCGCAAATTCAATTTCGGCGACAAGCTCCGGCTTCAGCCAGTGGATACCGCTGGCCTTGCGCGGCGCGTCCTTGCCGCCGAACGGGCTTTTGTCAGACTCGGCCTTCTTGAGGACCGGCATGATGCGCCGAACCGTGGCTTGCCCGAAGCCAGTCCCGACAATGCCGACAAACGCGAGGTGACCATCGCGATAGACACCGGCCATCAGCGAACGGAATTTTCCTTCCGTGGTCTTCCACCCGCCGAGCACGACTTCCTGCCCGGCGCGGCACTTGGTCTTGGTCCAGCTTTGGGAGCGCCCGGATCGATAAAGCGAGCTGAGCTTCTTGGAGACGATGCCTTCGAGCGACAATTTCTTCGCGGATTCGAGAACCTCCTCGCCACGCGCCTCGAAGTGCTCGACATAGCGGATCGAGGCCGCCCTTTTCTTCTGCTGCGCGTCGAGCAGTTGCTTCAGCCGCGCCTTTCGCTGCTCCAGCGGCAGGCGGCGAAGATCTTCGCCCTCGGCAAATAGCAGATCGAAGGCGTAGAAGATCAGATTGTCCGTCCTGCCGTCCGAAATCGCGGCCTGCAGCGCCGAGAAATCCGGGTTACCCTCGTGATCGAGCGCAACGATCTCGCCGTCGATCATCGCGTCCGGCAATGTTGCGCCGGCTTTCGCAATCGCCTTGAACTTGTCGGTCCAGTCCAGACCCTTGCGCGTTCGCAAGGTGGCCTTGCCGTCCTCGACCCGCAACTGGACCCGATAGCCGTCGAATTTGATCTCATGGCCCCAGCCGGCCCCGCTTGGCGGCTGCTCAACCAGCGTACACAATTCAAAAGCGACGAACTCGGGCATTTCGTCGACCTTTGTCGCCTTCGCTGGTCCAGCCGCCTTCCTGGTGTGCGCACGGGCTTCCGCCGCCTCGCCGCGGTTCGAATGCCAAACCGCATCGGCCTTGCCGCGACCGGCTACCTTCGTCATGAACGGCTTCGGCGCCCTTCCCTTACCCTTGGCAATTTGATCCATGCTGCGGCCCGAGGCGACCGACCGGTCCTCTTCAAGAATATCGTTCGCCTCGCCCTCGCGCGCATATTCGTCGCGGTGTTTGATCAGGAGCCAGTTGGTGCGCTTGCCGCCGTTGCGGTCGTGCCGCATCCGCACCAGCACCCAGCTTCCCTGCAACTTGTCGCCGTGCAGGGTGAATTTCAGATCGCCCTTCTTGAATCCCCTCTCGGGATCATCCGATTCCCAGGTACCGCGATCCCAGAGTTGCACCGTGCCGCCGCCATATTGCCCTTCCGGAATCGTGCCTTCGAAGTCGCCGTAATCGAGCGGATGGTCCTCGACCTCGACCGCCAGGCGTTTGTCATGCGGATCGAGCGAGGGACCGCGCGTGACCGCCCATGATTTGAAAACGCCGTCGAACTCGAGCCTGAAATCGTAATGCAGGCGCGTCGCGTCGTGCTTCTGGATCACGAAGCGCCGCTGTCTGGACGGCGCCACCGGCACCTCGCCGCTCGGCTCGGCCGTCTTTTCGAAATCCCGTTTCTTCCGGTAGGTGGAAAGGTTTTTCAGGGACAAGGGTCGATCTCGAAAAATAAGGATGAGACGTAACGCATGAATGGGGAGGGCATTGTAATGCCCTCTCCTGTGAAATGGAAAGACGAGTAAACCTGCGGCAATGCTTACTTGCGGGTACTGCGTTTGGCTTTCCCGGCCGCCCGTTTACGAGCGGTCTTCTTCGGGACCCTGGCGCCGGCCGCCCGCGCCTCGGAAAGACCGATCGCGATCGCCTGTTTGCGGCTCTTGACCTTCCGCCCGGAGCGACCGCTCTTCAACGTCCCGGCCTTGCGCTTCTTCATCGCGCGCTCGACGGTGCTTGATGCCTTCTTCGAATATTTTCGCGTTTTCCGTGCCATCATTCTTCTCCTTCTGGCGCGGAACTAATCAGTGCGGACGAAGATGGTTCCCGCGCGGAAAACGAGCGGCTTGATCAGTCCTTCTCAGTCCCTGGCTTCCCCGTGCAGTTCTGCCTTGGTGCCATCGGTGTTCTCAAAATGAATGTCGACCTTGTTGGCAGCGAAGGTGAGCGTCCAGAACTGTACCTCGCTATGACTCAATATCCGGCGCTCGAGCGTAAAGCTACGCTCGTTCACCCAACGCCCTTCGCCGACCAGCAGCATGGTGGCGAAAGATTTGCCACCACGCTGCTGTCGTTCAGGTTAGGGCAGCACGTTGGTGAAGCCTCCGCCGACGCCCACACCGAGGTTATTGGAGAAGGCGCCGCTCAAGGCCGCGCCACCACCCGGACCAGCCACTGCACCGGACTGACCGACTGACTGGCCGATGGAACTGCCAATGCCCGCACTGAGGCTTCCTGCAGGCGTCGCAACGGCAACACCGCTCCCCACCGAGGTATTGATACCATTGGCCGCCGAGGCTGCCGCCGCGTTGCCCAACGCCGCAGCGCCGGTGAGCGTGGTCACATTACCAAGATTGGCACCGCCACCAATGGCGAGCGTGGAGCCGGCATCAGCCGGCACAATGCTTCCCACCAGAGCCATGAACCCAACACTCATCAATAACTTCTTCATTGTGACTCCTCCTTTTCGGTTTCCGCCACGGCTGGTGCCGGGGCGGGTGGTGCTGCCGCGTGAGTGACTTCACCAGTCGGCACCGACTTCTTCTTCGGCGCCGAATGGTGAACGGTGTGAGCCCAGACGCGGCAGCGCTGCCGGGTCACATCGTAGTCGTTGCAAAGACGGGTCTTGCCTGTCGGCCCTGCCACCAGCCAAATGTCGCTGACGGTGTGGGGTTGCTCCTCGGTGGCCTCCGCGTAGCGGCTCAACACCGGCGCGGGAGCCGCGTAGCCGGCCGGCGCGGGCAGCGGCAGGTAGACGCGGCAAACCTCCGGCATGGCGCGGTAGATCTCGGGGTTGAGACAAAGCCGCGCCACCGCAGCCTTCTTCAGGCCCATGCTCCACAGCGTCCGCGCATCGAGCCGCGCCGCACAGCCGGGATCAGGGATCGTACTGCCGAAGCTTAATCCGGTCCCGAGAAACGCGCCGCCGCCGGAAATCGACCCGAGGCACGTTTCTAGCCCAGCCGCCGCCAAGCCAGGCGCGAAAACGCTCGGCACGTTCTTGACCGTCTGATTGGCCGGCACGGTGCTGTTGCTGGTGATCGACGCCGAAGGGTTGCCGCCGACGCCGATCCCGGTGCCGCCTTGCCCCGAGATCGCCTGCGACGTCGATGTTGATGTGCCAACGCCGACGCCCGTCCCGGTCGCCGTCGATGATTGAGCCCATGCAGGCTCGCTCGCCGCCATCGCAACGATGGCAGCCGACAAAAGCCGCTTCATGAAGATTCTCCACCGCGCTGGCAGGATGAAATTCCGACCGTCCGCCGACGGACACGCGAGGAGAAAAAGCTAGTTCTGCTTGCTCACGAGACGCAGCGCGTCGGTGAACTCTCCGATTGATTTCAATTTATCTTAAATTTTTGCTATTTTCATCCTCAGGTTTGTTTCGTGGTTAACAAGCGC
>NZ_JBAVCF010000034.1:0-3651 GCF_049586575.1 Bradyrhizobium sp.
GTGATGCCCCTCGTGCGATCCTTCTCCGCTGTCTTTCCTGATCAGCTTGATCCGGTTAGCCTCGACCTTATCGACGGTGCCGACGTGAACGCCGTCGGCGCCGATGACTTCCATGTGTTCTTTGATATCGGTCATTGTTTGCAACTCCTTGGTCGACAACTCCCCTGCGCAGCCAATGTGGCGTGGAAAACATCCGTTTCAAGCCGCCAGTTTCTGTTCGGCTTCGACGTTGACCAGGGATTCGGCAAGCTTGGTAAGAGCGGAGTCGGTCGCTTCCTCTTCGTCGAGAGTCGCCTGTAAAAGCCTCGCCGCGTCGGCCATTCCGAGTTCCTCGGCCCAGGTGCGCAGCGTGCCATAACGCGACATCTCGTAATGTTCGACGGCCTGAGCGGCCGCCAGAAGGCCCGCGTCGAGCGCCGGCATTCCCTTGAAGTCTTTCATGATCTCCGCGCCCTCTTCGGTGATGCCGTTGATGGCCGCACAGGTTTTTCCCCGTGGCGGCTTGCCGATGATCTTGAAGACCTGATTAAGGCGCTTCACCTGACCCTCGGTTTCCCGAAGATGTTTGGTGAAGGCCTTCTGCAACTCTTTCGACTGCGCGGCTTTCGCCATCTTCGGAAGTGTTTTCAGGATCTTGTTCTCGGCGAAATAGATATCCTTGAGCGTCTCGTGAAAGAGATCACTCAGCAGCTTCGACTTTTTGGCCATGGTCAATTCCAGTCTCGTTTGAGGGTTGCGTTGTTGGTGTCAGCGCAGAAGCATGATGAGGATGATGAGGGGGATCGGAATTCCGACCAGCCAAAGAAGAATAGGCATTTCCTGCTCCTGTCAGGTTCGAACGGAGGGTGAAAGACGGGCGCGCGACCCCCACGTCCCGTCACGCAGGCCACCGCCTTCGGTTGCCGCGAGACTTGCGCAGAACGCGCCGAGCAACAGCGAAGCGGTGAGCCAGAACGCGAGTTGCGCCGCAGCTTTCCGTGCCGCATCGGTATCCGCTTTGATTTGCGTGACGACATCCGTGACGCGCTTGTCGGCGTCGGCCTGACTGAGGCCGGTCCGCGCAGCCACGATCTTGGAAACGTAGCTCCGATCGTTCGGCTTCAAGTCGCCGCCACTGCGGAAGCTCGACGTGAACAACCTCACCATTTCGGATCGCGAGTCGCCGGAGGCGCCCTGACCCTGCGCCGGCGCCTGGTCGGACCTCAGAAGCGTATCGACATAGCTATCCATCGGACCTGACCGGCTTGCGGCGGCCGAAGCACCTTGGCCCAAGCCGCTCACGCCGCCACCGATCAGGCTGCTTGCGGGTGTCGCCAGCAAAACCGCGCCGAGGACGGATGCGAAGGCCCACGCCACGAAGCCGTGCGCCGTATCGCGGAAGTACACTTCGTCTGCCTGGACACCAACCCAGCGCGAGCGCAGACGGCCGGCGATATAACCGCCGATCGAAGACGACAGCATGGCGATCACGACAAGATAAAGACCCGTTCCGATCTTGAATGTGGTGGCGGTAACCCCTGCCCCGCTCCACGGCGAGACGACCGACAACCCGAGGCCGATCCCGAAGGCCAGCAGTACAAATGTCAGCGCGCAGGAAACGACGGCGCCGGCCGCAACGGCGGCCCAGGACACGCCCGCTACTGCTTCAGCCAGGTCGGTTCCACCTGGCTTGACGATGACTGTGTCGCTCATGAGGCTCTATCCCTTTGCAGTGGTGTCTCAGTGCTGTCCTACAAGAGGCGAGAGAGAGCAATGGTTCCAAAACCGCAGGATATGTTTGCGCCGGCCTGAGCGCCCGAGCCTTTGAGGGGGCGCTGGCCGACTACCCCGTCATCGCGTCGCTCGCGCGCTCCTCGCAACGACCCACGCCTTCACCTTCCCGCGATGCAAATGCACCCGAGCCATGCGAATTGTCGTCTCTCCAAAACAGAGGACGCAGGGAATGCCGGGCGCTTGGCCGCACCCGCGGCCTCGTATGCGAATGAAAAAAGCATACGAGCGTAGTCACCACAGGTTCACCGAACGATCCGGCATTCCCTGCGCGATTGGTTTTAACGGTTTCCTTCGCGCTCTCCCTGGTGATCGGGCTTGTTGTCACCATCGCAGGCACGATTGCCGAAGCAGTCGTCGCCGACTTGACATCAGCGTCGAGATGTCAGGACCACACGACTTCGCCGTCCGAGAGCTCGCGCGCTCGTCTGCCGCGCCAACCCTCGTCCATCGCATCCCGCGCCCAACGTCCGTGACGATCGCGATACGCCCCTCTTTTCGGGCGGGAACGGGCGGGCTTGTAAAGATGATTTGCCCGTCGGCGCAAGGCGAAATATTTTAGGATAAGGGGATGGACAGAGGCGAACGAGAAGCCGGAGTGCTTTGCCCGTCGGGGCAAACCGGCTGATTGAAAAGCCGTTACGGTCGATCCTGGTTGGCTAATCCCTGCCTGATAACATCCTTGCGCGATCTCCAAGCCGGATATGCACCCCTCTGCAATACCCAGCGCGATGGCCCTTATGACAATCTCGAGATCGGCAGAAGGGAGCTGATCGAGAAGCTTCCATGAACGCGCAATTTGTCGAGCGTGTACAAGGTACGTTCTGAAATTGGAAAAGGCTTGATCGGTATTCGTTACTCCACAATGTCGGCCTGACGTTCACTAGCAGCGGACATTCGCGGGGTCGTTCGCAATATCTCAAACGTGTCAAAAATCGACCTTGCGGGAATGGCCGCCGCGCAAAGCTGTCGTTCGCAACGAAGCTATCTATCCTCCGTTCGGAATGATCGCACTTTCGAGGCGTTCACCGAGAGCAAGCGATCCAATGTATGCCAGATACGCACTTTTCGTCGCCGTTTAGACTCTGGTCCAATACCGTAATCTCCGGGCCGACGAGCCGACGATCCTGACGAAGGCGTCGTCGCGATAGCTCTTCATTCCATCTCAGAAGTTTAACTTGGAAGTTCGTGCGAAGGACTTGGAGGGATGGGGCTGCGGTTCAGGGAAAAGAGCAGTCAACTTCTATGCTTAGAGCCGCGGTGGAGGCTTCTTACATACTGGCCAAATCAAGGAGATTCGATGGTCCGCTCAGATGGCTGCCAAGGCCGACATCATAGCCCGCGGCTGCGAACGCAAATGGGCGAGGCTGAATGTGTTGGTCCTCCGCAACGCACGCGCAGACGACGCGCTGATCGCTCGCCTATGCGTCGGGTTAGTGGCTGCCGAACCGTCGTGCGCCCGTTGAAAACAGTGCGCTCGGAAACCGCCACGGATGACAATCGGGCGACATTGTAAGAGCCGCCCACGGCACGATTTACCGATCTGGGGATGTCGGTTTCACATCAGATGTCCATCCAATAACGGACGTAAAACGGATGTCGCGGCACTTCGCATTTGTGCCCTCAACAATAAGCGACATCGCGCGTCCAAAAAACAGCCGGCTAAAATGCAGAAAAAAGGCTCGGTGGGTTGAGAAAATCGGCGGGGACTTCTCATCTTTGGGCATTGCGCGAGGCGTCAAACTGCCGGACTTCAAGCGCGGATCAATGCCCCAATGATCGCCGAGTTTGCGCATGGGACATTTTTGCAACACTCGGCTCTATTCGTGGAACAAGTGCAGATGGCATCTCAAGGACTCGTGACATTAGCGGATATGCTCC
>NZ_JBAVCF010000035.1:0-14141 GCF_049586575.1 Bradyrhizobium sp.
CCCCCCGCGCCGATAGGCCCAGCGCGGGTCGTTATCCGGCGAGGCGATCACCATGGTGGCGTTGGCCTCGAACAGCAGAAGATCGCCTTGCGCATTCACCCCGAAATCGATGCCGGCATAGTCGAGGGCGAGCCGCCCGCAGACCGCATGCAGAGCGGCGATGGCCTTGTCGCCGAGAACCGCGCGCATGTCGGCAAGGAACGCCATCTCCTCCTTGCGGTGATCCGGCTTGTCGGCCATGTCGGAACTGAAATAATGCACCTTCCAGTTTCGCGAAATCGCCAGATGCAGCGGAAAGATTTTTCCGCCGATCATCATCACACGGTATTTGCGCGCGTTGCCGTCCTGGCCTCGCGCGTCGAGATATTCGATTACGAGCAGTTCCTCGCCCGGCAGCTCGGCAATGGCAGCGGCGAGATCGGCGGCCTTCTCCACAAGTGCGAAATTGCGGCCGGTGTGATAGCCCGGCGAGCGCAACAGCAGCGGGAAGGTGAATCCTTCGCCGGCGAGCCGGGCGGCGGCAGCGAGGCCGGTGAGGTGCGCGCGCGGCAGCAGCACGACTTTTGGCGTCACCACGCCCGGCAGGGCCGCGAGATCCGTGGCGTTATCGAGACGTCCGGTCTTCATCACCGCACGCGGATCGTTGATCACAGGAGCCTTCGAACGTGCGGTGAGGCGGATTGCGGCTTCAAGCGCCGGCTGGCACAGATCGGCATCGCCAATCGCGTTGAAGATCAGTCCGTGCGGCGGCAGCGGCGTCGTCGGATCGAGATGATCCACCACGATCACCGTGGTCAGAAACACGCAGTCGTCGAGAAACGGCGCGGTCGGAATGTTGCCGCCGCCGGAGGATACCAGTTGCAAGAGCGGAATCGGCGCACCCGCGCCGCGATAGGGCAGCGTCGAGACGGCGTGGCCGCGAAATCCCTTGGCGAAATGCTCGCGTGCGCCGTCGCGGTCGCCTTCGTCCGACAGCACCGCGCCCATGCCCTGATGGGCAGCGGCATGATCCGGATCGGCTTTCAAGGCGGCCTCGTAATGCGTCCGCGCCTCGGCATGACGGTTGGCGCGAAGCAGGAGATTGCCGAGGTTCACATGCGCCATCGGATTATCGGGATGATGCAGGATCGCCTCGGCATAGACGCGGCAGGCGGCATCGATCGCGCCTTGCGCCGCGAGCAGCGTGCCAAATTCGTTGAGCGCGCTGAAATGGGTCGGGTGCCGGCGCAAAATATCGATGAACGCCGCCTGCGCGTCTTGGCGGCGATCGAGCGCGCCGAGCAGCGCCGCGCGCTCGATTTCGACCGATATGTCCGGCTCGACATTGGACTCGCGAACGAACAGGCGATCGAGCTCGCGCAGCCGCGCTTCCTGCGCGAGGCGGGGAGCCCACTGGGGCGCGGCAGCTGGTTTGGCTTGCGATTGGGTCACGGCCTAAAGGGGGCAAAGGCTTTCGGGATCGACGAATTTGCCTGCGTACTATCGGCTGATTCGCGACTTTCGCTCAGCCGCCTTTTTCCTTTTCGAAGATAACGCCGATGCGCTTTTCCTTGCGCCAGATGACGCGGCAGAGGCGGTGATCGCCGTCTGTCTCGAGCGTGAACTCGGTCGGGATTCGCGATGCCTGGCCGCAATACGGTGTTCTTCGTCCATCGCCTCATCCCGGAAACCGGCCTCGCCGTCGAAACTCCGAATGGTCGGTAATTTCCGCCCGCTTTGCAAAATGATCAAGCTGGACGGGCCGCTTCCAAGTCGTTTTCGCCGGGAATAATCGCGGGCCGCCGAAGGTCAATCTGATTCGGCCCCCGCATCAAACCGGAATATCAGAATCGAAAACTTGCGGCTAAACTCGGCCCGGTCGCCAACATTCGCAATCCTGCACGATTCTGTGACACCGCTTGAGGGATTTCGGCCGTGAATGTTTCAGGACAGCAAAGAAAGATCGCCGTGCTCGGCGCGCCGATCGAAATCGGGGCGTCACAACGCGGAACCCTGATGGGGCCGGATGCGCTCAGAACCGCCGGCCTTCTGAGCTTGCTCGAAGGGCTCGATTTTGTGGTCGAAGACCACGGCAACATGACGGTTGACGGTGTTGCCGCGCTCCACGACACCCCGCCTGGCAACGCCAAGCACTACCGGGAAATTCAACGCTGGATCCGGACGATCAGCGCGCGGGCTTACGATCTGGCGCGTTCCGGCGCCATTCCGATCTTTGTCGGCGGCGATCATTCGCTCTCCATGGGTTCGATCAATGGTGTCGCGCGTCATTGCCGCGAACAGGGCAAGGAGCTCTTCGTCATGTGGCTGGACGCGCACGCCGACTACAACACCCCGGCCACGACCATCACCGGCAACCTGCACGGCATGTCGGCGGCGTTCTTGTGTGGCGAAGAAGGGCTCGATGGGTTGTTGGGTCACGAGCCGCGCGCGTCGATCGATTCGAGCCGGCTGGAGCTGTTCGGCACCCGCTCGATCGACAAGCTCGAAAAGGACCTGGTGAAACTTCGCCGCATCAGCGTCGCCGATATGCGCAAGATCGACGAATTCGGCGTCAGCGTCCTGATCCGGCGCGTCATCGACAAGGTCAGAGCGGTCGACGGCGTGCTGCATCTGAGTTTCGATGTCGATTTTCTCGACCCGGAGGTCGCGCCGGGCGTCGGCACCATGGTGCCGGGCGGGGCGACCTATCGCGAGGCCCACCTGATCATGGAGCTGTTGAACGATTCCGGCATCGTGCATTCGCTCGACATCGTGGAGCTCAATCCGTTCCTCGACGAGCGCGGTCGCACCGCGCGCAGCGTCGTGGAGTTGATCGGCAGCCTGTTCGGTCAGCAGATCGCCGACCGCCCGACGCCGACCAACGCGATGTAGGCAACCTGCTCGCAAACCCGCCAGCGCTGACACGGCGCTGTCGACTTTGCTCTCTGAAAGCAGCTGGTGCGCCTTGACTCCAAGGATATCACGACGAGCTTCCCTCGACATGGATAGGCACATTCGCCGTGGCAAACCGGAACACGGAACCGGGCGGAAGGCGGAACCTTCGCTGCCGCCCGCCATTGACGTTAGTGGAGTGGATTTGACATCTGCCACCCGTCTGGCCGCGGATTCGTAAAGCGAATGTCAAATCCGAAACTCCACCAGAAACTTATATTTGCTAGTGGTCCTTAGATTCTAACATTCGCAAAAGTGCCCGCTGAGAAGGGATGCGAATGTTAGAGTCGGACCACGAGGGAAGCGCGTCAGGCGAGGGTGTTCGAATGGTCTCTGATCACGCGAGGCATATAGGTGTGTGGCCGGTTTTGGTTGCGCTCGCGATTGCGATTTTCGGGATCGTGGCGATGTTGGTCATCGACCATGGCCCATGGAGCCGTGCGCAGGCGCGGACGGCCTCGCTCTCCGATCACCAAATGGCGACGACCCAGGCCGCCCACGACGCCGGCGCCTCGGTGGCGCCAACCGCGCCGCAACCCGCGGTCGAGCCCGAACCGCCCGGGCCAACGCAGGCAGAGCCACCTAATCCCAAACCTTGACAAGTCCGGCCGGCAATCGTTCAGCGAATGCTGACGAACGTGCCCCAGAGAGCGGCGAGCACGGCGCCCACGAAGACATAAGATGGGTGGTCGCAGAACGTGCCGCCGTAACTGCAAATGGTCGGCCCATACTCGCCGATGTCGTTATTTCCGGCGGCGTAAAGGATGCCGGACAAGACGACAAGCGCTCCAGCTACAAAATGCATGGTACCCTCCGTAAAGGGATCTCTTCCGGTTGCATCGAGGACGAACGGCCGCGCCGACTCACCGTTCGCGCTCAACCTGTATTCTGGCGCGAGGCTGTTTCGAAGTCGGCAATCAATTAGTTAAAATTCTTTATATCTCGTTAGCTGGGGCGTTTGCGGAAGACTTATACCGGGTTTCCTTCAAGCAACCGGCCGTAGCCCTTGATGGCGCAGCGGACGCCCGCGGTTCGCAATGCATGCCACATCATGGCCGAAGCCGCTGAGCGATGGCATAGGCTCTTTCGCTGCTTTCCTCGTAAATGTTGCGGACGCCGGTCAGCTGTCCCGAGCTGACGACGTGCAGGCCGCATTTTTCGAGGTGCTGCTTGCCGAGCGAGGTCATCTCGGCGGAATAGGGCGTAGCATAAGCGATCCGGCGAGCGCCGAGGTGCGAAAAGGCCTCCAGCACGCTTCCGAACGCGGTGATGAAGCGGGCCCCGCTCAAAGCTTCCATCTGCGCGACAAGTTCGGCTTCCCGCTGTTGTCCGAGCGTATAGCTCGTCGCCGTATGCGCCAGCGCGATGACGCGGGGCGACACCATGGAAAGCAACTTGACGCAAGCAGGCACGCTCGCAACCTGGCTCAGATTGCGTTCTTCCTGGCCGACATGCGTCCCGGCCGGGCCGTCCGCACTCATCCGGGTGAAATGAAGCGATACGCCTGACGGCGCGAGCTCCATCATTTCCGGTTCGACCGTCGGATTTCCGGGAGGTACCAGAAATCCGATGCGCGCTCGCCATCCCTTCATGCCGTCTGCTTTCCGAATTTCGCCATGCGCCGTCCTCGCGCGGTCATCGACCGATTTTGGACGATCAGCGGAAGGAGGTCTATGGGGCCGCAGCGCTAGCGCGTGCTTTCCGCGGCCTGCTTTAAGTTGCAACGCTATCGTCATTGGAGTTGCGGATAGCCTCATCAACCTCGCACGCGAGGCTATAGCCGCATCAGCCGGCCGCTTCGGCGTGACCGTAAATATACCGGGTCCGCATGAACGCGGACGCTGCCTGTTTATCGGCAGAGCCAATCAGTGCGATTGGTGCGCCGCCGGCTGCGTGATCTTGTTCTGGGCGATGATGCCTTCGAGGCGCGCGATATTTTCCAGCAGGCGCTGGCTGGTGAGCACCAGGAAGTAATAGCCGAATTGCGGATTCTGGAAGTAGATCTCGAGCAGCTTCTCGTAAGTGATGGTCAGCACGTGGCCGCCCTCGAGGCAGGTCACGGTCGCGGTGCGCTTGTTGTCGGGCGACAGAAAGCCGAGTTCGCCCATCAGCCGCCCCGGCGGCAGTTCGACATTGATCTCGTTGACCAGGAATCTTCCGGTCACCGTCAGGAACATCTCGTCGGCGTCATCGTCGCGTTTGAACAGCACGTCGCCCTTTTTGTATTTGCGCTCGGTCATGAACGGCTTCAGCCATTCCATCGAGGTGTCGCCCTGCGTCGCGCCGCGCGCCATCTTCACGAGCTGAAGCATCTGCCGCAGCCGCCAGGCGTTGATCGGCACCATGAGGAGGTAGAGCAGGAATGTCGTGATGGCTCCGGTGAGCGCGCCGAATGCGGCAAAGAACGCGCAGCCGATCATGTTGGCAACGCGCAAGGGGACCATGGTCTGCGTCAGAAGCGTCGCGACAAAGAAGATCGAGCCGATCAGCGCGAGCAGGTTGGCAAGCGTAATGTTATGCAGGAAGATTTCGAGCAGGCGATTGAAGATCGCGTCGTAGGTCACATTGTTGGGATCGAGGCCGAGCTGGACCAGGATCTTGGCGATCCGCAAGTTGTCCGCGGCCGTGTCGAGAATGCGGTTCAGAATCGTCGACATGTCGGCACTGGGGATCATGACCATTCCTTGCACAAAATTGCCGGATACCGCCTGCTTTTCGGGCCGTCCCGCCCAAAAATCCCGCCGGCAGGCCTTGGGGCCATTGGCGGGTCGATTCCAATGCTCAAACTATACCCCGAAAAATCCCGGTGGCAGGCGCTTTGACAGGCTGAATCCGGCGGTTTGGGCGGCGATTTTCGGGTTTTAGGCTGGCGGGAGCATTCGCCCCGGCCGGTCTTCGCCCTTCGTCGAATGCGCCGCCCATCGCGCGGCCAGCCGGGCGCAACCGGCGACGCGGATCGCATGACGTGAATGACGTTCATGAAAGCCCATCGAACGGATGAAGGACAGGCGCCTGGTTCCATCGCCGCGTCACTCCGTCGCGCCGGTGAACAATAGTGCCGTGCTTGTGAAGGCTGATGCCGCGTTCTCGCCGGCTGCGCCGCGCAAAATGATTGTTGGGCGGCGGACAGATTATCGTTAATAAAGCGTTAATCCCAGTCATGACAGCATGTCGGTAGTGACCCGGAATGTTGCGTGACGGTTACACGGCGTAGGATTTGTATGATTTTTTATCCACGACGGATCGCCTTGCACAACTATTGCATTGCCCCATGGAGTCCGTCGCGTGTCCAATGCAGGACAGTGCGGAAACTGATTCGAGGGGCCGGTACAGGCAGCGTTTGACGGCGAGATTATGACGCGCGTTCCAGCGTTGCAGAAAACCAGATGAGGAGCGGGATCAATGTATAACGACTCTCTGTTCAACGCTTTCGCCCGATCGTTTGAGGCGCGAAGCGAAACCGATATGTCGATGGCGGAATATCTAGAATCGTGTCGAGGGGATCCGATGCGATATGCGAATGCACCCGAACGACTACTAGCAGCGATCGGTGAACCACAGATGATAGACACGGCCAGGGACCCACGCCTTGGCCGTATTTTTTTGAACAGGACGATGCGCGTCTATCCGGCCTTCGCCGGCTTCCACGGTATGGAAGAAACGATCGAACGCATCGTTGGTTTCTTCCGGCATGCAGCCCAGGGCCTCGAAGAGCGCAAGCAGATCCTCTATCTGCTCGGGCCGGTCGGCGGCGGCAAGTCCTCGCTCGCAGAGCGGTTGAAGTCGCTGATGGAAGTGCACCCGATCTACGTGCTCAAGGCCGGCGATGAACTTTCGCCCGTGTTCGAGAGCCCGCTCAGTCTGTTCGATCCCGAGCAGCTCGGGCCGATGATAGAGGAGAAGTACGGCATTCCGCGCCGGCGCCTCTCGGGGCTGATGAGTCCGTGGTGCCTGAAACGGCTCGAAGCCTTTGGCGGCGATATCTCCCGCTTCCGCGTCGCCAAGATCCAGCCCTCGCGGCTGCGCCAGATCGCGATCGCGAAAACCGAGCCGGGCGACGAGAACAACCAGGACATCTCCTCGCTGGTCGGCAAGGTCGATATCCGCAAGCTCGAGACCTATGCGCAGAACGATCCGGACGCCTACAGCTATTCCGGCGGACTCAACCGCTCCAATCAAGGCATCCTCGAATTCGTCGAGATGTTCAAGGCGCCGATCAAGATGCTGCATCCGCTGCTCACCGCCACGCAGGAAGGCAACTATATCGGCAGCGAGAATATCGGTGCGATCCCGTTCACCGGCATCATACTCGCGCACTCGAACGAAGCCGAATGGCAGAGCTTCAAGGCCAACAAGAACAACGAAGCCTTCATCGACCGCATCTGCGTCATCAAGGTGCCGTATTGCCTGCGCGTCACCGAAGAGCAGAAGATCTACGAGAAACTGATCTCCGGCTCCGAACTCGCCGCCGCACCTTGTGCGCCGTCCACACTCGAGACGCTGGCCCGCTTCTCGGTGATGTCGCGGCTTCGCAAGCACGAGAACTCGACGACCTTTGCCAAGATGCGCGTCTATGACGGCGAAAGCCTGAAGGAGAGCGATCCCAAGGCACGCAGCGTGCAGGAATACAAGGACGCGGCCGGCGTCGACGAAGGCATGGACGGTGTCTCCACCCGTTTCGCCTTCAAGGTGTTGGCGTCGACCTTCAACCACGACACCAGCGAACTGGGCGCCGATCCGGTGCATCTGATGTATGTGCTGGAGCAGGCGATCCGGCGCGAGCAGCATTCGGAGGAAATCGAGAAGCGCTATCTCGAATTCATCAAGGCCGAACTCGTTCCGCGCTACGCTGAATTCATCGGCAACGAAATCCAGAAGGCCTATCTGGAGTCCTACTCGGACTACGGCCAGAACCTGTTCGACCGCTACGTCGATTACGCCGATGCCTGGATCGAGGATCAGGACTTCAAGGATCCCGACACCGGGCAGATGCTCAATCGCGAGTTGCTCAATCAGGAACTGACCAAGATCGAGAAGCCCGCAGGCATCGCCAACCCGAAGGACTTCCGAAACGAGGTGGTCAAGTTCTCGCTGCGCTCGCGCGCCCAGAACGGCGGCAAGAATCCGGCCTGGACGAGTTACGAAAAGATCCGCGAAGTCATCGAAAAGCGTATATTCTCGCAAGTCGAGGATCTGCTTCCGGTGATCTCGTTCGGGTCGAAGAAGGACGGCGACACCGAAAAGAAGCACGGCGATTTTGTCGCGCGGATGGTGGAGCGCGGTTATACCGAGCGCCAGGTCCGCAGGCTCGTCGAATGGTACATGCGGGTGAAACAAGCCGGCTGAGGCAGTAGCGGCGAGGCGATGGCAACAGTGCCGCCTATTTGACCGTTCCTGCACCACAAGCGGCGAACTCGAGCCAGGACCGTCAAATAGGGAAGCGGTACTGGAAATCATAAGTTTTCTGGTGCCCACGACTTTCCGAAGTTCGTGAAAGGTGGGTGCTGGAGGTGCAACACGAACTTCGGAAAGTGGGCACTAGTGGCGATGTTCATTGTCGATCGGCGACTGAATCCAGGTTCCAAGAGCCTGGAAAACCGCCAGAGGTTCCTTCGCCGCGCCAAGGCGCTGGTGCAGGGCGCGGTCAAGAAAACCTCGGAAAGCCGGGACATCAAGGATGTCCTGGAAGGCGGTGAGGTCTCGATCCCGCTCGACGGGATGCATGAACCTCGTTTCCGCACCGAGGGCGGCACGCGCGACCGCGTGCTTCCCGGCAACAAGAAGTTCGTCGAAGGCGATATCCTTCCGCGTCCGAACGGCGGCGGCGGCCGCGGCTCGCAGGCCGGCGAGGGCGACAGCGAGGACGATTTCCGCTTCGTGCTGTCCCGCAACGAATTCGTCGATCTGTTTCTTGACGATCTGGAATTGCCCGATCTCGCCAAGCGCAAGCTTGCGGAAGTGGAGAGCCAGGGTCTTCAACGCGCCGGCTATTCCACGTCCGGCTCGCCCGCGAATATCTCGGTGAGCCGCACCGTGCAACTTGCGCTCGCGCGCCGCGTCGCCTTGCGGCGGCCGAAGCCGGAGACGATTGCCGAGCTTGAGGCTGAGATGGAGGCCGCGACCTCCGAGGCGCGTCGCGCCGAGTTGTTGAGCCAGATCGAAACGCTCAAGGCCAAGGCCAAGCGCATTCCTTTCATCGATCCGATCGACATCCGCTACCGGCGCTTTGAGGCCGTGCCGAAGCCGGTCGCGCAAGCTGTGATGTTCTGCCTGATGGATGTGTCGGGCTCGATGACCGAGCATATGAAGGATCTCGCCAAGCGTTTCTACATGCTGCTCTACGTGTTTCTCACCCGCCGCTACCGGCACGTCGAGATCGTCTTCATCCGTCATACCGATCGCGCCGAGGAGGTCGACGAAGACACGTTCTTCCACGGGCCGGCATCGGGCGGCACCATGGTATCCAGCGCCTTGCAGGCCATGAGCGACATCGTCCGCTCGCGCTTCCGCCCCGCCGACTGGAACATCTATGCGGCGCAGGCCTCCGACGGCGATAATTCGATTGCCGACAGCGCGCTTACCGGACGCCTGTTGACCGAAGACATTCTCCCGGTCAGCCAGTTCTTCGCCTATCTCGAAGTCGGCGAGGCCAACGGCTCCTCCTTCGAGATGCCGGATTCCTCGCTGTGGACGCTCTATCACCGCCTGCGTGCTGAGGGCGCACCGTTGTCGATGCGCAAGGTGGCGAGCCGCAGCGAAATCTTTCCGGTGTTTCACGACCTGTTTCAGCGTCGCCAGGGCCAGGAGAAGGCCGCGCCATGACAAACACGAGCGAACGCCTGTTCGAGGGCGCCGATTGGGATTTCTCGCAGCTCCAGCGCATTCACGATGCCTGCGAGGAGATTGCGCACGGCGAACTCGGCCTCGATACCTATCCGAACCAGATCGAGATCATTACCGCCGAGCAGATGCTGGATGCCTATTCCTCGTCCGGCATGCCGCTGTTCTACAAGCACTGGTCGTTCGGCAAGCGTTTCGCCCACCACGAAACCTTCTATCGCAAGGGGCTGATGGGTCTCGCCTATGAGATCGTGATCAACTCCTCGCCCTGCATTTCCTACCTGATGGAAGAAAACACCGCGACCATGCAGACGCTGGTGATCGCGCACGCTGCTTTCGGCCACAACCACTTCTTCAAGAACAACTACCTGTTCCGGCAATGGACCGACGCCGACGGCATCCTCGACTATCTCGATTTCGCCAAGGGCTATGTCGCCCAATGCGAGGAGCGCTATGGCAGGCTCGCGGTCGAAATGACGCTCGATGCCGCGCATGCCCTGATGTCGCATGGCATCGACCGTTACCCGGGCAAGAAGAACCTCGATCTGCGTACCGAAGAGAAGCGCGCCAAGGAACGCCGCGAGCACGAGCAGAGCGTGTTCAACGATCTGTGGCGCACCGTGCCGACGGGGCCCGCGAAGAGCACCGAGATCCTCAACACCGAGCGGCGGCGCAAGCTGCTCGGGTTGCCGCAGGAGAACATTCTCTATTTCCTGGAAAAGACCGCGCCGCGGCTTCAACCCTGGCAGCGCGAATTGCTGCGGATCGTGCGCCACATCGCGCAATACTTCTATCCGCAGAGCCAGACCAAGGTCATGAACGAGGGCACCGCGACTTATGTGCACTATCGCATCATGAATCGCCTGCATCAGCAGGGCCGGCTCTCCGACGGCAATTTTCTCGAATTCCTGCAGTCGCACACCAACGTGGTGTTCCAGCCTGAATTCGACGATCAGCGTTTCTCGGACTTCAATCCATACGCGCTCGGCTTTGCGATGATGCAGGACATCGAGCGCATCGTCACCGAACCCGACGACGAGGACCGCGAGTGGTTTCCGGATATCGCGGGCTCAGGCGACGTCATGGGCGTGCTGCGTCAGGTCTGGGCCAATTATCGCGACGAAAGCTTCATCAGCCAATTCCTGTCTCCAAGGCTGATGCGAAGCTGGCGGCTGTTTCATCTGCACGACGATCCCGAATTCAGCGAAGGCATCCAGGTCGATGCGATCCACGATGCGCGCGGTTATCGCCGCATCCGCCGCGAACTCGCCAGGCAATATGACGTTGGCTATATCGACCCGAACATAGAGGTGATGGATGTCGATCTCGCCGGCGATCGCCGGCTGATGCTTCGCCATGTGGTAGTGAAAGGCGCCCAGCTCAACGAAACCGACGCTAGGCGCGTGTTGCAACATCTCGCTGATCTCTGGACATATGACGTATCCCTGGTTGAGGTCGACGCCAAGGACAACGTCCTGAAGGAATATGTGGTCAGTCCGCGCTCCCTTGCGGTCGCCGCGTAGGTATTCCTAATCGGCGGGGGAAAACCCTGTTGCGCCATTAAATGATCGCTTCCGACGCCGAATTTTGCCCCAATCCGCCCCGGATATGGGCATACGGGTGTTCAGTAGGGGATTACCAATGGCGTACAAGCGGACTGAAGTTGCTATCGAAAAGATCATTGCCTCATGCGATGGCAACATGCGGGGAGCGCTTGAAGCGCTGATGCTCGTCAACGAGCACCTCGAGGAAGAATTGCAGCGGCTGTATAGCATCATGTCGCTGGGAGACGAGGGAGAGGAATACCGTTTCGAGACGGTGCACTAAATTCTGCGTTATCGGGCCTCTTCCGGCCAACAAAGCCGCATCGGGTTATCCACGAGCAGCTTTTGTTGCAGCTCGGGCGTGGCGGCGATGCGTGGAATGAAGTCAAGCAGAAGTCCGTCGTCCGGCATGTGGCCCTTCAAATTGGAATGCGGCCGATCCGTGCCCCAGAGCACGCGCTCAGGAAAAGTCTCGATCAGGGCCTTCGCGAAGAGAATAACGTCGCGGTAGGGGTGTGTTTCGCCACCCCGCACCAGCGGAAACCGACAACCGCTCCGGGCAACTGACCTTCGACCACACGTTGGTGTGGCGCTGCATGAAATTCACGAACAGGTTAGATCCCGGCCCGCGATGTACGATCTCGTAGTCCCCGCCTTGCGCGCAATTGGGCACTGGCGCGGGGACCCATACTGCGGAATCACGGGTCGCAGGGACGACCTTACGACTCGCCTTTCTTGATCGCCGCGAGAATCCTGTCCGCCTCAGTTCGCCAATCCGCGCTGCGCGCAAATTCTTTTGCGCCGCGTTCGCCGAACAGGCCCTGATCGGCCAAATCGGCGATCCAGGCCTGGCGCTCGGCGGTGCCCTGCGACGACCACGGTTCAAGCCCGACCTCGCGCACGGTCTCGGCGACTTCGCGAACTTCCTCGCTGCGACGTCGGCCATGCTCGATCACGCGCTGGAAGAAATAGGCGCCCTGCTTTTCCCAGTCGATGCCGGGAAATGTTTCCTTCAGCGAAGCCAGCACCGCATCTTCCACGCCATAGGCACGCGCGGTGGTGAAGCTTTCGATCACCATGGCCTCCAGCCCCTTGATCATGACGCTGCGGCACATCTTTACCGCGGACGCCACGCCAAGCTTGTCGCTCGCGACTTTCGCCACGAAGCCGAGCTCGACAAGCTTTGGCGCAAGCGCTGCCGCGTCGGCGCCGCCGAGCAACAGCGGCACCTTGATGCGATAGGGCGGCACCGACGTCATCACCGCGCCCTCGACATAGCGCCCGCCGGCCGCATCGATCATGCCGGCCGCGCGCCGCTTGGCGCCGGGCGAAGCCGAATTGAAATCGAGAAACCAGGCGCCTCGTTTGACGGCGGCCGCGCAGGCCTTCGCCACGGGCACCGCCTGGCTGGCGGTCACCGCCGAGACGATGAAGTCCGATTGCGCGGCGAGGTCGGCGTGCGAAGCCGTCAGCGCGACGCCGTGCTGCCTGGCGTGGTCGCGCAATGCGCCGCCGGCCTGATCGCTGCGAAGCTTGATGTCATAGGCGGCGACGCGCACGTCCTGTTTGCGCAGGTCCTCGGCGAGGATGCGTCCAACCTCGCCATAGCCGATGAGGCCAATATTCCATTGCTTGGGATCGGTCTCGATATCGATCTTGGGGGCGGTCATGACAGGCGTCTTTCTTTATAAGGAAGGCTTTTCAAACACGCGCGGTTCATTGTTTCGGAATTTTCGCCTTCTCGGTCACGGCCCGCCACTTGACGATATCGGATTTGAGCCGGTCTTCGATCGCTTCCGGCGTACCGGCCCTCGCTTCGATGCCGAGCGTGAGAAATTTCTTTTTGGTCTCGGCATCGCCAAGAATGTCCTGCAAGGCGGCATTCAGCGTCTTGATGATTTCAGGCGGCGTGCCTGATCGCGCGAACAGCGCGTTCCAGGACACGACATCGTAGCCGCTGACGCCGCTTTCCTGCACGGTAGGGAGCTCGGGGGTCGATTCGGATCGCACCGAGCCGGAGGAAGCCAGCGCACGTAGTTTGCCGTCGTCGATGTTGCCCTGGAGTATCGAATAGCTGTCGATCACGAGTGAGAGACTGCCCTGTAACAGCGCGACCTCGGCCTCGTGGTTGCCGCGAAACGGCACGAGCGTGAAGTCGATATTGGCTGATGTCTTGAACAGTTCGGCGGACAAGTTCTGCGTCGATCCGACATTGATGGTGCCGACATTGAGCGCGCCCGGTTTTTGTTTCGCCGCCGCGATGAATTCGGCGAGCGTCTTGAAGCCGGAGGAGGCGCTGGTGACGAACGCGAAGTCGAAGAATCCAAGACTGGAGACCGGCGTGAAATCCTTCACCGGGTCGAACGGCAGTTTTTCGAACAAGGACACGCTGACCGCGGTGCCGTTGGTCAGCATGATCAGCGTATAGCCGTCGGCCGCCGCGCCCAGCGCCGTGCGCGCCGCGGTGATGCCGCCGGCGCCGGGCTGGTTTTCGACATAAAAGCGTTGGCCGAGCTTTTCGGCGAGTTTGTCCGCGACGATGCGCGCGGTCGTGTCCGCGACGCCGCCGGCCGCAAAGGGCACGACGACACGGACGGGCCGGGTGGGGTAGTTTGGCTGCGCCAGGGTTTGACGGGGCAGCACCGCGCAAATGGCCAAAATGGCAAGGGCTGCCGGCAAAAGGCGCCGATGGATACGATCAAATGACTTCATCACGCGCGCACGATAGTTTGGCAGCGCGGATCATTCAATCCATTCCAGCCGCATGAAGGTCTGCGTGATGGCATTCGCTATTCACGAATCCGCGGTTACCGGATAGCGAATGTC
>NZ_JBAVCF010000036.1:0-3578 GCF_049586575.1 Bradyrhizobium sp.
AGAAGCCGTTCTGGTTTCAGTTGTACGTCATGAAGGACCGCGGCTTCATCAAGGCGCTGATCGAACGCGCCATCGCCGCCAAGTGCAGCGCGCTCGTGCTCACCGTCGATCTCCAGGTGATCGGACAACGCCATGCCGACATCAAGAACGGGATGACGGTGCCGCCGGAATGGTCGCTGTCGAAATTGTTCGATTTCGCCACCAAGCCCGCCTGGATCGCGGGTGTCTTGCGCGGCAAGCGCCGCACCTTCGGCAATCTCGTCGGTCATCTGAAGGGCACCGACGATATCACCGCGCTCGGCGCCTGGATCGGAACGCAATTCGACACCACGCTGAACTGGAAAGACGTCGAATGGATCCGCAGCATCTGGCCCGGCAAGCTGGTGCTGAAAGGCATTCTCGATGTCGAGGACGCCAACGAGGCCGCCAAGAGCGGCGCGCAGGCGCTCGTCGTGTCCAACCATGGCGGACGTCAGCTCGACGGCGCGCCGTCGTCAATCGCAGCCTTGCCGGAAATCGTGGATGCGATCGGCGACAAAATGGAAGTGATGTTCGACGGCGGCATCCGCTCCGGCCAGGACGTGGTGCGGGCAATCGCCCTTGGCGCCAAGTCCTGCATGATCGGCCGCGCCTATATTCACGGCCTCGGCGCCTATGGCGAGCCTGGCGTCACCAAGGCGATCGACATCATTCGCGCCGAGCTTCTGACGACCATGGGGCTGTGCGGCGTCAACACCATCGCCGAGATCGACGATCACGTGCTGGCGGTGTGAGACTTTCAGCGCTCGCGCGCTTGACCCTCTCCCCTTGCGGGAGAGGGTGCGTAGGCGGCCTTCAGGACGCCGCTGTATTCTCGCGCCCTCTCCCACAAGGCGAGAGGGCAAGAACCGTCACATCGGAGGCGCGATGCCGTCGCGGCCGACGCCGATGCGGTTGGTCTCGAGCGAGCCGTCGTCCAGCTTCTTCGCGCCGAAGATGATGATCTTTGCGCCGGGCTTGATTTCGGACTTCTCGCCGGTGACGAAAGCGACGATCGCCGCATCCGGCGGAACCACGACCTTCTTCTCACCGTCCTTGTACTTGACCTCGATGACCTGGCCATCGACGCTGGCAACGGTTTGCGCGACGGTGGCGTTGGTCATGGTGGAGTTCGGGCGCAGATCCCATGGCCTGAACCCTTCAGCCGCGCCGCGCATGGCTTCCGGGAAGATATGGATCGCGAGCGCCTTCTGGCTGCCGTCGGGCTGCGGCATGGCGGATACGCCGATGTAGCTGCCCTGCTTGATTTCCGACAGCGAGGTCTTGGCGATGCCAATGACCGAGATATCGTCGGTCATCTTCACTTTCACGTCAGTGCCCTCGCGGGTCTTGATGTTCATCGTCTTGCCATCGATGCTTTCGATGGTGCCGCGAATGCGGGTGGGCGTCGGTGACTGCTGGGCCCATGCGGCCGAGGCCAGGACGGAAACGACGGCCAGCGAAGCGGCGAGCGAACGCGGCAGCCACGAAGAGATTTTCGGCATGATTTTCCCTCAAAGGTTTAGGTCGGAACAGAAGGAATACCCCGCGAAACGGGAGTTATTCCAGGATGGCGGGGCAACCAGCGCCTCCCCATCGAACCTTACGCAAGGCGAGGCAAATCGTTACATCGGCGGGGTCAGTCCATCGCGCCCGACGCTGACGCGGTTGCTTTCAAATGATCCGTCAGGCAGTTGCTTGACGAAGGCGATAATCTTGGCACCGGCCTTGAGATCGGATTTTTCGCCGGGAACGTAGGTCACGACCGGCGTATTGGGACCGACCGTGACTTTCTTCTCGCCGTCCTTGTATTTGATCGTCAATGTCTGGCCGTCATTGCCGGCGACCGCTTCGGCGACCGTCGCATTGGTCATGGTCGAGTTGGGCTTGAGATCGTAGGGACGCGTCCCCTCGCCTGTACCGCGCATGTTCTCCGGGAAGACGTGCACCTCGACGGCGTCTTGACGGCCGTCGGCGCCCGGAACCGTGGTGGTGCCGATGAAGGAGCCGAGCTTGATGTCGGCCAGCGAAATCTTGATGATTCCGACGATCCTGACGTCACCGGTCATGTGCAATTTGACTTCCTCGCCGCTGCGCGATTTGACCGTGAGCACATCGCCGTCGACGGCCTCGATGGTGCCCCGCACCCGTGTCGGCGTCGGAGGCCGTTGCGCGGCGGCGCAGAGCACAGATGCAACCACCATCGCAGCCGCGATCAGCGGGCGGGCGAGTGTAGAGCGATAGATCGGCATGTGAGGACCCTCCGTGGGCGACACCTTATCGATGGCCGTAGAGATAACGCCGCTCACCACCGCGCGAGCGGGACACTTCTGGGCGATCACGCGCCCCTGAGATCGGCCTCGACCAGCGCGCGCAATTCCGGAGTGACTTCCGGCCTCTGGCCGAACCAGAGTTCGAAACCGCGCACCGCCTGATGCAACAGCATGCCGAGGCCATCGGCCGTCTTCAGGCCGCGCGCCCGCGCCGTTTTCAGCAGCTCTGTTTCAAGCGGGACATAAACAAGATCGGCCACGATGGCGTGCGATGGAAGGCGCCCAATGTCGAGTTCGAGCGCCGGTTGGGCGTGCATGCCGAGCGAGGTGGTGTTGACCAGAAGGCCGGCCTGCGGAAGCAGTTCACCAAGCTTTTCCCACGCCACGGTATGCACCGCCGTTCCGAATAGATCCGCCAGTGCACGCGCGCGCTCCATCGTGCGGTTCACCAGATGCACGCGCTTGATGCCGCGTTCGATCAGGCCGTACACGACCGCACGCGACGAGCCACCGGCGCCAAGCACCAGCGCGTCGCTGGTGGCGTCCCAACCCTTCGCAGCGGCATCGAGATTGTTGATGAAGCCTTCGATGTCGGTGTTGGTCGAGCGCAGCTCGTTGCCCTCGTACCATAACGTATTGGCCGCGCCGACCGCGCGCGCGCGCGCATCCGGGCTCGTCAGCGCCAGCGCACGCTCCTTGTGCGGAATGGTGACGTTGGCGCCGACAAAGCCGTGCGTCGACAGATGCTGGACGAATTCGGCAAAGCCTTCGGGCGGCACCGCCTCGATGTTGTATCCGCCTTCGATGCCGAGCTTGCGCAGCCAGTAATGATGAATCAGCGGCGAGCGCGAATGCGCCGCCGGCCACCCGATCAGGCATGCCGCGCGTGATTTGGTTATGGATGCCATCGTCTCCCCTTGCGGCGTCGCAATCGTCATTCTTCCCATCGGGCATGCCGCATTACGAGTCAATGCCGCGGGGAAAAGATCACAGCCCGGATTTTGATTCAAATCGGAATCGCGGCCTGAACGATGGGCACATAGAGTTCGGCAAAGGTCGGCTGATGCGTTTGGCGCGCTCGCGTGGCGGCGATGCTCATGTCCGCTCGTTCCATTTCAATTGCACGAACGTTCGAGCGACAATGGTCAAATCAGTCGTCGCTCGAATCCCGTGTCAGAGATTCGACGACACCGCGCACGGTGCGGACGCTCGCTTCCATCCTGAATGGTTGGCAGCAAAAGCCCGGCCAGTTCGGCAAGCGTTCGCTGGTCAATTCCCAAAAGCGCC
>NZ_JBAVCF010000037.1:0-5129 GCF_049586575.1 Bradyrhizobium sp.
AGGCTTGGATACGAACGGCTGTACCTGTTCACGCTGCGCAGCGAAGCGCTCAACGCGCGGATCGGCTGGATCAGGTTCGAGCGGATCGACTACAACGGCGTGCCGCTTGCTCTCACAGTGCGGCAGACCGCGTGATGCATCCGCGACGCTGTGATTGCTTTTCAGCCAGCGTTGCCTTGAACAGTTCGGCGAACTGCCGTCTTCGCTGACCAGCAATTGAGCGACGCAATCGAGACACCCTGATCGCTTCGATGCCGAGGGGCCGGTGAAGCTGCAATCGATTGCAGATCGCCGCAGCGTATTTCAGCAGCATGTGCAGACCTTGCGCAGCGCGGGAGCGATGCTTCGTTCGCGCGCCGCATGGCATGTCGTTGGTGGACACTTTTTGAGCGTTCATGTCCAATTATTGTGCGGCGCACAACAATTGAGCGGGTGCAAATTTTGAGGGCGGGTGATGTCAACTCTAACTCAACTCTAACCGGCGCGGCTTCTCGCATAAAGCACTGTAAATAATTGCATTTTTTAATCGCGAAGGGTCTGGCACAGGGTTTGAATAGCTCCTTGCCGACGCCATCGATGCCGTCGCCGAAAAAGCCATTCATCCGAATTGCGGCCGCTCCGCCGGATTTCGTTCCGCGCTCGCTGCCGATGCTTTGGACAGTGACCGATTGGCGCCTTCAGCAAAGGAATTTTTCAATGAGCTCCAAAAACCCGACCTGGATTTCGGACTGGAATCCCGAAGATCAGACCTTCTGGGAAACCAGAGGCAAGGTGACTGCCCGCCGCAATCTGATCTGGTCGATCGTTGCCGAGCACATCGGATTTTCCGTCTGGCTGATCTGGTCGATCGTCGCGACCAAACTGCCGGCGGCCGGCTTTCACTACACGACCGATCAGTTGTTTCAACTCGTCGCCATTCCAGGCCTGATCGGCTCGCTGATGCGCTTTCCCTACACCTTCGCGGTGACGACCTTCGGCGGCCGTAACTGGACGATCTTTTCGGCTTCCGTCCTCTTCATCCCGACCTTCGGGCTCGCCTACTTCGTCGGCCAGCCCGACACGCCGTTCTGGCTGATGATCCTGGTGGCTTCGACGGCCGGTCTCGGCGGCGGCAACTTCGCCTCCAGCATGGCCAATATCTCTTTCTTCTATCCCGACCGCATGAAGGGCTGGGCGCTCGGCCTCAATGCCGCCGGCGGCAACATCGGCGTCAGCAGCGTTCAATTGCTCACGCCGATCCTGATGGGCGTTGGCCTCATCAATCTCTACCAGGCAACGCCAGTCTCCGGCGTCTACCTCCAGAACGCCGGCCTGATGTGGGTTCTCCCGCTTATCATCGCGGTGTTCGGGGCGGTCACCTTCATGAACAACCTGACTTCGGCGAAGTCGTCGTTCAGGGACCAGATCGCGATCGTCAAGCGCAAGCACACCTGGATCATGTCGTTCATCTATATCGGGACGTTCGGTTCCTTCATCGGTTACTCGGCGGCCTTTCCGCTTCTGATCAAGACGCAGTTCCCGGCAGTCACCATCGGCATCGCGTTCCTGGGACCGCTGGTCGGTTCGCTCGCGCGTCCGTTCGGTGGCCTGCTCGCCGACAAGATCGGCGGCGCGATCATCACGTTCTGGAATTTCATCGCGATGGCGGCGGCCACCATTGGTGTCCTCTATTTCGTGGGTGCCAGGGACTTCACCGGCTTCCTCGCGATGTTCCTTATACTCTTTGTCACCACCGGCATCGGCAACGGATCGACCTACCGGATGATTCCATCGATCTTCCGCGAGGAAAATCTTCGTAAAGCGCAAGGCAAGGGCGACGCCGGCCGGGCGCTCGCGATCAAGACTGCAGGCATCGAAAGCGGCGCCGCGCTCGGCTTCATCGGCGCGATCGGCGCGTGCGGCGGCTATCTGATCCCGAGCGGATTCGGCAAATCGATTGCCGTCACCGGCGGACCGCAACTCGCCCTCGTCATCTATCTCGGCTTCTACGCGAGCTGCCTCGCGCTGACCTGGTGGTTCTACCTGCGCCGCAGTCCCGTGGCGGCCGGTGCGTCAGGTCTTGCCGGGGCCCGCGTGTGAGCAAAGCCCTTAAGCCCGCCGGGCGCGTCGATCTTTCTCGTCCCGCTTGCGGGACGAGGCCTGAGGCCGAAAAAGCAGGAGAGAGACATGACACCTGATCACGTCAAACTGGTGCAGCAGAGTTTCTCCCAAGTCGCGCCCATTTCCGATCAGGCGGCGACGCTGTTTTACGACCGCCTGTTCGAAGTGGCGCCGCAGGTCAAGTCGATGTTTCCCGCCGACATGACCGAGCAGCGGAAAAAGCTGATGGCGACGCTCGCCGTCGTGGTCAACGGCTTAAGCGATCTTCCTTCGATCCTGCCGGCGGCGAGTGCGCTCGCCAAACGCCACGTCGCGTATGGCGCCAAGCCAGATCACTATCCGGTGGTTGGTGCGGCCTTGCTGTGGACGCTGGAAAAGGCATTGGGCACCGGTTGGACTCCCGACGTCGCGAACGCATGGAACTCGGCGTACGTCACGCTGTCCGGCTTCATGATTTCCGAAGCCTATGGCACCTCTCAGGCAGCCGAGTAGGGAGCAGGCCATGAGCGAATCCCTGGTGATTGTCGGCAACGGAATGGCCGCCGCCCGCCTGGTCGACGAGCTCGCCAAGGTCGCGCTCGGGCGTTACGCCATCGCCGTGATCGGCGACGAACCGAGGCTTGCCTACAATCGCGTGCTGCTGTCGTCGGTGCTCGCGGGCGAGACGGCTTCCCATGAAATCGAGCTCAGGCCAGCCAATTGGTGGCGCGATCGCGGCGTGACGCTGAAATACGGTACTGCCGTCGACGAGATCGACGTCGGCCGCCGCGAACTCAAGATCTCCAACGAGGAGAGCGTCGGTTTTTCAAGGCTGGTGCTTGCGACCGGATCCTCGCCGCTGCGGCTCAACATACCCGGCGTTCATCTCTCAGGCGTCAACACGTTTCGTGACAGCCGCGATGTCGATCTATTGCTGACGCTGGCGGCTGCCAAGAAGCGTGTGGTCGTGGTCGGCGGGGGATTGCTCGGACTTGAAGCCGCCCACGGGCTCGCCAAGGCGGGAGCGCCGGTGACGCTGGTTCATTTGATGGACCGTTTGATGGAGCGGCAGCTCGATGCGCCGGCGGGAGCGCTCCTGAAATCGCTGGTCGAGAAAAAGGGAATCAACGTTCTGCTCAATGCCAATACCAGCCGCATCATCGGCGAAAGCCGTGTCGAAGGCGTCGAAGTCAATGACGGACGCCGGATCGACGCCGATGCGGTGATCCTGGCCGCCGGCATCCGGCCAAATATTGCGCTACCCAGGGAGGCCGGCATTCCCGTCAATCGCGGCGTCATCGTCGACGACCAGCTCCAGACCGGCGCGAGCGACATCTTCGCGCTTGGCGAATGCGCGGAACATCGCGGCATCTGCTATGGCCTGGTCGAGCCGGCATACGAGCAGGCGAGGGTGCTGGCGCAGCATCTCGCCGGCCGCAACGCGGCCTATGGCGGAAGCGTGGTCGCGACCAATCTCAAGGTATCCGGCGTCAGCGTATTTTCCGCAGGCGATTTCTTGGGCAGCGACGGCAGCGAGGCCATCGTGCTCAACGATCTCAAGCGGGGCGTCTACAAGAAGCTCGTGATCGAGGACGGCCGGTTGGCCGGCGCGGTCCTGATCGGCGATACCGCGGACGCGCTCTGGTATCTCGAGATGATCCGCAATCGGGAAAGGATCGCTGCAATCCGGAAGGACATGATGTTCGGCCGGCCGGCCGCGACGCTGGCGGCAGCGGCTTGACCGGCTGGCCGATGACGTCGGTTGATCCCGCGACTTTCACCACCTGTCCCTATTGCGGCGTCGGTTGCGGCGTGCTGGCAACTCCAGACGGCGATGGTGGTGCGGCGATCTCGGGCGATCCGTCGCACCCGGCGAATTTCGGCCGCTTGTGCTCGAAGGGCTCGGCGCTCGGCGAAACCCTCGGTCTCGAAAATCGTCTGCTCTATCCGATGGTCCGTTGTAGCAATGGCGCGATGGAGCGCGTCGCCTGGACCGACGCGCTCGACCATGTCGCCCGTCGCTTTTCCCACATCGTGGCGCGCGACGGCCCGAATGCCGTGGCGTTCTATCTGTCCGGGCAATTATTGACCGAGGACTATTACGTCGCCAACAAGCTGATGAAGGGCTTCATCGGCAGTGCCAATGTCGATACCAATTCACGACTGTGCATGGCGTCCTCGGTGGCTGGCCATCGTCGCGCCTTTGGCGCCGACACCGTGCCGGGAACTTACGAAGATCTCGACGAGGCCGATCTTCTGGTGCTGATTGGCTCCAACGCCGCCTGGTGCCATCCGATCCTGTTTCAGCGCATGATGGCCAACAAGCAGCGGCGCGGCGCGCGGATGGTGGTGATCGATCCACGCAAGACCGATACGTCAGAAGACGCCGATCTGTTCCTGGGGTTGAAGCCCGGCACCGATAGCGCATTGTTCTGTGGGCTGCTGGTGCACCTTGCCGATCACGGCATACTCGATCGCGACTATATCGAGCGCTATACCAGCGGTTTCGATGAGGCGCTCGCGCGTGCCCGCAGCATTGCCGGCAGCGTTGCGGCAACGGCCTTGGCCACGGGGCTTTCCGAGCAGGACGTTGCAGCGTTCTTCCAGCTATTTGCAGCGACGCCGCGCGTGGTCACGCTCTATTCGCAGGGCGTGAATCAGTCGGCGCAGGGCACTGACAAGGTCAACGCGATCATCAATTGCCATCTCGCGACTGGACGGATCGGCAAGATCGGCGCATCGCCGTTTTCGCTGACCGGTCAGCCGAACGCGATGGGCGGCCGTGAGGTGGGCGGGCTCGCCAATCAGCTCGCCGCGCATATGAATTTCACGCCGGCCGATATCGATCGCGTACGCCGGTTCTGGAAGGCGCCGCGGATCGCGACGCATGACGGGCTCAAGGCCGTCCAGTTGTTCGAGGCCATCGGGCGCGGCGAGATCAAGGCGTTGTGGGTGATGGGCACCAATCCCGCGGTATCGTTGCCCGATGCTGATGCGGCGCGCGCGGCTCTAAAAAAACTCGAACTGTTCGTGATTTCCGAAAACGTCCT
>NZ_JBAVCF010000038.1:0-4703 GCF_049586575.1 Bradyrhizobium sp.
CGCCCTACCTGGCGCTGGATACCAAGGGCACCATCGCCGAAGCCGAGCGGCTGTGGAAGCACGTCGATCGCAAGAATTTGATGATCAAGGTGCCGGCGACGGCGGAGGGCCTGCCCGCGATCGAACACCTGATCGGCGAAGGCATCAGCATCAACATCACGCTGCTGTTCTCGCAAAAGGTCTATGTTCAGGTTGCCAAGGCCTATCTCGCGGGCCTCGAAAAGCTCGTGGCCGATGGGGGCGATCCCTCCCATGTCGCCAGCGTCGCAAGCTTCTTCGTCAGCCGTATCGATACGGCGGTGGACAAGCAGCTCGACGAAAGAATCGCGCGCGCCAACGACCCGCATGAGAAGGCGCGGCTGGCGGCGCTGAAGGGCAAGGTGGCAATCGCCAACGCGAAGCTGGCGTATCAAGAGTACAAGCAGCTGTTTTCCGGTGCGCGCTGGGAAAAGCTCGCCGCCAAGGGCGCCAAACCGCAGCGATTGCTGTGGGCCTCCACCGGCACCAAGAACAAGGACTATCGCGACGTGCTCTATGTCGAGGAGCTGATCGGCGCCAACACCGTCAATACCGTACCGCCGGCTACGCTGAACGCCTTCCGCGATCACGGCAAGCTGCGCGACAGCCTCGAGGAAAATGTCGAGGAGGCCAGGCACGTCCTCGCCGAGCTCGATAAATCCGGCATTTCGCTCGATGCCATCACGGAAGAATTGGTCAAGGACGGCGTCAAACTATTTGCGGATGCCGCCGACAAGCTTTACGGCGCGGTCGCCCAGAAGCGCGCGACCGTACTCGGCGCCGCCATCGGCGCGCAGAAGCTCGCGCTTGGCGCCAGTCTTGAGAAAGCGGTCGAGAAGAGCACCGAGGAATGGCGCGCTTCGGCCAAGATCCGGAGGCTTTGGCACAAGGACAAATCGGTCTGGACCAATGGCGACGAGAACAAGTGGCTGGGCTGGCTGGACAGCCCGGCCAAGGCCGACATCGCGGATTACGAAGATTACGCGCGGCGGGTGAAGGGGCAGAATTTCTCCGACGCGGTCGTGCTCGGAATGGGCGGATCGAGCCTCGGGCCCGAAGTGCTGGCGAAAACCTTCCCGAAAAAGCCCGGCTTCCCCAAATTGCACGTGCTCGATTCCACCGACCCGGCGCAGGTCCGCGCGATGGAAAAAGCGGTCGATATCAAGAAAACGCTGTTCATCGTTTCGAGCAAATCCGGCGGCACCACCGAACCCAACGTGATGAAGGATTACTTCTTCGCGCAAGTGTCCAAAGCCATCGGCGCCGACAAGGCTGGGCACCGCTTCATCGCCGTGACCGATCCCGGCTCATCGCTGGAGAAAGTCGCAGCCAAACAGGGTTTTGCGCGAACTTTCCACGGCGACCCCGCGATCGGCGGCCGCTATTCGGTGTTGTCGCCGTTCGGCCTTGTGCCTGCTGCGACCGCCGGCATCGATGTGCATAGCCTGATCCACCATACGCTGGCGATGGTCCGCTCCTGCGGCGCGGATGTGCCGCCTCATGAAAATCCCGGCGTTCAGCTTGGCCTCGCCATGGGACTTGCGGGCCTTGAAGGCCGCGACAAGGTCACGATTTTCTCATCGAAAAAGATCGCGGATTTCGGCGCATGGGCCGAACAGCTCATCGCCGAATCGACCGGCAAGGACGGCAAGGGTCTTGTCCCAATCGAGGGCGAGACGCTCGGCGATGTCTCAGCCTACGGCGACGACCGCTTCTTCGTTGATCTTCGCACTGAAAGCGAGGGCGGCGCGGCGCATGACGAAAAGCTCGACGCGCTGGAGCAAGCGGGCCATCCGGTCGTTCGGATCGTCATCAAGTCGATCGAACATATCGGGCAAGAATTTTACCGCTTCGAAATGGCGACGGCCGTCGCAGGCGCCATTCTCGGCATCAATCCGTTCAACCAGCCGGATGTCGAAGCCGCCAAGGTCAAGACGCGCGAACTGACCGCGGCCTTCGAAAAGTCGGGCGCGCTGCCGAAAGAATCACCGGTTGTTTCGACCGACGCGGCCGATCTCTATACCGACGAGGCCAATGCGAGCGACTTGCGCAAGGCGGGCGCCGACGGCACGCTTGAATCCTGGCTGAAGGCCCATTTCTCGCGCATCGATGCCGGCGACTATGTCGCCCTGCTCGCCTATATCGAGCGCAATCCCGACCATATCGATACGTTGCAGGCCGCGCGCCTCGCGGTTCGCGACCGGCGCCATGTCGCGACTTGCGCGGAATTCGGCCCCCGTTTTCTGCACTCGACCGGCCAGGCCTACAAAGGTGGCCCGGACTCTGGCGTGTTCCTTCAGGTCACGGCTGATGATGCGAAGGATCTGCCAGTGCCGGGCCAGAAGGCGAGCTTTGGCGTGATCAAGGCAGCTCAAGCCCGCGGCGATTTCGGCGTGCTCACCGAGCGGGGGCGACGCGCGCTAAGGGTGCATCTCAAGGGCGATCTCGCGCGAGGTCTGAAGGCACTCGACGATGCGATCCAGCAGGCGTTGAACTAAAGGATAAAACCATGCAGCTCGGTATGATCGGCTTGGGGCGGATGGGCGGCAATATCGTCCGCCGGCTGATGCGGCACGGACATACGACCGTCGTCTACGACAAGGACGCCAAAGCCGTGGCCGAGATCGCCAAGGAAGGTGCAAAAGGGGCCGGCACGCTGGAGGAATTCGTCAGCAAGCTGGAAAAGCCGCGCGCCGCCTGGGTGATGCTGCCGGCCGGACATATCACCGAAACAACGATCGAAGCGCTGTCCAAACTGATGGAGAGCGGCGACGTCATCATCGACGGCGGCAACACATTCTGGCAGGACGACGTCCGCCGCGGCAAGGCGCTGAAGGCGCGCGGCATCCATTACATCGACGTCGGTACCTCCGGCGGCGTTTGGGGTATCGAGCGAGGCTACTGCATGATGATCGGTGGCGACAGGCCGGTGGTCGAACGTCTGGATCCGATTTTCGCCACGCTCGCCCCCGGCCTCGGCGACATCCCGCGCACCGAGGGGCGGCAGGGGCGCGACCCCCGCGTCGAGCAAGGCTATATGCACACCGGCCCGGTTGGCGCCGGGCATTTCGTCAAGATGGTCCACAACGGCATCGAATACGGACTGATGCAGGCCTATGCCGAAGGCTTTGACATCCTGAAGAACGCCAATATCGAGGCACTGCCGGAAGACCATCGTTTCGAGCTCGACGTCGCCGATATCGCGGAGGTCTGGCGCCGCGGCAGCGTGATCCCCTCATGGCTGCTCGATCTCACCGCCTCGGCGCTCGCCAAAAGCCCGACGCTTGGAACCTATTCCGGCTTCGTCGAGGACTCCGGCGAAGGCCGCTGGACCGTGAACGCCGCGATCGACGAGGCAGTCCCGGCCGAAGTCCTGACCGCGGCGTTATTCGTACGTTTTCGTTCCCGCAAGGAACATACCTTCGCTGAAAAAATTCTCTCGGCGATGCGCCATGGGTTTGGCGGCCACAACGAGCCGCAGCAGGAACCTGATCCGGTGCAGGCAAGTAAATCGAAAGCCGGTCACTCGTGACAGAATCATCCGCCAAGCAGCACAAACCCGATCCTTGTTCATTTGTGATCTTCGGCGCTACCGGCGATCTGACCCATCGGCTGGTGCTTCCCGCGCTTTACAATCTGGCGGTGTCCGATCTCTTGCCGGAGAAATTCTGCGTGGTCGGGATTGCCCGCAAGGACATGTCAAGCGACGAAATGCGCGACAGCCTGATGGAGGGCTTGCGGAAGTACAAGACCCGTCCCATCGAGGATGCAATCGCCAAGCGGCTGCTTGAATGCGTCACCAGCATCGAAGCCGATCCGAAGGATCCCAGTTCCTTCGATGCGATGCGCGAAAAGCTCGAAAAACTGGAAGCCAACCGCTCGACAGGTGGCAACCGCCTGTTCTATCTGGCGACGCCGCCGGTCGCCTTCGCCCCAATCGCGAAGCAACTCGGCCGTGCCGGGATGCTGAAAGAGGAGGGCGCCGCCTGGCGGCGGCTCGTGGTCGAAAAGCCTTTTGGGACCGATCTGGCTTCCGCGAGAGCGCTCAATGATGAGCTATTGAAAATCCTTGAAGAGCACCAGATCTACCGGATCGATCATTATCTCGGCAAGGAGACGGTCCAGAACATCCTGGTGCTGCGTTTTGCCAACGGTATGTTCGAGCCGATCTGGAACCGGGATCATATCGATCACGTGCAGATCACGGTTGATGAAAAGATCGGCGTCGGCCATCGCGGCAGCTTCTATGACTCAACCGGCGCGCTGCGCGACATGGTCCCGAACCATCTGTTTCAACTGCTGTCGCTGGTGGCGATGGAGCCGCCGGCGAAATTCAATGCGCACGCGGTGCGCACGGAAAAAGCCGAGGTACTGGCGGCGATCCAGACCCAGAGCGAGGAAGAGGCGCTCAAAAACTCGGTACGTGGCCAATACCAGGCGGGCAAGAGCGGCGAAACTGAAACTCCCGATTACCGCAAGACCGAGGACGTCAAGCCGAACAGCACGACCGAAACCTATGCCGCGCTGAAACTGACCATCGACAACTGGCGCTGGGCAGGCGTGCCCTTTTACCTGCGCACCGGCAAGGCGGTCGGCGTCAAGCGCACCGAAGTCGCGATCAAGTTCAAGCAGGCGCCGTTTGCGATGTTCCGCGAGACACAGGTGGAGCGGCTGTCGCAGAACTA
>NZ_JBAVCF010000039.1:0-12526 GCF_049586575.1 Bradyrhizobium sp.
GCCGAGCAGTTGCACCGCCGCGGCAAACTGGGCGTGACCGCGGTCGATGTTGGGATCGGGCTGGTCCGGACGGCTGATCAGGAAGATGCCGGTCAGGATCACGTGAATGGCGAGGATGGATGCGATCACCAGCGCCGTGAGCTGACCGCCGATGGTTCTCAGGTTCAGGAAATCGGCGAGCTTCATGTCGCGCTATCGAGTGGCGCCATGGCGGCCTCCACCGTCGGCGTGAACAGATATCCGCCCGAGCGCACGGTCCTGATCATGCTGGAATCCTGCGGATCGGTTTCGATCTTGCGGCGGATGCGGCTCACCAGCACATCGATCGAGCGCTCGAATGAACCGGCGCTGCGCCCTTGCGTCAGATCGAGCAGGCTGTCGCGCGACAAAACCCGGCCCGGCCGCTCGCAAAAGGCCCGCAACAGGTCGAATTCGGCTGACGTCATCGATACCCGCGCGCCGGCCGGATTGCGCAATTCGCGCAGGCGGAAGTCGATCCGCCAGCCCTGAAAGGTCAACGCGGTTGCGCCCATCACGGCGCTGGCGGTTTGCGCAGCCGCCTGGCGGCGCAGCACGGCATTGATTCGGGCCAACAGTTCGCGCGGGTTGAAGGGCTTCGCGAGATAATCGTCGGCGCCCATTTCGAGGCCGAGAATGCGGTCGACGTCCTCGCCGCGCGCGGTCAGCATGATGATCGGCACCTGCGACTCGCCGCGGATCTTGCGGCACAGGCTCAAGCCGTCTTCGCCGGGCAGCATCACGTCGAGAATGACGAGATCGACGCGATGGTCAGTCATGGCGCGGACCATCTCGCGCCCGTCATTGGCGGTTGTGACGTTGCAGGCGTTGTTGCGGAGATACTTCGCGATCAACGTCCGCGTCTCGCGGTCGTCTTCAACGACAAGGATGTTTGGCGGTACAGGGGCCATACAAATCTTTTGCCTAAGATTTCCGGCAACAGAACCATCTTTTTGTTTCCGGATATTTCCGGGCTAGTGCGGCGAATTCGAAGTTCCTATCAGTTTTCGCCGCCGTATCGTCACAGGAACTCCAAATTCAAAAGCCGCACCAGAAACAAGTAGTTGCTGAAGCTCATGTGATTTCGAAGTCCGCATCAGGGGTCGCCACGGTAGCTCGCGACCCTCGGAATCGGAGCTCCACTCCACGCAACAGCGCGCAACAAGTCTATTCCGGCAGGCCGTTAACTCGTTAAGAGCATGTTAATCCTGACATAGCGTACTGCGGTAGGGAACCCTTAACCTTGCTGCGCCCGGCCGCCGGGAGGCCAGAACGCATGTTCGACACCATCATTCTTCTGACCGGCCCGATCGAAAGAGCGCCCTTGCCGGCTGTCCTGCTGGGGCACAATCCGGACCTTGAGGTGCTGGTGATCGAGCGCGCCGAGCAACTGGCTACGGTCAGCGGGGATGTGCTGCGGCGCTCGCGCCTGATCGCCTTCGTGACGCCGGTGATCGTACCGAAGTCGATTCTGGAGCAGATCGGCTACGGCGCCGTCAATTTTCATCCAGGCCCGCCAAGCTATCCCGGCTGGGCGCCGGCGCATTTTGCGCTCTACGACCAGGCGGACGAATTCGGCGCGACCGCCCATCTCATGGTCGAGAAGGTGGATGCGGGGCCGATCATCGATCTCGCCGCGTTTTTGATCCCGCCGAATACGTCGGTATTTGCCCTCGAGGGCATGGCTTACGCCCATCTGGCGTTTTTGTTTTGGCGAATGGCCAGGCAACTGGCTTGCTATCCATCGTTGCCGCCGCCGTTGTCGGTCCCATGGGGCAGCCGAAGATATTCGCGCAACAACTATCTCTCGATGTGCGACATTCCGCTGGATATCTCCCAGAGCGAACTCGATCGGCGGATGCGGGTTTTCGGCGGCAGTTATTTCGGCGTGTCGCCGACCATCAAACTGCATGGAGTCGAGTTCCGCGCTATCGTGCCGCCGGCAGGCGGCGCCGGGGCTGCGGTCGCTGCAACCTGACTTTCCCCTGCGTTTGCGAAAGAGAAAATTCCGAAACCGAACTCTAAGAGGAACCGGAGGTCCTCCGATGTGTCGGACGAAATTACGGGAACAGCGGAACGGCGACAGCGACACCGTGTTTTCTCCTCACCTTTAGACCGAGGAGGAAACACATGTTCGCAAAAACTGTCACGGCCGCTTTGGCAGGCACAGCGCTGCTTGCCACCATCGCGTCGGCGCAAACCCCGACCGCTATTGCCGATCCGGCGTCGGGCACGATCTCCAGTTCTTCGCTGCAGGGCGACTGGCGTGCGTCGAAGCTGGTTGGCCTCAAGGTCTATAACGACAAGAACGAGAATCTCGGTTCGATCAACGATCTCATCATGGACAAGAGCGGAAATATCAAGGCGGCCGTGCTCGGCGTCGGCGGCTTCCTCGGCATGGGCGCGCACCTTGTTGCCGTTCCCCTCGACAAGATCAAATTCGTGAACGAGCCGGTGGCCTATACCGGCGCGGCCAGCACCGGCAAGCCGGGTGGCGCGGGTGGCGCGATGACGGCCCGCCCGCCCACGACCACGGGCTCCACTTCGACCGCGGCTTCATCAAAGCCCAATCCCTGGTATCCTGATCATGCCGTGTTCAACGCCAACAAGGATGAGCTGAAGGCGATGCCTGAGTTCAAATACTCGGAGTAAAACGGCGTCCAGACGCAACAGCAATCGCAAGAGCGCGTCCGGTTTTACCGGGCGCGCTTTTGCTTTGGGGCTCCGTTCGAGGACTTGCGCCTTTCAGCGCTGATATCCCGATGCTACGCTCCGGCGCGGCAGGAGCACCTGCGTCCTGCCTAACATCGAACGGGAGGACGACATGGCTGAGAGCGTCTACAAGATCATCGAGTTGGTCGGCACCAGCAAGGAATCCTGGGAAAAGGCTTCCGCGGCGGCCGTGAACCGGGCCGGAAAATCTCTCCGGGATCTCAGGGTTGCCGAAGTGGTCCAGCTCGATCTGCAACTGGATGCCAAGGGAAAGATAGAAGCCTATCGCGCCAAACTAAAGGTCTCGTTCAAGTTTGAGGGAGCCTGAGCGGAAGCCGGCTGGCTCAGGTATCCGAATGAAAAAAGCGCGTCTGGTTTTTGCCGGCCGCGCTTTTTGTTTGATCCCGCTTCTCACCTCGCCCCGCAAAGAGCGGGATGAGGGAGGAGGCGGTTAGTTCGTCTTCACCAGCGGGCAACCGCCCTTGTCGAGCGGACGGAACGCTTCGTCGCCGGGAACGGTGGCGAGCAGCTTGTAGAGATCCCATTCGCCTTTCGATTCCTCGGGCTTCTTGACCTCGAACAGGTACATGTCGTGGACCATGCGGCCGTCGATGCGGATCTTGCCGTTCTTGGCGAAGAAGTCGTTGATCGGCGTGGCGCGCATCTGCGCCATCACCTTCGGTGCTTCATCGGTACCGGTGGCCTCGATCGCCTTCAGGTAATGCATGGTGGCCGAATAGAGTCCCGCCTGGATCATGGTCGGCATGCTGCCGACCTTCGCATAGAAGCGCTTGGAGAAGGCGCGCGTCTCGTCGTTCATGTCCCAGTAGAAAGCGTCGGTGACGATCAGTCCCTGCGTCGCCTTGATGCCGAGCGAGTGCGTATCGGTGATTTCCTGCAACAGCGCGATCATTTTCTGGCCGCCTTGCACGATGCCGAACTCGGCCGCCTGCTTCAGCGCGTTGGTGGTGTCGCCGCCGGCATTGGCGAGCGCAATCACCTTGGCCTTGGAGGCCTGCGCTTGCAGCAGGTAGGAGGAGAAGTCGGACGAGTTCAAGGGGTGACGGACGTTACCGAGCACCTTGCCGCCGCTCTCCTTGACGACGTTTGCCGCGTCACGCTCGAGCGCGTGGCCGAAGGCATAGTCGGCGGTGACGAAGAACCAGGTGTCCTCGCCGCGCTTGACCATCGCCTTGCCCGCGACGTTGGAGAGCGCATAGGTGTCATAGGTATAGTGCACGGTGTTCGGCGAGCAGGCGACGCCGGTGATGTCGGAACTGCCGGCGCCTGAATTCATGTGGATCTTGTTCTTCTCGCGGGTCAGCTGCGAGATCGGCAGCGCGATGGAAGAGGTGGGGACGTCGAAGATCGCATCGACCTTCTCGTTGTCGTACCAGTTGCGCGCGATGCTGACGCCGATGTCGGGCTTGTTCTGGTGATCGGCGTAGACGACATCGATCGGCTTGCCCTTCACCTTGCCGCCGTAATCTGCGACCGCCATCTGCACCGCGGCGAGCGAGCCCTTGCCGGTGGCGTCTGCATAAAGGCTCGACATGTCGGTCAGCACGCCGATCTTGACGACGTCGTCGGAAATTTGCGCGCTCGCCGCCCCACTCGATGCGGCAAGGGCAGATGCGGCCAGCAACATGGCTGCAAAGGATTTCATGGTTCGGTCTCCCTGATGATTTAAGGCTTGTTTATCCCGCTGTTTTACCCGGCTTCCCTGGCGTCCGCAAAGGCCGAAAAAGTGCCGCGGCGGCCACCTCTTTACCCTGTCCCGCAAAGGGAGAGGGGAAGAAGAACGCTGCTTGGTTAAAGGCCCGGCAGCGATGCAACGGTGACGTTGATGGTACCGGAGGCCTCGGCAATCAGGCGCAGCGTCTTGGAATCGTAGGCGATGTCGGCAAGATCGAGGTTGGCGATTTCGGCCGTCACCCGCACGCCGTCCTCGTTCTTTTGCAAATCCGAAATCGCGCTTGCGACCATTTTCTGCGCATCGCCAAGGAACGGCTTGAGATCGAGCGTGGTCTTCTCGGCCAGCACCTTCTGCAGATGCGGCATAACGGCGCGTGCCGCGGCGCCGAGCAGTCCGAAGGCAGCTTCCGACTCCACTGCCATTTCGACATTGGTAAGCCGGAGCGTCTGATGCGCTTTATCCAGCACCGGCTGGCCCAAGATCTGCACCGTAGCCTCGCCGCCGAAGCCGAACCAGCTGGTTTTCTCCTTGGCGTTGACCAACAGCGAGATCAGCAGCCGGTTGCCCGAGGCCGAAACCTGCGCGTGCTTCACGGTTACATTTACCGAACCCGAACCGTCCTCCGGAAATGTACGCCCAACGAGCTGCGCTTCCACGATCTTGTCCACGTCGGCAAAGGGAATGTCGACGGGGATCCCAATGCTGACGATCGGCTGCGTCGGCGGCACGATGGAGAGCTTTTCCGGGAACGGGCACAAAGGCGTGGTCTGTTTCGGCGTGATGCGGGTTTCCGCTTCGATGCCGAGTGTCATCGTCACCGCGGTAGCGCTGACGCTCGGCTGCACCGCGACCGCGCGGGTCGGCCGCAGTTCGAGCCAGAGCGATGGGGCCGCTGTGTTGCCGGCCTGCAGCGGTATCGAACGGCAAGCCTTGGCCCACTGAATGCGCGCATTGCGCTCGAACGAAGTATCGTTGCGGATGCGGTTGCCGGCGGCGGCGATCTGATCGGCGACGTTCTTGTCGATCACCGGCTTGATCTGGGCGGGAACGTTGACGCGTGCGCCCGCGACCGAAAGGCTGGTGTCGCCGAGACTGACCTGCCCGGTCAAATTGGGTTCGATGCGCCAGGCTGCGGCGAACTTCGGTCGCGCGGTGATGGCGACGTTGCCCTTGATTTCGGCAGAGGCATTGACCGCCTTGATGTTGATGGCGCCGATCTTGTTGCCGACGTCGCTGCCGAGCAGGCTGCCGATGGCATCGCCCACCGCGCCGGTCGTCTTTGCGGCGAGCGAGCCCGTAACGTTCAGTTTTCCGTTCAGCGCCGTGGTCAGCGACAGCACGTCCTGGCCGCCGGTAACCCCGACCGGCCCCCGCGAGGCGGTCCAGCCGATGTCGGCATTTTGCAGGACCTGCGATACCGGATTATCGGCCTTGCCGCCAAAGGTGCGCGGCGTGCCGCGGTCGGCCGCGTCACGGATCGCGGTAACGGGAATGGTGACCTGGGCCAGGATCACGGAACTGCGGGGGGCGGGCGGCAGCGGCGGCAGGTTGGCAACAGCCGGCCGGGTGCTCGAGACCCGCGGTGAAAGCCAATCCATCGCCTTCAGAGTGACGAAAAACGAGACTGCGACCACCGCGATCGCGAGCAGAATGATCTTGGGCCGCATCGTCCCCCCGGGACTGATTCAGCAGGAGTTTACAGGGCCGGCGTGGAGGACGCTACCCCGGCCCGGGGGCGATATGACCCAGGGAGGCGGCGGCAATGTGGGATTGTTTCGGCCCGGAAACGCGGGAAGGTCGAGAGAGGGCAGTCGCCCCGCGAGTCGCTGCTCTCGCTTGCCCGTCGATCGCACGCCACACGGTGTGCCATCGGCAGCGATCTGTATCGGCAAATCATGTGCTGACGTTGTCGCCGAGGTGCAAAAATGGGCTTCACCGCATTCATGAATCGTTTCATCTCGGTGTCATGAAACGAAAACCGGCGCGTTAACCTCTATGACGTCACACGCCTGAAATATCTCTGGCACAACGTCGGTTCAAGAGAATCAGCAAGGCTGAATCAGCAAGGCATTAGTGCCGCCCATTTGAAGTTCCCGCACCACAAGCGGCGAATCCCAAGTGGAAAGCGGCACTGGAATCTTACATTTCGCTAGTGCCCATAGCTTTCCGAAGTTCGTGAAAGGTGGGTGCTGAGGTGCAACACGAACTTCGGAAAGCGGGCATTAGCCGATGCGAATATTGATCGCGACAGACGCCTGGCATCCGCAGGTTAACGGCGTGGTACGCACTTTGACTTCGCTCAAGCGCGCGGCCAGCTCGCTCGGCGGAGACATTGAATTTCTCACGCCCGAGGGTTTCCCCTCGATGGAGTTGCCGACCTATCCGGGTCTGCGCGTCGCGTGGCCGAACCGGCGCGAGATCGCACGGCGCATCGAAGCCGCGGCGCCGGAGGCGATTCACATCGCGACCGAAGGCCCGGTCGGCTGGGCGGTGAGGGGCTATTGCAAGCGCCGGAGGCTGGCCTTCACCACTTCCTATACGACTCGCTTTCCGGAATATATCGCGGTGCGCTCGATCATTCCGGCGTCCGTGCCCTATGCGGTGCTGCGTCACTTTCATAACGCCGCCAGCACGACGATGGTGGCGGTCCCTTCTCTTTATAATGAGCTCAGCGCGCGCGGCTTTCGCAAGCTGGGCTTCTGGGGACGCGGCGTCGACACCAAACTGTTCAATCCGGATCATCCAGCCCTGCTCGACCTGCCGCGGCCGATCTTCATGACCATGGGTCGCGTGGCGGTCGAGAAGAATATCGAGGCGTTCCTGTCGCTCGATCTGCCGGGATCGAAGGTCGTGGTCGGTGATGGGCCGCAGCGCCGCGAGCTCGAGCAGAAATATCCCGAGGTCCACTTCCTTGGCGAAAAGAAAGGCGCCGACCTGACGGCGCATCTTGCGGCGGCCGACGTCTTCGTGTTTCCGAGCCTCACCGATACGTTCGGCGTCGTACAACTGGAAGCGCTGGCCTGCGGCACGCCGGTTGCGGCATTTCCGGTTACGGGACCGATCGATGTGATATCGGATCATCCGATCGGCGCGCTGGACAATGATTTGCGAGCTGCGTGCCTGCGTGCGCTTACGATGTCGCGTGAAACCTGCCGCAACTTTGCGCTGGAGCGTTCCTGGGAAAACAGCGCCAGGCAGTTCATCGGTAATTTGAGTACCTTGCAGGCGAACCGGTCGCTTCGACCCGTACCGATCGCAGCCGAAAGTCACGCGGTGGGCGGCTAGAGCATGATCCGGAAAAGTGTGCAGTGGTTTTCCATCGCGACAAACGCGGAACGCGTTTTGCGCGGAGATCACGCTCAATCGATAAGGGCTTAAGCCACACAACAATGGCCGGATCCGGCAAAGCTGGATTGGCCTCGACAGAGAAACGAGAAAGCAATCATGGCAGAGAGCATCAAACTGGACGACGCCACGCATCTGGATTTCGACCGCGAGATGGTCGAGCAGGCCTATGACCGCTGGGCGCCGATATACGATCTCGTGTTCGGCGGGGTGTTCTCGAAGGGCCGCGACGCCGCGATCCAGGCCACCAACAAGCTCGGCGGGCGCGTGCTCGAAGTCGGCGTCGGCACGGGCATCTCGCTGCCGCTCTATGCGCCGAATGTGCGCCTGTTCGGCACCGACATTTCCGAAGCGATGCTCAACAAGGCGAGGAAGCGCGTCGCCGAGCAGAAGCTGAAGAATGTCGAGGGGCTCGCGGTGATGGACGCCGAGAAGCTCGAATTCGAAGACAATTCCTTCGATGTCGTGATGGCGCAATATGTCGTCACCGCCGTGCCGAACCCGGAAGCGGCCCTTGATGAGTTCGCCCGCGTGCTGCGGCCGGGCGGCGAACTGATCATTCTGACCCGCGTCAGTGCCGATGACGGCGTGCGACGTTTCATCGAACAGGGGTTGCAGCCGGTGGTGCGTCACCTCGGTTTCCGCACCGCCGAGTTCGCCTGGTCGCGCTACACGCGCTGGCTGGATACCGCGAAGAATGTGGAACTGGTGGAACGCCGCCTGATTCCGCCGCTCGGCCACTTCTCGCTGGTCCGCGTTCGGAAAACCGCTGCATTGAACTGAACTCGCCGCGTTGGCTGGTTTTGTGACAACTCAGATGTGCAATGCCGTGTGACATCTTGATGATGTCACACGCCGGACATCGAAATCCCGTAACGTTTCATCGACTCACCTTATCGAGGGCGACCATGATCAAGAATTTTCTGGAGCAGCTCCGCATCCAGCGCTGGGATGACCACCGCTACTATCACCACAGCCGGATCAACCAGAGCCTGCACTTTGTCAGCGCCGTGAGCTTCCTGACCGGCTATGTCATGATGTTCTTCGATCCGCTGATGGCGGCCTTGATCGGCTGGCTGGTTTCGATGACCTCGCGCCAGGCCGGCCACTTCTTCTTCGAGCCGCGCGACTACGATCACCTCAACGACGCGACCCACGAGCACAAGGAAGCGATCAAGGTCGGCTATAACCTGCGACGCAAGGTCGTGTTGATGACGATCTGGGCCGCCTCGCCGCTGGTGCTCTATTTCGATCCGACGCTGTTCGGCCTGGTCAACCCCTGGGTCACGCCGGCCGATTTCATGCGACAGGTCGCCAAGATCTGGCTGTTCGTCGGCATCGGCGGTCTTCTCTTCCGCACCGTGCAGCTGTTCTTCATCCGCGACGTCGAAACCGGGTTGGTCTGGATGACCAAGATCCTCACCGACCCCTTCAACGACTTCAAGATCTACTGCAAGGCGCCGCTCGCGCTGATGCGCGGCGAACTGATCGATCCGGGCCTCGACATCATCGAGCACAACGCGCTCGTGGAAGAGCACGCCTGAGAACAGAATCGATGTCCATGACTCGTCGTGCCCGGGCTTGTCCCGGGCATCTGATTTTTTGCGAGAGATTGATGAACAGCTTCTTATCTCTCCCCCGCGAGCGAAGCGAGCAGTGGGGAGGGTGGCCGGAGCGAAGCGACGGTCGGGTGGGGTTTTTAAGGATACCCCCACCCGGCTCATCGTTCGTCTGCGCTCACGATGATCCACCCTCCCCGCAAGGGAGAGGGATAGGAGAGCGTAAGCCCTTCCAGGCGAGGGCGGTAACGGACTCAGCGCCGAAACCGGCTCTCCAGCATTTCTTTCAGGATTTGGCGGCGGATCGCCTTGTTGGTCAGCGTGGGCGGATGCCACCACCAGCCGTCGCGCTTCATCTTTTGTGCTGCCGCGACGAAACGCTGCTCGACCTCGGCGAAATCGGCGTCGGTGAAGTTCAGGCTGAAGATGAAGCGGCCGGTGCCGACCCAGCTCAACGCCAGTCCTTCGGCCCGCAGATAATACTGGAACATCCAGTTGTAGCGGGACGGCTCGGTATATTGCACCGTCCAGACCGAGGAGAAGTTGGCGACGCGAACGGGAAGGTTCTCCTGCCCGCACCGCGCGTTCAGCGCTTCGGCGCGGCCGTTCCAGGTCTCGTCCAGGCGATCATAGATGCTGCGGAAGTTCGGGCTCGAAAGGCGCGAGAGGAACTCGTCCATCGCCGTCATCACATAGGGATGGGAGTTGAAGGTGCCGCGGGCAAAGCAGACATCGGCCGGGCGATCGTCGCGGAAGCGCCGCATCAAGTCTTTTTTACCGCAGACCACTCCAATCGGGAGTCCTCCGGCGAGGCTCTTGCCATAGGTCACCATGTCGGCGCGCACGCCGAAATATTCCTGGGCGCCGCCGGCAGCAATGCGGAAGCCCAAAAACACCTCGTCGAAAATCAGGACGATGCCGCGCTCGGTACACACCTTGCGCAACTCCGTGAGCCAGGCGGTGTAGGCCTCGCGGTCGAAATGGGCCCGGCGCGAGGAATCGACCAGCGCGGAATCGCCGGGCGCATTGGCGTTCGGGTGCAACGCTTGCAGCGGGTTGACCAGCACGCAGGCGATGTCGCGCCGGGTCCGCAGCACATGCAGCGTCTTTTCCGACATCTCGGCGAGCGTATAGGTCTCGTGCGGCGACACCGGATTGCCGACGCCGGGCTGCACGTCGCCCCACCAGCCGTGGTAGGCGCCGGCGAAACGAACGAGATGCGTGCGTTTGGTGTGATAGCGCGCAAGCCGCACCGCCTGCATCACGGCTTCGGTGCCGGACATATGGAAGGAAACTTCGTCGAGCCCGGAAATCTCGCAGATACGCCGCACATTCTCGGCGACCGCGGGATGATAGGAGCCCAGCACGGGGCCGAGCGCATGCGCGCGCTTCTCGCCCTCGACGATGCATTCCTTGTAGAAGTCGTTGCCGAAGATGTTGACGCCATAGGAGCCGGTGAGGTCGTAGAAGACGTTGCCGTCCACATCGGCCACAGTAACGCCGGCGGAAGAATCCGCGAAGGCGGAGGTGCCGAGATTTTCCTGCACCAGGCGAGAGAACTGGAACGGCACGCGATAGGCGCGCGTGAATTGCAGGTCGGAAACGTAACTCGCCGTTTCCGCCGTCAACTGTCGCCCCTTGGCGTAGCGTTCGGCGTAGAGTTTAGAGAGCGCGAAGAACGCGTCCTTGCGCTGGCCGGCGACGTCCTGTGGCGCGCCGTCGGCGCCAAAATATTCGTCGATGGAAAATTCGTAGAACGGAACCAGCCGCGCCACCCGCCGCGACATTTTCGAATGTCCGGTCAGCGAGCGGTGCTTGGCCCGCGACAGTTCAAGGCGCGCCTTGATTTTGGGGAAGGTCACGGCGGCGCCGGCCATCGCTGCGGCGGACAAAGAGAGAATCGGGAGAGACGAATCCATGCCACCAGCGCTAGCCGGTCCATCTAACAGATTCATGACAGTGAAGGGCCTGATCGCAGCCCTGACGGAACAGGAGAACGTTAATTTCCTCCTGACCAACCGGATCCCGCGGGCCGCGGTGACGCGATTCATGGGCTGGTTCAGCAAGATCGAAAACCCGCTGGTGTGCAGGGCTTCGATCGCGTGCTGGCGGCTGTTTTCCGATCTCGATCTCAGCGAAGCCAAGAAGACCGAATTCAAGAGCCTGCACGATTGCTTCACCCGCGAGCTGAAGGACGGCCTGCGCCCGTTCGATCCGGATCCGCAGATCGTGGCGAGCCCAAGCGACGCGATCATCGGCGCGCATGGCGCGATCGAAGACACCGAACTGTTTCAGATCAAGGGCGCGAACTATTCGCTTGTTGATTTGCTGGGCGACGACGAACTGGTGGAGCGGCACCGCAACGGCCGCTTTATCACGCTGCGGCTGACGTCGAGCATGTATCACCGCTTCCATGCGCCGGCGGACTTTGCGATCGAACGGGTCACCTTCATCAGCGGCGATACCTGGAACGTGAATCCGATCGCGCTCAAGCGGGTCGAGAAACTCTTTTGCAGGAACGAGCGCGCGGTGATCGAGACTCATCTTGCTTCCGGCGAGGCGCTGACGCTGGTTCCGGTCGCAGCGATCCTGGTGGCAAGTCTTCGGCTGCACTGCATCGACCGCACGCTGAATGCGCAGACGCGCGGGCCGACTGTCTTTCCCTGCGGCGTGCAAGTGCACAAGGGCGACGAACTCGGCTGGTTCGAGCACGGCTCGACCATCATCGTGCTCACGCCGGATCGGTTTGAATTTTGTCCAAATGTGCGCGAGGGCGCGCGGGTCAGGGCTGGCGAGCCGTTGCTGCGGAAGTTGGGGTGATGGCCGTCATTGCGAGTGCAGCGAAGCAATCCGGAGCTTTTTGCCGCCGTTGGATTACGTCGTCGCTTGCGCTCCTCGTAATGGCGATTATCCCGAACTTGACAGAAGTAGTAGATCGTAGCTGTCTAGGCTCCGACAGGGCGGCACAACTTTATTCCGATTTTTTAGGCATGTTCGCGATCTTAAGATCGTGGTCCCATCGCTCGCGGTCGGCTTTGCAATCCTCATCAGCACAGTTCCAGTAAAGGCATCTATCGAAATTGACGCGCACTTCGCCGTTGAGCTCTTTGAAGGGAATTACCGAGTAACAGAATTTTGTGACGTGTCTCGGTGTACCAGCAAAAGCGTCCCGGTAATGAATAACGCCGCTGATCCA
>NZ_JBAVCF010000040.1:0-9365 GCF_049586575.1 Bradyrhizobium sp.
CCAGCACGCAGGCCATCATGGCTTCACCAACCGGAACCGCGCGAATGCCCACGCAGGGGTCGTGCCGACCTTTTGTCATGATCTCGGTCTGGCCACCCTTACGATCCACGGTCCGGCGCGGCGACAGGATCGAGGACGTCGGTTTCACAGCAAACCGCACCACCACTGGCTGGCCAGTGGAGATTCCGCCGAGAATGCCGCCCGCATGGTTGGACAGAAAGCTGACGCCCTGATTGCCCATCCGCATCTCATCGGCGTTTTCCTCGCCGGATAATTCAGCCGCGCCAAAGCCGGCGCCGATCTCGACGCCCTTGACTGCGTTGATGCTCATCATCGCCGCCGCGAGATCGGCATCGAGTTTGGCGTAGATCGGCGCGCCCAACCCCGCCGGCACGCCCTCGGCGATTACCTCGATGACCGCGCCGATCGATGAGCCGTTCTTGCGAATGCCATCAAGATAATCCTCGAAGAAGGCCGCCTTGTCCTTGTCGGGACAGAAGAACGGATTCTTCGCGATCTCAGCCCAATCCCATTTGTCGCGGTCGATCTTGTGCGGGCCCATCTGCACGAGCGCACCGCGCACGGTAACGCCGGGCAATATCTTGCGCGCGATGGCGCCGGCCGCCACCCGCATCGCCGTCTCGCGCGCCGAAGAACGCCCGCCGCCGCGATAATCGCGCAGGCCGTATTTGGCATCATAGGTGTAGTCGGCATGACCCGGACGAAACTTGTCCTTGATGTCGGAATAGTCCTTCGAACGCTGATCGGTGTTCTCGATCAAAAGCCCGATCGGCGTGCCGGTCGTGACCTGCACGGCGGTCTCGGGATGCGCCATCACGCCGGACAGGATTTTGACCGCGTCCGGCTCCTGCCGTTGCGTGGTAAAGCGCGACTGGCCGGGACGGCGGCGATCGAGATCGCGCTGGATGTCTTCGACGGTCAGCGGTATCTGCGGCGGACAACCGTCGACCACGCAGCCGATCGCAATTCCATGGCTTTCACCAAAGGTCGTGACCCGGAACAGATGGCCGAAGGTGTTGTGAGACATGGTTTGTCGTAACGCTCCGACCCCTTTGGGTCAAATCGCCAAACGCTTCGATTCGCTCTTAACTATACTTCGCCAGTCCGCCGTCGCTGAATACGTAAACCGCGCCCTGCTCGATCGTCAGGTCGGCGGCGCTCTCGGGGGTCTCAAAGCCGAGCGCAACCATCAACGCCCGCGCCGTGCCGCCGTGGGCGACCGTCACCGTATCGGCGGTCAATGCCCGATACCAGTCCGTCATCCGGGCCTGCACTGAAACATAGGTCTCTCCGCCGGGCGGGGCCGCGGTCCATTTTTCGACCCGACGCCGCGCAAACAGATCCGGGTCTTTCGCCTGCATCTCCGCCAATGTCGACCCTTCCCATTCTCCATAACCGATCTCGCGCAGGCGGTCGTCCATCGCGTAGCCGGACAGCGGAAGCCTCAGAACACCGCGCACCAACTCCATGGTCTGGCGGGCGCGGTCGAGCGGACTGGCGACAAAGCCGATCGACGACGCGCTCTGGCCGTCGCGCCCGAACAGGTCAGCAAGGACATAGCCGGCGTGAACCGATTGGGTGCGGCCGAGTGCGTTGAGCGGAATGTCCTGCACACCTTGAAGCCGGCCCAGCGCATTCCATTCGGTTTCGCCATGGCGGATGTAATAGATGGTCGGCACCTAGTCCTTCGCTAGTTGTTGGCGACGCCGAGAATCACTAAGCGCTGGCCCTTCATCAAGTCTGAGTTTTTCGCCATGTGATAATTCCGGTGCCTGGCGGCTCGTTTGGAGGTACACCAGCGCGGACGGCCGGTACAGGGCTGTTGGCAAAGGTTAACTCTGCACCCGCAGCGCAATCGGTGGAATAGCCATTGCGGTGTGGGGTTTGGTTATTTGAAAGCGCCTTGAAGCTCGACGCGTGTGTCGAAGCGCGGCATGGAACGGTCTGGAATCAAGCGCAATGGCTGCGTTTCGCGAGAGTGTCGAAGCCATGATACCGGCGCTGCGCCGGTATGCACGTGCGCTCACGCGTGATGCCGACATTGCTGACGATCTGGTGCAAGATACTTTGGTTCGAGCGTTACGTTCGGAACGTCTTTTTCTCGGCGGTGATGTGCGGAGCTGGCTCTACACGATCCTGACCAATCTCAACAAGAACAGGCGGCGATCGCTGGCCCGGCGGCCGCAATTCATGCCCCTGCTTGAGAACAATCCTGACGCCAGCGGCACCGAGGCCGAGGGCCGTGACATCGCAAAGGCGCTGGCAACGCTGGTGGACGATCAGCGCTCGGTGCTGCTGCTCGTGATGCTGGAAGGACTGAGTTATCGCGAGGTCGCCGATATTCAGGGCGTGCCGATCGGCACGGTGATGTCGCGGCTGGCGCGGGCTCGCGCGCATGTGAAGGCGGTTCTCGAAGGTGAGCGCCCGGCGTTGCGAAGGGTGAAATAAACGATGCGCCTTATGAACGATTGTGTGGTGGCTGATTTTTTTGGGGGAATCGCGTTGCAGACGACGCCGTATTTCCGTCGGGGAGGACGGAGGGCGGGCGGAATGATTTCGATCAGGAAGAGACAAAGATCATGACCGATCCAAAAATCCCCGTCACCGAGGACGAGCTGCACGCTTACGTCGACAACGAATTGCCGGCGGAACGCCGCGGCGATGTCGAAGCATGGCTTGCTATTCATCCCGATTGCGCCGAGCGGGTAAGAGCATGGCGCGAAATGGCGGAAGCACTGCACGCCCGCTACGATCATGTTGCTGACGAGGTGGTGCCGAAGCGGCTGGAAATTGAACGGCTGGTGAGCCGGCCGCGCCGATGGATGTACGGCACCATTGCGGCGACGCTGGCCGCGTTTATTTGCGGCAACGGCACCGGCTGGCTGGCGCGCACTATAACCGCGACGCCTTCGGCTGTTGAGAGCCTGACGACCGATGCCCTGGATGCGCACAGGCTTTATGTCGTCGAGGTACGCCATCCCGTGGAGGTGCCGGGCAGCGAACGCGACCACCTGCAGACCTGGCTGACCAAGCGTTGCGGCTGGGAAGTTCGCGCCCCGAAACTGGACTCGAGCGGGCTGAAGCTCGTCGGCGGGCGGCTATTGCCGGGACCGGCCGGCCCGGCCTCGTTCTTTATGTATGAGAGCGCTTCCGGCGAACGCTATACGCTCTACGCTTCGCGTTCGAAGAACGGATCAGCCCAGATGCGCTACACCGCGGCCGAGAATTCCGGCGCGATGTACTGGTCGGAAAACCAGGTCAGCTATGTGCTCAGCGGCCCGATGGACAAGGAAAAGCTGCATCATGTGGCGCGCATCGTCTACGACCAGAACGAGAAAGGCGGCTGAAATCTGTTGCTTGGCGGCCACGTCCAAATTCGGACATTAAGAATCTGGAATTGGAACATGGACGCGTCTCAATATAGCTTCAGGTGCTCACGAAAAATTGTGACGCGTTCGATCCGCCGATCGACGCAAGCGGCCTCGACTGGGGTTGGTACCGCGCTGGTCCCCCAGATCGAGGCCGCACTCTTTCTTTTACCGCGCCGATTATGAAAAATCGCTCCGCGGATTGTAAGGGTGCGTGTCACGCCACCTTTGCATCAACGCCTCCAGTTCGGCGTTGTTCCCGTCCGGCAGCATGATCCGTGTGGTCACAAGCAGATCACCGTTTCCGCCAGCCTTCGGCAACCCCTTGCCTTTGAGACGAAATGTCCGGCCACTCGATGTATTTTTCGGGATCGAAAGCTCGACGGCGCTGCCAAGCGCGGGCACGCGAACCTTTCCGCCCAGCACCGCCTCATAGAGCGTGATGGGCAGATCAAGGCGCAGATCGCTGCCCTCGACCTTGAAGAACGGATGCGGTGCGATGCTGACCGTGATCAGGAGATCGCCGGGAGGATGGCCCGCTGCACTCTCGCCCTGCCCTTTCAGCCGAATCTGCTGACCCGCCACGACCCCAGCCGGAATCTTGACGTTGAACTCCTTGCCGGTCGGCAACCGGACGCGCTTCTCCGCGCCCTTGATCGACTCTTCCAGCGAGACTGTCATGGAGACCGATACATCGAGATCGAGCGCCATGGTGGTGGGATCGAACTCGAATCGGGCCCCACCCCCGCCGCCGCCGCCGCCGGGACGTGCCCCGCGGCCCGCCGCGCCGAACATGCTGTTGAGAATGTCCTCGAAGCCGCCGCCGCCAAAGCCGCCCGGGCCCGCCGCGCCGCTGCGGAAGGTATGGGTCTCGAACCCGCCGGCCCGCGCACGCGGATCGCCGCCGGGGGGAAAGCCCTGAAAGCGCGGTTTGCCATCGGCATCGATTTCGCCGCGATCGAACTGCTTGCGCTTGTCCACATCTCCAATGATCTCATTGGCCGAATTCAGCTCGGAGAACCGAGCGGCGGCCTTCGGATCATTCTTGTTGGCGTCGGGGTGGTACTTCTTGGCAAGCTTGCGATAGGCGCTCTTGATTGCCGCGGCGTTGGCGCTCCGCGGCACCCCCAAGACCTCATAGGGGTCGCGCATCCGTCAGTTCTCCTTCAAGGGAAGTCATCAGTCTAATATACGGGCGAGACGCCCGCTCGAATTTTCATTTGGGTACTTCGTGGCATTTTTGCAACGGGCTTCGCGGCTCGATACGGCGGCAGATGGAACAAGATTATGCACAAGCTTCAACCAGTTGCCGGGGGAAGCGCAAGCAAAAGCCGATTCTGAGCCGGCGGCTTCACCTCGTTAGCTCTGTCGCCAGGGCTTCAGCGTATGAATTTCCCACTGCCCGTGATTGGTTTGACATGCCGCCCCCTGCAGCCAGCTTTCCGAGTGGCCGTTGACGTAACTTGCCAGGAAGTCCCGGCAGGTCCGCCCTTCCGACGAATAGGCTTGGGCCAACGGCGTCACCGATCCTCGCGCGCCGGTCTCGGGGTTTGCCCAAGGCTGGCTCGTATCCTTGTCGCCGCGCGTCAGCACGTCGGAAGCGGCATTACGGGCAAAAGCGAGATCGCTTTCCGTCGGCCCAGTCTCCCTCACCTGGGCAAACGGCCCGATCGAGCCGGTAGCGTCGTCAGTCGTTTTGGCGAAGATATCGGGCCGGGAAATGCTGCATCCGCCGACGCTGACGCCGATCAGAACCATCGCCACGATCGCCCCCGACGGACCGATCGATGATAGGCCAAAGCGTCTCCATGCCCTATATAAGGCTATGCCGGGCGGTAACACGCATTTGGCCGCGGGCGGGCGCAACTTTGGACTCCAAAATGACGGATACGACCTCCATCAAACACCCGACACCCTTAACATCCGGTGATTTCACCGCGGCCGAGGAACCGTTGGCGCTGTTTGGCGAGTGGTTTGCGGAGGCCGTCAAAACCGAGCCCAACGACCCCAACGCCATGGCGCTGGCGACGGTCGATGCCGACGGCCTGCCGGATGTGCGGATGGTGCTGATGAAAGGCCATGACGCCGCAGGCTTTGTGTTCTACGGCCACATTGGAAGCAAAAAAGGCCAGGAATTGGCCGCAAATCCTAAGGCCGCTTTACTATTTCACTGGAAGTCGCTGCGCCGGCAGGTGCGCATCCGGGGCCCCGTCTCGCCGGTTACAGATGCCGAGGCTGACGCCTATTTTGCGACCCGCCCCAAACAGGCCCAGATTGGTTGCTGGGCGTCGAAACAGTCACAATCGCTGGAAAGCCGTTTCGCCTTCGAACGAGCGATCGCCAAGTTCGCCGCGCAATACATCGTCGGCGAAGTGCCCCGTCCGCCCGGCTGGAGCGGCTGGCGCATCACCCCGTTGCGGTTCGAGTTCTGGCATGACCGCCCCTACCGCCTGCACGACCGCATTGAATTTCGCCGCGACGCTTCCGACCAGGTCTGGTCGAAGACGCGGCTTTATCCCTGATCGACAGTTCAAAGGACCCCATGGCCACCCCCCCCCATAACGGACCACGGCGGACGATGCTTCTTACCGGGGCCAGCCGCGGCATCGGCCATGCGACGGTGATCCGCTTTTCCTCGGCGGGCTGGCGCGTCCTCACCTGTTCGCGCCATCCCTTCCCGGAAGAATGCCCATGGGGCGCCGGGCCTGAAGACCACATCCAGATCGACCTCGCCGACCACGACGACACCGCGCGCGGCATCGCTGAAATCCGCGAACGGCTGGAAGGCGGCCTGTTGCACGCGCTGGTCAACAATGCAGCTATTTCGCCGAAGGCCGAGGGCGGCGGGAGGCTCGGCTCGATCAACACGGATCTAGAAACCTGGACCCATGTGTTCCGGGTCAATTTCTTCGCGCCGATCATGATGGCGCGCGGCCTGATCGAGGAGTTGACGGCGGCCAAGGGTTCAGTCGTCAACGTTACCTCGATCGCGGGGTCGCGGGTGCATCCGTTCGCGGGCGCGGCCTATGCGACCTCCAAGGCGGCGCTGGCTTCGCTGACGCGCGAGATGGCCTCCGATTTCGGCAGGCTCGGCATACGCGTCAATTCGATTGCGCCGGGCGAGATCGACACCTCGATCCTGTCGCCCGGCACCGAAAAGATCGTCGAACAACAAATCCCGATGCACCGGCTCGGCACGCCGGATGAAGTCGCCAAGATCATCTATGTGTTGTGTACGGAGATGAGTTCTTACGTGAACGGCGCCGAAATCCATATCAACGGCGGCCAGCACGTCTAGCGGAGCGGATTTGACATTCGCTTCCCTTTGCAGCGAGTTCTCGTAGAGATGCTCTTCAAACGCGCGCGGCAAATATCCGTGTCTCGAAACAGCGCCGGCTGCGTCGGACATCAGGTCGTCCTAGATCAGCCCGCGCAGGATCTGGGCGGCCTGCCAGCGTAGCGTCTCCTCGGCATTTGCGACGCTGGAGCACTCGTCTTCGAACTCGCCGTCGGCGAGCGCCGCGCCGCAGTGCCGGCAGGTCCGTGCCGACATTGCCTGCGCCCGGGCGACGATGTTACGGCACTGCTGATAGCTCGCGAAGTCGATGACGTTCCGCGCCTGCATTATGACTTTCTCAACCATTGGAATCCTCGCGATCGATAGCGAGCGTTATGGCAGAAAGCCGTAGCGCAAACGTTCGGTCCTCCACTCAAATTTTAGCGGAGCGCTTCAGCGAGGAGTCCGGCAATGCCGCGCACTTTTTTAACCTCAAGATCGCGGGCGCGAAGGCGGCTTCTAAAGCCACTTCTTCCACCTGAAATACATGTAGGGCGCGACCGCCGCGAGAACCATCATCACGACCGCGAAAGGGTAGCCGTGCTGCCATTCCAGCTCCGGCATCACCTTGAAATTCATGCCGTAGACTGAGGCAATCAGGGTGGGCGGCATCAACACCACCGCCATCACCGAAAACAGCTTGATGATGTTGTTCTGCTCAAGATTGACGACGCCGAGCATCGCATCGAGCACAAAGGTGATCTTGTTGGACAGATAGGAGGCGTGGTCGGTGAGGGAGGCGACGTCGCGCTGCATGGTCTTGAGCTGCTCGCGCATGTCCTTGGTCCATTTCACGCCCTCAATAGCGGCAGAGAGGAAGGTCACGAGACGGCCGATCGAGACGAGGCTTTCCCGGACCTTGGAGGTCAGGTCGCCCTTGCGTCCGATGGTGATCAGTATCTCCGAATAGCGCCTGGCGTTGCCGTGACGCTCGCTGTCGGGCTCGAAGATGTCATGAGAGACCTGATCGACGTCGGCGCCAATCCGCTCCAGAATGTCGGCGCAACGGTCGATCACCGCATCCAGAAGCTCCATGAGCACCATTTCGCCGGTGATGGTGGCGGAGCAGTTGCGGGCGAGCTTGTTTTCCACCAGCACAAACGGCTTCGGATCGTCGTAGCGGACCGTCACCAGCCGATGGACGGCGAGGATGAAGGTCACGGCGGTGGTCTTGGGCGCCTCGGTGTCGGACTGGCACATCAACGTCGCTGTCATGTAGCGCGCGCCGTTTTCCATGTAGAGGCGGCTGGAAATCTCGATTTCCTGCATGTCCTCCCGGGTCGGCACCGCGATCCCGGCCAGTTTTTCCACCGCCTTGTCCTCGGCCATGGTCGGCTTCACGAGGTCGATCCAGACGGCGGTCTCCGGCAGTTTGTCCAAGTCGGTAATGAAGGCCTTTTTCAGCGAGCCATCAGCGGGAACGAACACCGAAAACATGCACGACTCCGGATTGGCAAAGGGCGAATTAACCAAGAGGGCTTAGCTCGATTCTGCCAACCCTTTCATGAACCGGCGCTTTAGTCCCCCGCCATTTGGGCCCCCGGTGTTGGAACGGTGGCGGAATCTGTTCCGTGGTCCCAAGCTATTGCCGGAGAATTGGGCATCGCTCAAGTAATTGCGGCAAAAAAGACACAGGAAGGCTGCCGCAGTGCAGAACGGCCATCTGCGCGCTGGAATTATTACCCATTTGGGCGATAATGATCGTCTGTTGGTGGAATCGTGGCGAGGCAGCGGGTCCCGTGCCCCGAACGCTCTGTGCCCCGAACAACGTCTCCGATTGGAAATTCAAAATGCCGTTGAAACTGATGTCGCTGAAATTGGCAATGGTGGCTGCGGCTGCCGGCGTGCTGCTGTCGGGCTGCATGGAAACGGCAAACTATGAAGCGACCAACACCAGCGCCTTCAAACCGCACGACAAGGAATTGCTGGCTAAGGTTCGCTACGAGAATGTGCAGCCGCCGGAGAGCTTCCGCCGCGCCATTGTCGAATATCAGCGCAAGGAAGCCCCCGGTTCGATCGTGGTGGATTCCGACAATCACTACCTCTACTACGTGCTGAACGACGGCAAGGCGATCCGCTACGGCATCACCGTCGGTGAAGAAGCCATGGCGTGGTCGGGCATCGCCAAGGTCGGCGCCATGACCGAATGGCCGGCCTGGCATCCGACCAAGGGTGAGATCGAACGCCTCGGCGTTCCCACATTCGTGCCGCCGGGCCCGGACAATCCGATGGGCTCGCGCGCGATGTATCTTTATTCGGGCGGCAAGGACACGCTGTTCCGGATTCACGGCACCAATCAGCCGGAATATATCGGCCAGTCGATCTCTTCCGGTTGCATCCGGATGACGAACGAGGATGTGATCGACCTGTATAACCGGGTCAAGATGGGCACCATCGTCGTCGTGCTGGCGCCGCATCATGGCGATGCGCCGTCGTTCGGCTCGTCGCAGGTGGCGTCGAGCGGCATCGGATCGGTGCAGTAACCAGCCGGCCTCGGGTCAAACCGGTTTGGACAGGCGCCGGTTTTACCGGCGCTTTTTTGTTGGCGGGTTGTCGGCGGCAGGTTTTTGAGCCGGCTGCTCCGGCGGAGGGCCGGCTTCACTTCCATTTGGTTTTTCGGCTTCCGATTCATCGGCCAC
>NZ_JBAVCF010000041.1:0-15925 GCF_049586575.1 Bradyrhizobium sp.
CGGCTGTCCTCGGACAGCCGTCCGGTGCTCAGCAATTCCTGCCAGGCTTCCGTGGCGGTGGAAAAGTGATAGGCGCGCGCCGCGCGCAGTTTCGCCTCGGTGCGTCCGATCAGGCCCTGAACGGCGCTGTTGTCCTTCATCGCCGTGATGCCGACCGAGTGTTTTTTGCGCGCAAGGTCGATCGCCGCATCCAGCGTCGCGCGGGCGACGCCGAGCGCGACTGCGCCAAAGCCGAGCCCGAACATGGTGTAGGTCGTGATCCGGTAAAGCGGACCCTTCTCGCGGAGAGCCGAGAAGTCGTCGCGCAGCGCCGCGAAATTATCCGGGATGAACAGGTTCTCGACCGAGTAGGAGTCGGTGCCGGTGCCGCTCAGTCCAATCACATTCCAGACGTCGTACATGGTGGCGCTTGACGCCGGAAATACGATGGTACGGATTTCCGGCGTGCCATTGGACCTCATCCGCCGCGTGCCGTCGGCATCGAGCACCTGGACATGGGCTCCGAGCCAGTTGGCCTGACGCGAGCCGCTGGCAAAATCCCAGCGCGCGCTGACGGTGTAGCCGCCGGGAGCGGCCTGAATGTCGTGGGCGATCGCACCCCAGGCCATGATGTCGTCCGGTTTGCCGAAAACCTGATGCGCTACGTCCGCATCGAGATAGGCCGCCGTCATGGCGACGACCGAGCATTGGCCGACGCACCAGGCGGTGGAGGCGTCGGCCTTGGCGATCTCTTCCAGCATCTGCATGAATACCGTCGGCGGAGATTCGAAGCCGCCAATGTTCCTGGGCAGCAGCGAGCGGTAGAGCCCGTTTTCGACGAGGGCCGAAACCACCTTCGGGGTCAGCCGCCGCGTCCGTTCGATCTCGTCGGCCTCCTGCGCGATCAGGGGCGCCAGCGCCTTGGCGCGTTCGACGAGGCCCGAGGCGATGCTCGTGGCTTCGGGCTTGTTCATGGCGTTTCCTTGTACTTTATCGAGTGATCAATTAGGGCCATGTTGGTCCAACTCGCGGCCGGGATCAAGGTACGCGCGAGTGATGTCGATGCAGAATTATCGGGTGAGCAAGGCGCAGGTTGCAGGGCTCACGGAGCCGTTTGACATTCGTTACTCGCTTGGGCTGGCAAGCGTCGGAGGGAAAGCGAGCGTTGGAGGCAGGCCAACGAGGGCTCAGCTATCGACCTTCAGCGCGGCGATGAAGGCTTCCTGCGGAATGTCGACCTTGCCGAACTGCCGCATCTTCTTCTTGCCTTCCTTCTGCTTCTCCAGAAGTTTGCGTTTGCGCGTGATGTCGCCGCCGTAGCATTTCGCGGTGACGTCCTTGCGCAGCGCGCGCACGGTCTCGCGCGCGATCACCTTGCCTCCGATCGCAGCCTGGATCGGAATCTGGAACATGTGCGGCGGGATCAGTTCCTTCATCTTCTCGACCATGGCGCGGCCGCGGCCTTCCGCGCGCGTCTTGTGAACCAGCATCGAGAGCGCGTCGACCGGCTCGTTGTTCACCAGGATCTGCATCTTGACGAGATCCGCCGGCTTGTAGTCGGTGAGGTGATAGTCGAACGAGGCGTAGCCCTTCGAGACCGATTTGAGGCGATCGTAGAAATCGAACACCACCTCGTTGAGCGGCAGCTCGTATTTCACCATCGCGCGGTTGCCGACGTAAGTGAGCTCCTTCTGCGAGCCGCGGCGGTCCTGGCAAAGTTTCAGCACGCTGCCGAGATATTCGTCGGGGGTGAGGATGGTGGCCTCGATCCAGGGCTCCTCGATCTCGGCGATCTTCACCACGTCCGGCATGTCGATCGGGTTATGGATTTCGATCGACTGCCCGTCGGTCAAGTGCATCCGGTAGATCACGCTCGGCGCGGTCGCGATCAGGTTGAGATCGAACTCACGGTGCAGCCGCTCCTGGATGATTTCCAGATGCAATAGTCCGAGGAAGCCGCAGCGGAAGCCGAAGCCGAGCGCGGCGGAGGTTTCCATCTCGAAGGAAAAGCTCGCGTCGTTGAGGCGCAGTTTTCCCATCGCCGCGCGCAGGGTTTCGAAATCGTCCGCGTCGACCGGAAACAGGCCGCAGAACACCACCGGAATTGCCGGCTTGAAGCCCGGCAGCATGTCGGTGACCGGTTTGCGGTCGTCGGTGATGGTATCGCCGACGCGCGTATCGGCGACTTCCTTGATCGCTGCGGTGATGAAGCCGATCTCGCCGGGGCCGAGTTCCTCGATCTGCTGCATTTTCGGGGTGAAGAAGCCGACCCGCTCGACGTCGTAGGCGGCGCCGGTGCCCATCATGCGGATGCGCTGGCCCTTTTTCATCACGCCATCGACGATTCGCACCAGCACGACGACGCCGAGATAGACGTCGTACCAGCTATCGACCAGAAGCGCCTTCAGCGACGCCTCGCGGTCGCCCTTGGGCGGTGGCAGCCGATGCACGATCGCTTCCAGCACTTCGTCGATGCCAAGTCCGGTCTTGGCCGAAATCATCACGGCGTCGGAGGCGTCGATGCCGATCACGTCCTCGATCTGCTGCTTGACCTGTTCGGGTTCGGCGGCCGGCAGGTCGATCTTGTTCAAGACCGGCACGATTTCATGGCCGGCGTCGAGCGCATGGTAGACGTTGGCGAGTGTCTGGGCCTCGACGCCCTGGCTTGCGTCCACCACCAGCAGCGAACCTTCACAGGCTGCCAGCGAGCGCGACACCTCGTAGGCGAAATCGACATGGCCCGGCGTGTCGATCAAATTCAGGATGTAGGATTGGCCGTCCTTGGCGGTGTAGCTCAGCCGCACGGTTTGCGCCTTGATCGTGATTCCACGCTCGCGCTCGGTATCCATGGAATCGAGCACCTGTTCCGTCCTCTCGCGGGCTTGCAACCCGCCTGTGGTCTGGATCAGGCGGTCGGCCAGCGTCGATTTGCCATGGTCAATATGCGCAACGATCGAAAAGTTGCGGATGTTCGAAATCGGGGCGGATGTCATGGGCGCGGGATAGCATTCGCGTTCCGGTGCGGCAACCATATTGCGGCATTTTAACGGGGCTTCTTCACGTCAAGCTGATTTCATGGCAGCGGAAAACGCGCTACCCACACGGGAATGCCGCGACGAAACGAGGGTACGACGCGTATGCCAACGACACTGCTAACTTCTGCGCCTGTGCAGTCACGGCGTCGGAAAAGCCGGCGGCTGAGCTTCAGGCGGCTCGCGGCCTGGGTGGCGGCGTCCGCGACCAATCGCCATGGCGCTTCCGCGTTCGTCTTTACCTTTGCCACGATCCATGCGCTGCTCTGGACCGTCATCCTGATCAATCTCAAGGCGGCGCAGGACGTCCACATGGACGTCGCCGAAGCCTTTGCCTGGGGGCAGAAGTTCCAACTCGGCTACGGCAAGCATCCGCCGCTGGCAGGCTGGGTCGCCGGTCTCTGGTTCAAGGCTTTTCCGGTCACCGATTGGGCCACCTATCTGCTGGCGATGACGACGGTCTCCGTGGGCCTCGTGATCACGTGGCTGATCGCGCTTCGGGTGGTGGATTATCGCCGCGCGTTTATGGTCGTGGTGATGCTTGCGATCTACCCGATCTTCAATTTCAAGGGCTTCAAATACAATCCGGACCTCCTGCAACTCGTCACGCTGCCGCTTCTGATGCTGGCCTATCTGAATGCGTTTGAAAAACGCAACGCCCTCTCAGGCTTCTGGCTCGGGCTGGCCGTTGCGTTGGCGCTGATGACAAAATACTGGGTGCTGACCATGATCGGCGCGGTCGGGCTGGCCGCGCTGATTCATCCGGACCGGATGAAACTGCTGCGCTCGCCGGCGCCCTGGGTCGCGATTGTCGTCGCTATCGTTGCGATGATTCCGCATCTTCTGTGGTTGAAAGGCGTGGACTTCGCACCGCTCATCTACGCCGACGATGTCTACGGGCATCGAACCCGCGCTGAGAGCGCGATGCTGGTTCTCGGTTACGTCGAGCATAATCTAGGGCTTTTGGCCTTGCCGGTATTGATCGCCTCCCTCGCGCTCGTTGGAATAAGCCTGCGCCGGCCGTCGACCACGCTAGCGCGCGTCTGGTCGCCCGGGGCGAATAGCGGCGTGAACCTGTCGCAGGCGCTCAATGTCTGGATCATCCAGATCGTGGTCGCGGTCGGGCCGCCGCTCGGCGGATTGATCTTGTCGGTCTATATGAAGACCGATTGGGGGATCTCGCTGTTCTTCCTGACGCCGTTGACGCTGGTCGCGATTCCGCAACTGCGGCTACCAAGCATCGCGTTGTTCCGGATTACTGCGACCTGGCTTGTTCTCACCTTGGCGACGCTCGCCGCCTCGCCCACTATCGCGGCCCGCGAGATCACCGATAATCCGAATGCCGCCTTCGGCTATGGCGCGCGCTCCCAGTTGGCCCGCGAACTGACCCAGCTATGGCACAACCGCTTTTTTTCGCGCTGGTCGGTGGTCGCCGGCACAACAGAGGTCGGCGAGCCCATGACATTCTATAGCCCGGATCATCCGGCGCCGTTGACGCCCGGTGAAATCTGGTCGTCGGGCCTGACCTCGCTGGAGGAAGCCAAGCGCCTTGGATTCATCGGCGTCTGCGATACAACGGATAACCGGCTGCCGGAGTGCGAGGCCTGGATGGCCAAGAACGGCAAGGATGCCGAGCAGCTGGCCGTCACCACGCAGCGCTTCTTCAAGGGCCATCCGGGGCCGGCGACTACCTGGAAGATCTATATCGTGCCGCCGGCGAAATGATTTCTCTTATCCTCTCCCCGCAATAGCGCTGCGAGGGAGGACGCCGTCGATACCGCGCCTCTTCGAAGCTTACATATTCTCTTCGTTGAACTTGGCGGCGACGAGTTCGCTGATCGCATCCAGCGCAGCCTGAGCCTCGGGTCCGGCGGCCGAGACCGTGATCGATGTGCCCGGTCCTGCGGACAGCATCATCAGCCCCATGATCGAGGTGCCGCCGACCGTCTCTCCGCCTTTGGTTACCCATATGTCGGCGTTGAAGCGCTCGACCATCTGCACGAATTTGGCCGAAGCGCGCGCGTGAAGGCCGCGTTTGTTGACGATTGGCAGTTCACGAGAAATGGCGCCGTCCGGGATACTCGGTCCGGCTGAAGTCTCGGGCGACGCGTCGTCGTCGCTCATTTGCCGGCGAGTACCCGGCTTGCGATGGTCACATATTTGCGGCCGGCTTCCTGGGCCATGGCAATGGCATCGGGAAGCGTTCGCTCTTCGCGGACCTTGGCAAGTTTGACCAGCATGGGAAGATTGATTCCTGCGAGCACTTCCACCTTCGGGCGGCTCATGCAGGAAATCGCGAGATTCGAAGGCGTGCCGCCGAACATGTCGGTGAGGATCGCAACCCCATCGCCGCTGTCGACGCGATTGACTGCCTCGATTATGTCGCTGCGGCACAAATCGGAATCATCCTCGGCCCCGATTGTGACGGCTTCGATTTGTTTTTGCGGACCCATAACATGCTCAAGCGCCGCCTTGAATTCGTCGGCAAGGCGCCCATGGGTCACAAGCACTAGACCAATCATCGAAAACTCCTCGTGGGTGCCTTTGTGCACCGCACGAACGCGCCACTTTGACCATCCAGAGCCCCTGCGCAAGAGGGGATCGCTGCAATTTTCCCGCAAATGGGCGAAGGGGAGCGGGAACGAGCGCCGGTCTATTCGGTCGCGATAGTGGGACTGATATGGTTACCAAATTCCTTCGAGCAATCTGCCGAAGATGAATTCGCGGTCATTGTAAGGGCGCCGATGACCAGTGGAAGTGCCGAAAATCCCTGTTTGACGGGGATTCTTGGTATCAAAATACCATTTATCTCGGTCTGCAAGGCGTCCGGCGGCGGCAGGCGCTCGGCGTCGGCCGCATCCAGATCGACCACCAGGCCGATGGAGGCTTCGGGCGCGAAATCGCAACGGCGGATACCAAGACCACGAATTTCGATCAGGCCGGCCAATGCGGGCGCGGGGCGGACCATGAGTTCCCCCATCCGCGGCCAGACATGGACGCGGTCATCTCCCACCAACATGGCCGCGGCAATCAGGTCGGCGCGGCCGGCCAGCACGAGGTCGAAAGCAAGGCGCGATTTGCCGGAACCGGATGGCCCGCGGATGAGGACGGCCCGGTCTCCGACCAGTACGGCGGAGGCGTGGATGCTGGTGCCGCTCTCGCCCGTCATTACGTCGGGAGCCGGACCACAAAGCGGGCGCCGGCAACCGTCGGCTCGCCGCCGGCGGTCGGCGGGCCCGCGCGATTCTCCGCCCATATCCTCCCGCCATGGGCTTCCACGATCTGCCTCGAGATCGAAAGACCGAGCCCAGAATTTTGCCCGAAGCCCTGATGCGGCCGATCGGTGTAGAAGCGCTCGAAAATCCGGGAGAGCGCGTCCTCTCGGATGCCGGGCCCGTCGTCGTCGACGATGATTTCGATGTTCGAGCGCCTGTTCCGGCAGCTGATCCGCACCTTGCTGCCGGGTTCCGAGAATGACTGGGCGTTCGACAGCAGGTTGGAGATGACCTGTCCGAGCCGCGAATCGTGTCCCGGCACCGAGAAGGTATCGTGCGCCCCCCGGCCCTCGAAGCGCAGCTCGACGCCGACAGTGTTGCCGCGCCGGGTTTCGTTGGCGACGGAAGCGAGCGCCGTGAGCAAGCGGCGGAGATCGACCGGCGCCATGTCCTGGCGCTGCAACTCGGCATCGAGCCGGCTTGCGTCGGAAATGTCCGAGATCAGCCGGTCGAGGCGTTTGACGTCATGCTCGATCACGGCGAGCAGCCGGGCTCGGCTGTTTTCGGTGCGCGCGAGCGGCAGGGTCTCGACCGCCGAGCGCAGCGAGGTCAGCGGGTTCTTCAGTTCGTGGGCGACGTCGGCGGCGAACGTCTCGATCGCCTCGATGCGGTTGTAAAGCGCGCCGGTCATGTCGCGCAGCGCGCCGGAGAGATGGCCGATCTCGTCGCGGCGCCCGGTGAAATCGGGAATCTCGACACGGGTGCGGATGCGGCGGCGGACCCGTTCGGCGCTGTCGGCGAGCCGGCGCACCGGCCCCGCGATGGTGCTGGCGAGCGCCAGCGACAGCACAATCATGACAATGGAAGCGACGCCGCCGACCTTGAGGATCGCAAGCCGTTCGGCAGTGACCATCTGGTCGATATCGTCGCCCTGGGTCGAAAGCATCAACGAGCCGTGGATCGCGCGGAACCGCTGCACGGGGACTGCGACCGAAACAATCACCTCACCGCGGTCGTTGACGCGCACCATGCTGCTTTTCTGGCCTTTCAGCGATTGCTCGACCTCCTGGTAGCCGTTGCCGTTTTCCGGACCGAGTTCGGTATAAAGCGGCAGGTCGCCGCGATTGAGCCAGGTCCGGATTGCGATCATCGTGCGTTCGGCAATCCCTGGCTTCTCTACGGCGGGCGGCGGCAGCTCGAAGCGCAGCACATCGCCGCGGCCATAGAGACTGCGGCTATCCAGAATGAGCGAGCCGTCGCGGTCGTAGATGCGCGCACGGGTTTTGGTCGGCGAAATCAGCCGGCGCAGCACCGGCGCGACCCGCTCCGGATTGATCGGAAAATCGAGCCCCGAAAATTCGTCCGGCGCGCCATAGGTCTCGCCAGGCTTCAAATCCTGCAACCGGTCGGGGTCGATGGTGATGGTATTGGTTTCGACGGTGGCTGACGCTGCGATGGCGCCGGCGATGATCTCGGCCTGCACCAGCAAGCTCTGCGCGCGGGCGTCGATCAGGCCGGCGCGGAATTGCGAGAGGTAGAGAATGCTCGCTACCAGCGCAAGCAGGCCGGCAATGTTGAGCGAAACGATACGCCGGGTGAGGCTGGAGAAGCTTAAGGCAAAGGCGAACTGTCCGAACCGCTGCAGCCAGTCGAGCGGCCGCCATGACGGCAAGGCCGGGCTTTCCGCGGCAACGGTATCCATCACGACGCCGGTCGTGACGTCGTCGGCGCTCAGGGTTGCATCAGGCTGGGTTCGATCAAGCAATGGCCAAAACCGCCGGTTGTTTCAAAAGGCTGAAGCGGTGCTGTCGTTTCAGCATTCTACCACCGGTGCTCCGGCGGCGTTAGTCCGTAAAAGCGCGCAGGAGACCCTGCGCCCCTCAGGTTTCCTTGAAACGGTATCCGACCCCATAGAGGGTTTCGATCATCTCGAAGTCGTCGTCCACGACCTTGAACTTCTTGCGCAGCCGCTTGATGTGGCTGTCGATGGTCCGATCGTCGACATAGACCTGGTCATCATAGGCTGCATCCATCAAGGCGTTGCGGCTCTTCACGACGCCGGGACGTGTGGCCAGCGCCTGAAGGATCAGAAACTCGGTCACGGTGAGCGTGACCGGCTCGTTCTTCCAGGTGCAGGTGTGGCGTTCCGGATCCATGCGCAGGAGCCCGCGGTCGAGCGCCTTGGCGTCGGTCTCCTTCGGCACAGCGGTCGGATCCTTCGGCGCTGCGCGGCGCAACACCGCCTTGACGCGTTCGACCAGCAATCGCTGGGAGAATGGCTTGCGGATGAAATCGTCGGCGCCCATTTTGAGGCCGAACAATTCGTCGATTTCCTCGTCCTTGGACGTCAGGAAGATCACCGGCAGATCGGATTTTTGCCGCAACCGCCTCAGCGTCTCCATGCCGTCCATGCGCGGCATCTTGATGTCGAGGATGGCAAGGTCCGGTGGGCTGGTCCTGAATCCATCGAGTGCTGACGCACCATCCGTGTAGGTCATGATGCGGTAGCCCTCGGCTTCGAGCGCAATCGAGACGGATGTGAGAATGTTGCGGTCGTCATCGACCAGGGCAATTGTGGGCATGAGCCTGCTTTCGCACTAACGTTGCTGAAACGGCGGCTATTCAGTTGGTGCGCCGCATAACTGGGCTTCGAACGCGGTCAACGAGCAATGCAAGCTGGGCTGAAGTGTGACCGAGTTTCCTGGAGGCGCTTCCTGAACTTTAGGCGCCTCGACCCATATAGACGTCCGTTTACCCGAAAAAAGGTCCAAATTGCAATAGGATGCAAGGAAATAATCGATGCAATTGACCCCTGATTTCGAGCCCGCCAAGGCAGTCGGCAGGCTTCTTCGCCGCAGCCGGCAGGGTGCGCTCGCGACCTTGATGACCGGCAGCGGCGATCCCTACTGCTCGCTCGTGAACGTCGCAAGCTACCCTGACGGCTCGCCAATCCTGCTGATTTCCCGCCTCGCGATTCACACCAGAAACCTGCTGGCGGACGCGAGGGTTTCGCTAATGCTGGACGAGCGCGTCGAAGGCGATCCGCTGGAGGGATCGCGGATCATGCTGTCGGGCCACGCCGAGGAAGTCGCCTCCGATCAGGAAATCGTGCGCCGGCGCTACCTCAACGCCCATCCGGGTGCGGAAGTCTTCGTGGACTTCAAGGACTTCGCCTTTTTTCGGATACGCCTTTCGGGAACCCATCTCGTCGCTGGATTTGGACGGATTCTAGATCTCAAGCCGGCGCAATTTCTGACCGATATTTCGGACGCCGGGGCGCTTCTGGAAGCAGAACAAAGTGCGGTCGAGCACATGAACACCGACCATCGGGAGGCGCTTGGCCTGTACGCCACGTGTCTTTTGGGCGCAGGAGCGGGCGATTGGCTATGCAGCGGGCTCGATCCTGATGGCATCGACCTGCAAGCCGGAAACAAGACCCTGCGGCTCGACTTTCCGCAGCGAGTCACGGGGCCCGGCGAGCTCCGCAAGATGCTGGTTCGCCTGGCCGAACAAGCCCGGACGAAAGCGTGAGCCCCCTTCGCGGCGCAGCATGCGGCAAATTGGGCCGGCACCCTCTGGAATAAACCAAATCGGCGGGATCGGCTTGGCAAGCCCGGCATTCATCAATAATAGATCGCCCGAAAGTTTCGTTCGCCGGGCCTTGGTTGGGCGAGTATATTCGCGGTCTTAACCGTGAAGGACGTGCGGCGTTCGCGCGATCGAGATACGCGGATTCGAGGAGGAGTTTTTCGTGCAAGAGACGGGTAAACGCAACGGCGCCTTCGGCGCCGACAAGTTAGGCTTGAAAAATCTGAAAGGTGTGCACTGGAATCTCGGTGCATCGCAGCTTTACCAGCACGCGCTGTCGGCAGGCGAAGCGAGGCTCTCGGCCGATGGCGCATTGTGCGCGGACACCGGCGAGTTCACCGGCCGCAGCCCGAAGGACAAGTTCACGGTTCGTGACGCGACCACCGACAAGAACATGTGGTGGGCCGGCAACCAGTCGATATCTGCCGAGCAGTTCGAAGCGATCTATACCGACTTCCTCAAGCATGCCGAAGGCATGACGTTGTTTGCGCAGGACCTCTACGGTGGCGCCGATCCGACGTTCCGGATCAAGACCCGCGTCTTCACCGAGCTCGCCTGGCACTCGCTCTTTATCCGCACGCTCTTGATCAGGCCCCAGCAGTCGGAGCTCGCAGGCTTCGCGCCCGAACTGACCATCATCGACCTGCCGAGCTTCCGCGCCGATCCGAAACGTCACGGCGTGCGCTCGGAGAACGTGGTCGCAATCGATTTCGCTCGCAAGATCGTCCTGATCGGCGGCTCTTATTATGCCGGTGAGATGAAGAAGAGCGTGTTCACGACGCTCAATTACTATCTGCCCGCGCGCGGCGTGTTGCCGATGCACTGTTCAGCCAATGTCGGCCCCGCAGGCGATAGCGCGGTTTTCTTCGGCCTCTCCGGCACCGGAAAAACCACGCTCTCGGCCGATCCCAAGCGGACGCTGATCGGCGACGACGAGCACGGCTGGGGCACCGACGGCATCTTCAATTTCGAAGGCGGATGCTACGCCAAGTGCATCAAGCTGTCGGAAGAGGCCGAGCCCGAGATTTATTCCGCCAGCAAGCGCTTCGGCGCCGTGCTTGAGAACGTCGTGCTCGACGAGTTTACGCGGGTGCCCGATTTCGACGACGGCTCGAAGACGGAAAATACGCGATCTGCTTATCCCTTGGATTTCATCCCCAACGCTTCAAGAACAGGCCGCGCCGGTCATCCGAAGAACGTGGTGATGCTGGCCGCCGATGCCTTCGGCGTCCTGCCGCCGATCGCCAAGCTTTCGCCTGCGCAGGCGATGTATCACTTCCTGTCCGGCTACACCGCCAAGGTGGCGGGCACCGAGCGTGGCCTCGGTAACGAGCCGCAGCCGGAATTCTCGACCTGCTTTGGGTCGCCGTTCCTGCCGCTCGATCCGTCCGTGTACGGCAATATGCTGCGCGAGCTGATCGCCAAGCACAATGTCGATTGCTGGCTGGTCAATACGGGGTGGACCGGCGGCAAGTTCGGCACCGGCTCGCGGATGCCGATCAAGGTGACGCGGACGCTGCTCACCGCAGCGCTCGATGGCTCCTTGCGCAATGTCGAGTTCCGCACCGACAAGTATTTCGGCTTTGAGGTGCCGACCGCGCTGCCGGGTGTGCCGAGCGACATTCTCGATCCCGTCAACACTTGGAAAGACAAGGCCGAGTTCGACAAGACCGCACGCGCCCTGGTCGGCATGTTCCAGAAGAATTTCGCCAAGTTCGAAGCCAAGGTCGATGCCGACGTCCGCGCGGCTGCGCCTGAGGTCAAGCTCGCGGCGGAATAAACGGCGGCACAGGCAAGACAAGTTCAGAAGAGCGGTGGGCACCCACCGCTCTTCTTTTCTTCAGTGCGCCTCGTCCCAGTTGCTGGCCGCGCGCGCATCGACGTGCAGCGGCACCGAGAGCACGACAGCCGGGAACGGCGCATCTTGCATGACGTGCTGAACCACCGGCAGCGTCGCCGCGACCTCGCCGTCCGGCACCTCGAAGATCAGTTCGTCGTGAACTTGCAGCAGCATTTGCGCCGAGAGTTTCTTCTCGGCGAGCGCCTCTTCCATGCGGATCATCGCCCGGCGGATGATGTCGGCGGCCGTTCCCTGCAGGCGCGCGTTAATCGCCGCACGCTCGTTAAATGCACGGACCGAGGCGTTGGAGGCTTTGATATCGGGGTAGTGGCATTTGCGGCCGAACAGCGTTTCGACATAGCCGTTGGCGCGGCAGAAATCGCGCGTGGCGTCCATATAGGCGCGAATGCCGGGGAAGCGCTCGAAATATTTCTTGATGTAGGCGGACGCCTCTTCACGGGCGATGCCGAGCTGATTGGCCAATCCAAACGCCGAGATTCCGTAGATGATGCCGAAATTGATCGCCTTGGCACGACGGCGTACCTCGCTTGGCATGTCCTTGACGGGAACGCCGAACATCTCCGAAGCGGTCATGGCGTGAATGTCGAGCCCGTCGCGAAAAGCCTGCTTGAGCACGGGAATATCGGCGATCTCGGCCAACAGGCGCAATTCGATCTGCGAATAATCCGCCGACACCAGCTTGTGGCCGGCGGACGCGATGAAGGCGCGGCGAATTTTTCTTCCGTCCTCGGTGCGTACCGGAATGTTTTGCAGGTTCGGCTCATTCGACGACAGTCGCCCGGTGGTGGTCGCCGCCAGCGCGTAAGTCGTATGCACGCGATGGGTCTGCGGGTGCACATAGGTCGGCAGCGCGTCGGTGTAGGTGGATTTCAGTTTCGAGACCTGCCGCCACTCCAAAATCTTCTTTGGAAATTCATGGCCCTGCTCGGCGAGGTCGTCGAGGATTTGCGCCGAGGTCGACCATGCGCCGGTCTTGGTCTTGGTGCCGCCGGGAATCGCCATCTTGCCGAACAGGATGTCGCCGATTTGCTTGGGACTGCCGACATTGACCGGCTCGCCGGCAATTTCCTGAATCTCGGCCTCGACCCGTGCCGCGGTCTGGGCGAACTCACCGGAGAGACGCGACAACACCTGCCGATCGATCGAGATGCCGCGCCGCTCCATTCGCGCCAGCACCGCCACCAGCGGACGTTCCAGCAGCTCGTAGACCGCCGTCATGTGCTCGGCGACGAGGCGCGGCTTCAGCAGCCTCCATAGCCGCAGGATCACGTCGGCATCCTCAGCCGAATATTCGGTCGCTCTGTCGATCGCGACTTGATCGAAACTCAGCTTGCCTTTGCCGCTGCCGGTCAATTCGCCATGGGTGATGGTGGCGTGACCGAGCCAGCTTTCTGAAAGCGAATCGAGCCCATGCGCGTTGCGGCCGGCGTCGAGCGCATAACTCATGAGCTGCGCGTCGTCGCAATTGCGTAGCGTGATGCCGGCCTGCGCCAGCATAACCGCGCCGAATTTGATGTTGAATCCGATCTTGAGAATGCCGGCGGATTCCAGCAGCGGCCGCAGTGCCGCCAGCGCATCCGTTACCTTCATCTGGTCGGGGGCAAGCCCGGCGGCAAAAAGTCCGCTGCCGTCGCCGGCCTGCTTGTGATCGAGCGGAATGTAGCCGGCATCGTTGGGCTTTAGCGCGAGCGCAATGCCGCAAATCTCGGCCTGCATCGGGTCTTCCGAGCTTGCCTTGATTTCGAGCGCGAACTGGCCGGCATCTTGCGCCCGCGCAATCCAGGTCTTGAGTTCGGCCGGTGTGCGGATGGTCTGGTATTTCTTGCGATCGATCGGCGTGTTGCGCGCTTCCTCAGCGCGCGCCGCCGCTAGCGCCTTCGGCGTGCCCTTCAGGCTCGATGTCTTGTCGTTCCTGTCGCCCGGCTTGCCCGGAGCGCCCGCTCCGCCCTTTGGCGAGACCGGCTTCTGGTCGGCAAACAAGTCCCCGCTTTGGGTGGACCTGGGTACGTTGCCGGATTCATCGACTTTCTCGGCAAGCGGAAGCGGCGAAAATACGCCTCCTTTCCCTGCATCGGCTTGCACGGATGCCGGATCGATTTGCGAATATTCGGCGACGCGCCGGGTGAGCGTGGAGAACTCCATTGCCTTGAGAAAGGCGACCAGCTTGCGCGCGTCGGGCTCGTGCACCGCCAGGTCGTCGAGCGGCACGTCCAGCTTGACCTTGTCGTCGAGCAGCACCAGTTGCCGCGAAATGCGCGCCTTCCCGGCATTCTCGATCAAGGCTTCGCGCCGCTTCGGCTGTTTGATCTCGCCGGCGCGTTTCAGCAGCGTTTCGAGATCGCCGTATTCGACGATCAGTTGCGCCGCGGTCTTGATGCCGATGCCGGGCACGCCCGGGACGTTGTCGGTGGAATCTCCCGCCAGCGCCTGAACTTCGACGACTTTCTCCGGCGGCACGCCGAATTTCTCGATCACTTCGGGAATCCCGATGCGGCGATCCTTCATGGTGTCGAACATCGTCACCTTGTCGGTGACGAGCTGCATGAGGTCCTTGTCCGAGGACACGATGGTGGTGGTGGCGCCGCGTTGGCCGGCCTCCTTCGCGTAGGTCGCAATCAGGTCGTCGGCCTCGAAGCCGATTTGCTCGAGACAGGGCAGATCGAAAGCCCGCACGGCATCGCGGATAAGAGCGAACTGAGGAATGAGATCGTCCGGCGCCGGCGGGCGGTGGGCCTTGTAATCGGGATAAAGCTTGTTGCGGAAGGTGACTTCGGACTTGTCAAAGACGATTGCCAGATGCGTCGGCCGGTTGTCCGGCGGCATGTCGCGCAACAGCTTCCACAGCATGTTGCAGAAGCCGAGCACCGCATTAACCTGCAATCCATCGGATTTGCGGTTGAGCGGCGGCAGCGCGTGGTAGGCGCGAAAAATATAGGAGGAGCCGTCGACCAGAAATACGTGGTCGCCCTTGGCGAGGGCTTTGGCGGCAACGGGTTTTGGGGCAGCGGTTTTTGGCGCGGATTTCGGCATGGCCGAAATTTAGGGATTTTTCCGGCGATTGACAGCCTTCGAAACCCGTTGTGCCGGGGATTTTTGCGTAAGTCGCGCGCCTGAGCCCTATTCCGCCGCTTGCAGGGTCGGGCTGGGTTTTTTCGGCGCGATCCAGAACGTATCGGGGCGTTCGAACAGGAAGTTGGCCCCGAATCTGATCGCGGCCTGCCAGATCGCCAGCGCGCCGAACAGGGCTACCAGCGTGACCGTCAGCGACATCACCCCGACGTCGTGGATGATGCCGATGCGCAGAAGAAGCGTCCGCGTTGCCGCCATCGGCAGGAAGAAGGCGAGGTAGATCACGATCGAGTGCTCGCCGCAGAAGCGGACGAAGTCGAGCCATCTCGCGCGCGCCAGCAGCGTGCCGATCGTGACGATAGCGCACGCGCCGACGATGCCCAGCGACAGCGAAATCAGCGGCCATTCGCTCACCCCAAGCCGTACAAGGCTTTCGTCGGCGAGCGCCCAAAGCGCCAATGCGGCGAGCGCGAGGCGGGGCTCTGCCCGCGCGTGATTGGACAACGCGAACACCCGGTCCGCAAACAGGTAGCCAGTATAGAAGTACACAAAGCGCGCGCCGAATTCGTCGATCGCGGTCCAGCCGGTCGAGTAGTGGGTCATCTCCAGGATTGCCGCGAGGCCCCAGATCAGCAGCGGCGGCAGGCGCCGCGTCGCCTTCGTGACAACGAAGAAGATCGGCAACTCGTAAATGAACCACAACGTGCCGAACGGTTCGACGAACGATTCCAGATAAAGGTATCCGGCATGAGCCCAACTCGTTTCAGCGGCAAAGGCAGGCGCCTTGAAGCCGAATTGGATCGTCACCCAGAGGACGTAGAAATAGGCGAAATGCATGACCTTCCGGTCGAGATAGGTGCGCCAGTCTCGATCAATGACGAGCGGCAGGAACAGGCCGGAGATCAGGAAGAAATCCGGCATCCGGAACGGTTTGGCGAAGGCGACCACCAGGTGCATGAAGCCGGTCTGGCCGGCGGCCAGTTCCACCCCCAGCACCGAATGCATCATCACGACCATGATGATGCAGATGCCCTTGGCGTAGTCGACCCAATCGACCCGGCCGGAGCGTGCAGGGCCGCTCGTTTGGGCAACGGCAGATGTGCCGTTTGATGTCATCGCAGTCCCTTTCCGGAGCGGCTCTGTTGCATCATCGGGCGTATCCGTTTCATTCTCCTTTACTC